>CAIVVQ010000037.1 GCA_903909465.1 uncultured Opitutia bacterium | reverse complement strand
CGCTCCTGCGGTTAAGCCCGCTCGATTAATTTCAGCCTCCCTCTATTCACAAGGCGCCCAGCGTGTGCTCACTTTGGATGGTGAAGCGTATGCGTTGGCGGCGATCTCCGACGGTTTAGCACGTAATGCCGCGTTGGCGATTGTGGCAGCGAAAGAGGTGGGTGTGAGTGTTGCTGCGATCCGCGAGGCGCTGGTTCGCTGGTTGCCGCCGCTGGGGCGGGGCAGTGTGCATGTGTCGGCCGACCAAACTTTCTATATTGATTGTTATAACTCGAGTCCGGCTTCACTCATCGATGCCGCGCAATGCTTCGACCGTCTCAGTGCGGCGGATGCACGCCCGCGATTGTTTGTGTTGGGCGGTATGGCTGAGTTGGGAGCGCAATCGGCGGCACTCCACCGCGAGTGTGGCGCCCATTTACCGCTCCGCACCGGTGATGAAGTCGTGGGTTGGTCGGGCGATGTCGCCGAATTACTTGCGGGTATCAAGGTTGCGGGTGTGAAAAAAGTTTTGGCCTCATCGCACGCGGAGGTAACTGACATTATCAGCCGTCACCATGGTTATATTTTTGTTAAGGGCAGTCGTGCGGGTGCCTTAGAGCGCGTTTTGCCGGCCCATCTCCAAACTCAAATCTCTTTTCACTAAGACATGCTTTACTACCTACATCATCTGGAATCGATCTGGGGTCCTTTCCGTCTTTTCGAATACCTTTCGGTGCGTGCCCTGTTGGCAGGATTTACGGCGTTGCTCATCGGTATGATTTATTCACGTCGCATCATTAAGGCTCTCGCTGTTTTACGTCAGCCTGAGCGTTCAGCGCAGCTGATGGGTGAATTGGCTAAAGAAGGCGGCAAGGTTCCCACCATGGGAGGTCTCTTAATTGCTGTGGCCGTGATACCGTCGATCTTACTTTGGGCTCAGCCAAATGTTTTAGTTCTAGCGACGCTGTTTTGTCTGGTTGGTATGGGCGGTGTGGGGCTGTGGGATGATTGGCTGAAGGTGAAGCATAAGAGTGCCGACGGTATTGCTGGACGCACTAAATTATTGGGTCAGGTCTTGGTGGCATTGGGTGCCATACTGATTGTTCTATGTGACGCTAGCTACCGCAGTAGCCTGTGTGAAATTTGGCTACCGATTTTTAATGGTCCGCTTTGGTCGGCCGACTCCTTGGGCTTGCCGTTCGGTATTTGTTTAATCATCGCCTCACTTTTTATTATATTGGTCTGCGTCGGCAGTTCGAATGCGGTAAATTTGACTGATGGATTGGATGGTTTAGCGATTGGTTGTGTCATCACTACGACCTTTATTTTAGGCGTCGTCGCTTACTTGGTGGGTAATCACATCTTTGCGAGCTACCTGCGGATTAGTTATGTGCCAGGCGCCGGCGAGTTGGCGATTTTTGCTTCGGCGTTAATTGGCGGCAGTTTAGTTTTCCTTTGGCACAATGCGGCGCCTGCCGAGTTGTACATGGGGGATGTCGGCGCCTTGGGAATCGGTGGTGCCTTGGGTAGTATGGCATGTTTGATCCACCAGCCCTTTCTCTTGGCGATTGCCGGTGGCGTCTTTGTGGTCGAGGCGATTTCGGTCATGTTACAGGTCGCCTATTTCAAGCGTACGGGTGGTCAGCGTTTGTTTTTGATGACGCCGATTCACCATCACTTCCAAAAACTTGGGATGGCGTCCACGAAGGTCGTCACCCGTTTTTGGATTCTCTCTTTCCTTTGCGGACTACTGGGTCTGCTCACCCTTAAGTTACGATGAACGAATTTCCCGATCACCTGCGTCGTCGTTTGACTCGCCCCGCTGCGGTTTTGGGTGCGGGCGTGAGCGGCCGTGCAGTGGCGGAAGCCTTGAGCTTGGCTGGTTTTGCGTCCGTCATTTATGACGAGAAGGGTGAGAACCGACAGTTTACGGCGGAAGAGGCAAAGCGACACGACCTCGTGATTTACAGTCCTGGTTTTCCTCAGCCGCATCCGTGGTTACTCGCGGCACGCCGTGCGGGCTTGCAGTGTCTGAGTGAATTGGATTTTGGTGCCATTCTCTGGGGTGGCGTTTCAATTGCGATTACGGGTACGAACGGTAAAACTACTTTAACCGAATTTTTATCCTTTGCGCACAAGCGTGCCGGTTTGAATGCGATTGCCTGTGGCAATATCGGTCTGCCCTTAACGGCGCTGGCCAACACTTCTTCGAATGCGGCGTTCTTGGCGGTCGTAGAAGTCAGTTCCTTCCAATGCGAAGACCTTCGTTACTTTTCACCTGAGACGGTTTTATGGATTAACTTTGATGAAGATCACTTGGACCGACACGGCGACCTCGAAAGTTATTTCCGGGCGAAGTATAAACTCGTGGAGCGAATGGTACCGGGTGGCACTTTAATTGTCGGCGAATCCGTCGCTGCGGCTGCGAAACAATTCGGCATTGAATTACCGCCTGAAACAATCGTGGCCACGCGCGCCGAGGTGGAGCAATCGATTCCCGCGGGGTCTATTTTTGAGTCGTGGCCTCAACGTGAGAACTGGGCAATCGCAGTGCGTTACTGGCAAGCCAAGGGCATTGCCTTAAGAATTTTAGAAGAATCCGCCCGACTCTTCCGTCCCGCGCCGCATCGCTTGCGTAAAGTCGCGGAAGCCCGCGGCATTGAGTATTGGAACGACTCCAAGGGGACGAATTTCCACGCCGTGCTTGCGGCCCTTTCACAATTTCAGATTCCCGTTCGCTGGATTGGGGGCGGTAAATGGAAGGGTGGCGACTTGAAGCGTTTTGCAGAGCAAGTTTCCCCGCGCATTGATGCGGCATACTTAATTGGTGAAACGGGGCCGGAGTTATTAAAAACTTTTCAGGAGCTCGGTAAGCCCGCGATCTATTTTGATTCCTTACAAGATGCGGTCGTCGCTGCGGCGCGCGATGCGCATGGCCCGATGGCGATTTTACTCAGTCCCGGATTTTCCAGTTTCGATATGTTTGCGGGTTACGCTGAACGCGGACTCGTTTTTGAACGTGCCGCCACCGCCCTTTCTAACCGCACCTAATTTTTCCCAACCCAAACCCACATACACACATGCGTCCTATCATCACCGTCACCGCCGTCGTGCTTCTGCACCTCTGCGTCATCGCCGTCCTCGTTGGAGTGAACGGCTGCCGAAGCACCTCTGGCTTCGAGCGAGAACCTGACCTTGCGGCTTATTCCGCTGGCTCGCGTTCCACGTTCCCCGCCCCGAGTATCGCTACACCTAAGCCGACAACGATTAATACTATTGCGCCTGTTGGTCCTGGTGGCGTTTACGTCGCCGGTGCCAATGACACTCTGTTGTCGATTGCGACTCGCGAAAATGTGACGCTGACTGCGCTTTGTGCGGCTAATGGTTTGCCGAAGAACGCTACCTTGCATCCCGGTCAGCGAATCAAGATTCCTGCGCCAGCCCCCGTTAAGACAACTAAAGCGACGACCACGACTAAGTCTACTGCTGCCCCTAAGCCTGCGGCGGCTGCACCGATTCCGGTCTTCACGACTTTGAAGATTGTTCCGCTTTCGGGTTCGCCTGCTCCAGCTGCGAGCGATGCGGACAAGCCAGCGAAACAGTAAGCCTGAAGGGTCAACGTCACCATGAACATCACACTCAAGAAGGAGAGCCCCCGCCACCTGGCGGCCTATGCCTTCTGGATTGCGGTGATCGCGGTGGCGTTGGTGGGGTTTGGTTTGGTCAATCAGTACAGCGCAGGGATTTCGCTCTCGTCGAAAAACCGTACGCAGGCCTTTGATCGACAGTTAATGTATGTGCCGTTCGCGTTTCTGGCGGGTTGGTTGGCGTACCGCGTCAACTTGGATCGATTACGCCAGTACCGTTGGGCGATTCTTTGGATTGCACTGGTTGCATTGGTGTTAGCCCGGATTCCTGGGATTGGGGTGACGGTGAATGGGTCCTGGCGCTGGATTGATTTAGGTATCATTCGTTTGCAGGCATCGGACTTAGGAAAAATTGCTTTGGTGATTTTTTTATCGCACCAACTCGCAAGCATGCAGCGTCATACGATTACGCCGAAATTTAGAATCTTTAAATTCAGCGGCCGTGAGCCCTATTTATTTACACCGCGTGGTTGGATTGATTTTCGTGAAGGGTTCCTTTACCCGGTGAGTCTCATTGGTGTCATCTGTCTGGGGATTGCGCTCGGTCCGGACCTAGGAACCATTGTGCTTTGTGCGACGGTGGGATGTGCGATGATGTTGATTTCGGGTGTGCGTACGCAGTATGTGATGCCAGCATTTTTAATCAGCGTAGTTGGGTTTGCCATTTTAGTTTTGAATTGGGGAAGTCGCCTGCGCCGCTTCACTTCTTTTATGGATCCGTGGGGCAAGCGCGGTGATGAGGCGTATCAACTCTTCGAGGGCATGGTGGCTTTCGGAGTGGGTGGTATCACCGGCAAGGGAGCAGCGAACGGCTTACAAGTCCGCGCCTATTTACCGGAAGCGCATACTGACTTCGTCTTGGCGAATATCGGTGAAGAGCACGGCTTGATTGGCACCACCTTGGTGGCGTTGGCGTTTTTAGCGATTTTCTGGCTAGCGTATAAGGCGATGCGTTTCAGTACCGACCTCTATCGTCTCAATGTTTGTTTAGGGGCGACACTCTTCTTGGTCTTACAAGCGCTCGTGAATATGGGCGTGGTGACGGGCCTCTTGCCTACCAAGGGTATTTCGCTGCCGTTCTTGAGTTACGGCGGCACCAACTTGGTCATTATGTCATGCATGGTGGGCTTGATCCTTAATTGTATTCGTGATGCCGCTCGCGTGCCGTTTGTCCCTAAGGAGGCACGCGCATGAGTCGCATTCTGTTAGCCTGTGGTGGAACCGGTGGGCACATCGCGCCGGGCATTGCTTTGGCGCAGCGCTTAAATGAAGAAGGACACGAATCGCTGTTGGTGGTGAGCCGTAAGATCGTGGACACGCAGATGACTGCGAAGTACGCGGGCTTAAATTTTATTGCAGGGCGTGGTCGTGGCTTTGGTCCCGGAGTAATTAATAAACTATTATTTTTCCCGGCACTTCTGGGCTCGATGTTTTCGGCCTGGCTTCAGGTACGAAAGTTTCGTCCGCAGGTTCTCATTTGTTTTGGCGGCTTCATGAGCTTAGCGCCCGCACTGGTATGTGCGTTGCAGGGTATTCCGGTCTTGGTGCACGAAGCGAATCGTCGTCCAGGCAAAGCGGTCCGACTGATTGCACGCTTTGCGCGGTCGGTACATTTGCCTGCCGGTGTACGCATTGATGGTTTAGCGGCCGAACGCCAACACGATGCGGGTTTTCCCATTCGCCAAGAAATTTTCTTATCGGCGCGGGAAGTGGCACGTAAGGCCATCAATTTCCCTCTGACGGGCCGACTCATATTAATCACGGGCGGAAGTCAGGGCGCTCAGGTTTTAACGCATTGGGTGGAGGCGAACCTCTCGCAGTTTGCGAGTCGCGATGTGCATGTACTTTGTTTGACGGGTGCGGGCGGCCGGGTGGGTGACGTGCGCACGGAAAACTCAATCGTTCGCTTCGAAGCTTTTTGTAATCAAATGGGTTCGGCTTATTCGGCATCGGATCTGGCGATTACCCGTGCGGGTGCGGGAACGATTGCCGAATTAGCGAGCTGTCGTACGCCCTCTATTTTAATTCCCTATCCATTGGCCGCGGATGACCATCAAACTGCCAATGCGCAATCGGTCGCGGGACTCGGGGCGGCCGAATTATTAAGTGAAGGTTCAATCGAACAGTTGAGTGAAAAAGCGTTCGCAATTTTAAACGACAAAGCTCGCCTGGCGGCGATGCGTGATGCGTTGGCGATGTTGGATGCGAATAATCGTTGGGACGAAATGTATGTGGAAACTTTGCAACTCGCAGCGACTTTTGCTGCTAAAAATAAATGAGTTCGCCTCCATCCATTTGGATGTTGGGTGCCTGTGGTATGGGCGTTGGCCCATTGGCTATCTATTTAAAGGAGGAGGGCTTTGAGGTTTCGGGTTGGGATGACTCCACCGGAAGCCCCATGGAAAATCATTTAGCGAATACAGAAATTCCGCTGTTGCGGGATCCTTGGGCTGCGGGTCGCAAACCAACACTGATTGGTCGGTCCAGTGCAGTGAAGCCGGGACATCCCGCACTGGATTTAGTCGAGAAAAATGGCGGGCGTCTTTTACGTCGTGGTGAATTGCTAGCAGAGCGGGTGGAGAATAAACGATTCGTGGCGATCTGCGGCAGTCACGGTAAAACCACGACGTGTGGCTTGCTGGTTTCCGCTCTGGCCTCTGCGGGCATTGATTTTGGTTATGTCTTAGGCGGATTATTTCGTGATCCACATTTTCCGCCGGCACATGCGACGAAAGAATCGCCTTGGGTGGTGGCGGAAGTGGACGAGAGCGACGGCACAATTAGTCATTTTTCACCCGACATCACTGTGGCGGTGAATTTGGATTGGGATCACCCTGACTACTATAAAGACGAAGCCGCCCTCGAAGCCGTTTTCCGTGCGCTCTTTGAACGAACGAAGACGGCGGTGGTGATTCCGGCTGGCAATGAACGCTTGGAGCGTTTGACGCAGGGGTTGCGTGCGCGGGTGATTCGGGTGGGTGAGCAGGGCGATTACACGGCCCAATGTGTGCGTGCAACCTCGCAGCACTCGCTGTTGCATTTAGGCGGAAAGTTCCCGGATATTTCGGTAGAAATTCCAGTGACGGGTGCGTTTAATCGCGCGAATGCGACGATGGCTTTAACCGTCACGCATTTAATTACGGGCGCGATTATTTCGGATCCTTTGCGCCGCTGGTGCGGTATTCGCCGTCGACAAGATATTTTATTCGAACGCAAAGGCTTATTGGTCTTTGCAGATTACGCGCACCACCCGACGGAGATTGCGGCTTTATTAAATTGGGTGAAGGAAACGCACGACGGAAAACTCATCGTGGTTTTTCAGCCCCATCGTCACACTCGCACCCGACAATATGCAGCGGAGTTTCGTCAGGCACTGCAGGTGGCGGATGGCGCCTTGGTCTTGCCGGTGTACTCGGCGGGCGAGACTGCGATTGAAGGTGGTAGTGCGCAATCGGTGGTGGCCGATTCTCGACTTAAGTTAATTGAAGACCGAAATCATTTACCCGCACGGCTAAAGGAGCTCGTCGACGGACAGAATGCAGTGGTCGCATTTGTCGGTGCGGGTGACATTGAGCATGATGCAGAAAAATATGCCTTATTATTGCGTCGAGAAGGCCTGCCAGCACTGACCAAGGATCTGAGTGAAGCAGTTGTCGGAAAACTTTCGGTCAGCACAGTTTTAAAAGCCAATGAACCCTTGGCAAAGCACACCACGCTGGGCGTTGGCGGCGTGGCGCGTTGGTATGCGGAGCCAGTTTCGGTGGCCGACGTTAAAACGCTTTTACAGGCCGCGGGTGAATTGGGCTTACCGTATTTTGTTATTGGTCGTGGTTCTAATCTTTGGGTGCCCGATGAAGGCTATGATGGATTAATTATCCACCTTGCGGCCGAAAGTTGGGGTGCAATTAAATTGGAGTCAGGCGATCGGATACGCGTGGGCGGTGGTGTGCGTCTGAAAGAGCTTTGCGGTATTGCGGCGCGCGAAGGTTTGCAGGGCTTTGAATTTCTGGAGGGCATTCCCGGAACCATTGGTGGTTCGTTACGTATGAATGCGGGAGCGATGAATGCCTGGATTTTTGATTTAGTGGAATCGATTGAATGGGTCACGCCGATGGGTGTGGTCCGTCATGCGAAGCGCGATTGCTTCGACGCTTTATACCGCGATTGCCCGCAGCTGCATGGTGCAGTTGTGTTGTCAGCGGTGTTAAAGGCGACGGGGAGGGCGACGCCAGAAGTGATTCGGCAAACCATGGAAACTTACAGTCAGCAACGCCGGCAAAGTCAGCCGCGCGACCCGAGTGCCGGTTGTGTATTCCGTAACCCAACGTCGCATCATGCCGGACGGATGATTGATGACAGTGGGTTAAAAGGTGTGCAGGTGGGTTCGGCGATGGTTTCGCCCATACATGCGAATTTTATTATTAATAAAGGTGAAGCCAGTGCTGCCGATGTGTTGGGCCTGATGCGCGAAGTCCGTCGCCAGGTGCAACTCAAGCACGGTCAGCTTTTGGAGCCTGAAATCATCGCTCTGGGTCGTGAATGGAGGGATCTGCTGTGAAATTGAAACGCAAAGTCGTGGTACTCTGCGGTGCGATTTCGGCCGAACGCGAAGTTTCCCTACGCTCTGGTCGGGCGGTATCCAAGGCTCTGCCTGGATCGCAGCTCGTGGAATTGGATGAGAATACTTTACCGGATTGGATCAACGCCGATGAGCATGTCGTTTTCCCTGTTATTCATGGTGACTACGGTGAAGACGGCCAGGTGCAGATGGAGCTCGAGGCACGCGGTATTGCGTATGCGGGCTGCGATGTGACGGCGAGCCGACTTTGCATTGATAAGGTTGCGACTAAGAAAGTCATGCGTTCGGCGGGCGTGCCCGCCATTCCCGAAATCGCTTTCGCGGGGGACGCTAAGCCGAGTGCCCAGGAACTCGTACAGGCTTTGGGGAATAATTTAATTATAAAACCGGCCGACAAGGGTAGTAGCGTCGACCTATATGTTTTGGAGGGTTTGGCCGAAGTAGAGGCGGCGTTGAAAAAGCTTTCGAAAGATGGACAGTGGATGGCCGAGAGGCGTTTGGTCGGCCGTGAGATGTCCATCGGCCTATTGGGCGGCAAGGCACTGGGAATTGTTGAAATCGTCCCTAAAAAAGGGGTTTACGACTACCAAACCAAGTACACCAAGGGCTCGTCGGAGTACCTGTTTCCCGCCCCGATTGCGCCGGAACTCACAAAGAAAATTCAAATCGCCGCTCAGAAGCTCTTTGCCGCTACGGGGTGTCGCGATTTTGCACGGGCCGACCTCTTTCTTGAATCCAGCGGTGATTTCTATTTTCTCGAGATCAACACGATGCCTGGAATGACTGAGACCAGTTTAATGCCGAAAAGCGCCTCGTGTCTGGGCCTGAGCTTCACAACGCTCGTCGACAAGATGGTGGCTCCCGCCTTAACTCGCGCCCAATCGGGTCGCGCCCCATAAAATGAATTTTATCCAACGCATCATTCAGGCTTTCTCGACCCGACGGGAAGTTTTCAAGGGCCCCGATAATCGCGAGTGGCAAAAGCTGATTCAGCAGAAGGTACGTCGCGTGCCCACGGATGAGTTGGGCCGTCGCCGTGCCGCGCGTTCACGGCTACCGGTATTTCTGGCCACGGTTTTCTTTTTCGCCCTCATTGGAGTGATTTGGTTCTCGATTGATGATGAGACCGCCACGTCAGCTAGGCCAACGATACGTTTCAAGACGGACGGATTTATGCCAGTTGCGGCAGTACAAAAAACCGTGATGCAAGGCCTTGATGGTGTGGGTAAGGATGTGGCGACGATTAAAAAAGATTTAGAAGCGGACCCGCAGGTCCTGAGTGCGGCGGTGCGTCGATTGAATGATGGCACGCTTGAGGTGACGCTCAAAGAGCGGGTGGCAATTGGCCGCATTGCTTTAATTGCGGCTTCGGGCCCGATGGTCGTGCGTTTAGTCAGTCCCGAAGGCACGCTGTTTTCAGCCACAGGTTACCCCGAGCAATCCATTCGGTATTTACCAGAGATCATTGATTTTCGTACCACGGGTGCAGGCGAAAAAATCTCAATTGAGGGCATTGAAATTGTCGGCCCGTTCCTGTTGGACGCGCGGAGCAATTATGAACGCATCTACCGTCAATGGTCGGCGGTTTCGATGCGCGATTGTTTTAATGCGCAAGAAGACGCGCCTGGTTCCAACTTGCGCGTGATGGTCAGTCCTCGTTCGCAGCCAGCGGATCGTCCGGCATTAACCGAAATCGTTTTCTCGACTGCTAACTGGCGCAATGAACTATTGATTTTATCGCGTCTGGATTTGGACGGATTGCTTCGTCGCCCCGGACTGACGGCGAACGCTTACATGCTTAAACTTTCGATTCAGAATCGTACTTCTGGACGACCCATTCCCGAACCTCGCCTCGTGCCTACCTATACCCGATGAAAAATAAACCACTGCCAGCGATGATCACGGTGATTGATATTGGGACGCACAAGACCGTCGCCCT
>CAIVVQ010000036.1 GCA_903909465.1 uncultured Opitutia bacterium | reverse complement strand
TGGGCACGGTGACACGGGGAGTTACATAACGCACGGGTAAGGGGGCGCTCTGTCGCCATACGTGCGCTCGCACGACGCATCGCTCACGCCTCAAAATATGTCGAAATCCAAGCATATTTTTTTGTTGAAAAAAGTTTATCAGAATGTTTTTTTAAACCGACGTATTTTAAAAGTGAAAAAGCGCCGCTCTAAAAAAAAGCCCGAGGACGTTCGTATCAATAAATTCGAAGCTAAATCTGCACACGAACAACTTGCTGAAGCGATAGAGCGAGACTTAAGAATGCAAACCTGGACCGGCCTACTGCCATCCATTCGCAAACTCTCGGCTCACTACGGATCAAACCTCGTTACCGTCTTCTCGGCGACCCAACTTTTAATTGAGCGCGGGCTATTAGTCAGCCAAGGACCTAAGCGTCGTCACCTCATCCACCGGGACGTCAGCGCAGATCAAGACATGGCTGGTTTTAATAAGGTGGCACTGATTGTCGCGGCCTCGAAACGCACAAAGCTGCGTCCAATCGCCCGAGCCAAACTTTTTAGTCAGGCCAATGATTTCTGCCTCGTGGACCTCGGGTCGTGCACACTCCAAGCCTATAAGCGTGAAATTAAAACCTTCTTCGCCAGCCACAGGCCGTCACACGTCGTACTCATGGGCGGAGACCCTGAACACGTTGCGTACCTCGACCAACTCGGCATCAAAGTCAGCTTACTGCACCTGGACACAGTTGATTGGGCTCCAGTCTTAGCCGAAGTGCCTTAAGGGCTTGAGCGCGACGCGGTCGGCTGGATTGCCTGTTCGCCCATGCGGGCTCACCGAACCCAAGGGTTCTCATCCCTTTAAATTATCCTGGCGGAGGGGAAGGGATTCGAACCCCCGGTACCTTGCGGTACATCTGATTTCGAATCAGACGCAATCGACCACTCTGCCACCCCTCCATTCCAGGACACTTGAAGAAGGCGTGCGTTGCCGTGCGGGCAAGCGGAAAGTGGGCCAACTCGCATTGTCCCTCGCTTACCGTCGATTTCATGCGACATGCCTAGATTAGAAGCCGACCGAGCTCTTAGAGCCTTGCTTGGTGATCGTCTTCTCTTCTTCCCAAACCGCTAAGCCGGTCTTCACCTCGGTGAGTGAGAGTTGGAAAATGTAAGAGGCCTGTTGTACGCCTTCAGCCGAGGCGCGATTTTCTAAAATTTTTCCAGAGAGTGTGTAATCAGGGAGCAGCGGCTTCGCCGATTCACCGGTGACGAGCGCCTGGCTCGCTCGCGCTTCTGCGGCGGCTTGATCTTCAGCGCCACCAAAGCCCGCAGCTTTCGCTACGCGTACCTTGCCGCTGCGTGTTAACGAAACCGTCATCTTCTTCACGAGCTGACTCGTATCGAAATTACTTCCGGTGTCATTGGTCACGCGACCCACCATTAAAATAGGCGAACCGTCGGAGCGCTTCGCTCCGGCGAATGCAGGCGAGTCATAGAGCGAGCGCAACATGCCGTCGGCGGCAGATGCAAAGTCTTGGACGTTCACTTTGTCCAGGCTAACGATGCCGCTACCATCTTTGGCTTCAATGTAGCTCGCACCGCGAGGTGAAGAACAACCGGCGAGGGATAATACTGCTGCTGCGATGAGTAACTTTTTCATGGGTTAAGAATAATTTTGTGGAGGGAAAGGGGTCCGCCTTTAGCAGGGGTCTTGCAATAAAGGATTAATGACTTTGCGTTAGGTATAGTAAATGAGACTGGGGGTCGGGCGAGGTCATTTTGCAGATAAATTTGTTCCGAAATTGGAACAACCAACCTCACCATGCTGATATTCTTGGGTAAAGTGGCCCAGTTTCTTAAGTCGGCCTGCGCCGACTGAGTTGTATAAGTGTTAGTCGCAATTATAGTGGCTAAATACAGGAGCCCCGAGCCCTCGGTGTTATTGCGACGATTGTGTTCCGCCGCCGCTTTGTTGGCGACGTAAGCAGTGATACCCTTGAGTGCAGCCGAAGCGACCGCACGTGTGCGCACACCTGGCAGCTCATCGTTAAACTCACGCGCCACAATCGCATCCATACTCACGAGTGGTGCCGGGTTAAAATTACCAGTCGCACAACGAATGGATAAGTTATCGCGATTCGGCACCGGCGAAATTTTTGGAAACGCCACCCGCATAATCGGCGCATTGTTATCAAAAATAATCAGTGGAAGATCGAACTTGAATTCACTCCACGCGGGGGCTTCGCCGGTTTCGTGGACGACGTAAACGATGCACTTGCCGTCTACAGCTGGACGAGCGCCCGACTTCGCCGCCCAAACCGCATCCTCTTGAATAGACGGATTCTGCGGAGCCAATGCCTGCGCCCGCTCCAAAGATTTCCGCGCCTTCTCAACATCCTCAATGCCCTGCGCGGTGTGTAAAAAGAAAACGCCATGCAACCACACCGACAGCGGATTCATATAATCCTGGTAAATCGGCAGGCCCACGAAATCCGCGGCGCCTTCCGACATCGCTGAGGTGACTTCAGCACTGCGCGTAGCTTGACCAACATTAGAATCTTTTGCTTCCGCATTATTCATTTCCTCGCGAGCAATCCGCTCCCGCTCCGCCACCATCCGCTTCGCGTCTTCCTGTCTAAATAAGGCCCGATTCAAGGCGACACGTGCTTTCTCTTGGTCGCCCAACTCTAAATAGTTCAGCGCACGATAGGTGGTCGCCATAATGCGATCATACGCACGACCGCGGTACGGAAACGCGCACGGACTACTAAATGCTGCAATACCCTCTCCACTCAAAGAAATTTCGGGGGCGGCATCGTACTGGCCGAATGAATTTTCAACTGACTCAAAGGTATCGACGCTCTCCTTAATTTTTCCTGCTTCGCGCTGCACGCTGGCCAATTGTAATTTCAAAACTACCTCGTCCTCCGCCGTTGCATGCGTCATTAAGTCCTGCGCTTCGATTAATGAATTCGCATAGTTGCCCGTACCGTAAGACGACTGAAATGACCGGGCAGATTCGGCGTAATTCGAAACGCAACCAGTCAGCACCATCGCCATAAGCAATGGGGCCGACCACTTGAGACACGAGTTGTTACGAATCGACAGCACGGAAATTAGTGTCGCGGATAAACTACCGTCTCGGGCAGCGCCTTGGCATCAACCTTAATGTCCACGCGATAGCCACTGTTGCGCAACTCTTCCGCCCTGCCCTTAACCAACTCAACCTGTGCATCCGTCAACTTCGCGCCCGCCGAGAGATCCTGCAGGAATTTAACCTGTTCGCGCCAAGCGGCCAGACTTTGCGGGTCGGGGCGAATCACGGGGCGCAAGGAAAAGCCCTGCGAAACTTTCACGCGCTGCTTCCAGCCTACAAATCCATTACGCTCCAGCGAAATATCATGTAGGCCGAGCGGCAGATTAATTGGCGCATCATTATTTGTTGTTCCCACCACAATGCCATCCACCACGACGGTGAACCCGCTCAACTTAACCTGCAGGTTTTCCTTCGAGCGTTTTACCGTGTAATCCTTGTCGACCACGATGCTCGGGAAGCTGAGTTCGTCGGCGATGATGTCGATCGGCACCGCAAGTTCGTTCGCCACTTTTGCGGTGAAATTCTTGAGCGCATCGGCAATTTCAAGTCCGGCTTTAGCCGATAGCTTATCGGCTAAGTTGGAAGACTGCTCTGCTTCAGGTAAAATTTGCTCACCAAGGCTAAAGTCTTTCGCCTCACCTGAAGCCACGGCAACATTGGCTCCAGTAATATCAATGATGCGCCACACCAAGGCGGCGGCCATGCGACGTTGCTTCTGGCCCATAATTTCGGCATTAGTGGAACTAAAATTTCCGACATCAACGACCACCAGGAAGCTCGCACCGCGTCCGCGCGCTTCGTTGATCATCTCCTTCTCGGTCGCCTGCTTCACTTCTACCGGTGAAACCGAAATTCCACTGGAGGAGGCCTTTGACGAAACCTTGGGGCCAATCAACCTGCCGAAATATGCCTCGTCGCTCGAAGGGCCGTTTATAATTAAAATAGCTGAACGCTCTTCGGAACTTAATTTCACAGGCACAGCCGTTGGCACGACAGTGGCGGGCTTAGGTGTCGCAGGCGCATCCACATCGGCCAATGCCCCGGGGGCAACTCCACCGACAACCAACACCAAAGCTGCGAAGATTAAACTAGGGGTAGTTAATTTCATGGCTGGCATCATAACCCCCCATTCTCCTTCTTTCAACCACCTTTGAGTTACAATAAAAAGGCAGCCTTATAGGTAAATTACCATAAGTTTAAACAAAAGCGGCTGTACTGTGTACGGCCGCCACGGCTATGCTCGTACGGCAAAGTTTAATCTATGTTCTGGGCCGTAAGAAACATACCTTTAGCAAGCGATGCGAAAAATGACTGATAGGGCCCTGGGTCTGTCACTGCTTCTTCTTGGTATTGTGCGTTAGCGCGCACCAAGAGCTGTTTAGCATTTCGTGGACGTACACTGACCGACATACGGAGGGCATATCCATCAAGCTTAGTTGCCGTAACCGTACCCAGACCTAAATCTGCCTTATCTACAACGAATCCAAGATCTTGTAGCGTCGAGATAACCGTGCGAAGCGTTTTCTCCCTATCGGTTGTATCGAAAGCGCGACTCTGGATTTGACGGATTTGCACCTGATCGGTGCCAACGTCTAGGGCGGAGCTAGTGGAATTGTGCACGCAGCCGACTAAAGCAAATGCAAGGAGTAATAGAATAGTAGTTTTAGTTTTCATGGATTAAATTTTTTGCGCCTCGAGGAATACTGACTTGGAAAGCTTCTCGAAGAACTGCGTATAAAGCTCTGGATCTTTTAAACCTTCCAGGCGATTAAGCTGCCCATAGCTATTCCAAACCATTCGCTGGAAAGTAGCCCTCACTACCCACTCGGCGGTTTCCGATCCTGCTGCCTTAACTGGCTTAACCACGATGCATAATCGAATTTTCTGTGATTTATCCATCGAGTTAGCAGCGTTGCCTCCAACTAAAAGAGCAACCATGAAGCGCGAGCCTGCGTCACTCGCTTCACGATTTTTGGAGCAAACCATCACGCCTAATTTAGTTTCTGATTCATCGATAGTGAAGCCCATATCCTGCGCCACGCCGGAACATGCCGAAAGAATGTCACCTTCGTTGCCACCAGCAAATCGTCGCGATTCTAACTGACGCCGCTCCATAGAATCCGGCTGCAGTACCAAGGCATCCTGTGGTATGCCGTGCTGGCATCCAACAATCGCCAAGCACGACAGCAACAGGGCCGTAGAGATGATTCTCATCCTGATTTAGAATTTTGAGGTATGGTAAGCGAGATCGCGCACTTTTGCCGCTTTATCAAACTTAACGATAATGGTGAGGGTGCTCTGAGAGCGCTCCGAGGCGGCGGCCGCGCCGCCAACGAAAAGGGTCATGGGGCCATTGGCTGCACTGGCGCGAACAGATGTAGTTACGCGATCGTAAATCCAAACCTCGCGGCTCTCTTCGTCGGTCGAAACAATATTCGGCGAACCAAGTACTTCCGCAACTTCAGCACCGGACATTCCGACTTTTATATTTCGTTGTGCAACGCCAACAGAAATTGTCGCCTTATCATCGCCCCTCACGCTGTTGTGAACGTCTTGTGGATTGAGGCAGCCAACGAGGGATGCGGCGGCAAGTAATGTAAGTATTCGAGGGGGGTTCATAGAGAGAGACTTTGCCAAGCCACCCGAGTGATGCAATCGAGCAGGCACGCCGTTTCATTACAATTTTAACTGTTAATTGTAGCACACCATCGAATTTAGGGCCTAACTTGGAGCTATGGAAATGAAATGGCCCGACCTTTCGGTCGGGCCAAGTGCTAGAAGCAGTTGAGTGAGCTATTAGAAGTTATAGCCTACTGACAGGCCAATCGTATTGCTACCGGCATTCTTGTTCTGGAATGCATAAGAGAGCTCAGCGTTCAGGTTCTTAGTTACGTTAACACGAACAGCGACATCGAAGACATTAGATGTTTCGCTTGCGGCCCCAAGTTGAATGTTGCCACCTACAACTGCCAAGGCGCCCAACTCAGTAGAGAGACGTGCGTAACCAACTGAGAATTCTAAGGTGTCATTGATTGCCTGACGGTAGTTAAGGCCAAAACCTTTTAGCTCTGCTACAGCGATGCCTGTAGAAGCGCCAAACTGACCTTGGGCATACTGATAACCGAGAGCCAAATCGCCAGGACCAACGTTAAACTTGTAAGCCAAACCGAAGCCAGTGATACGGCCGCCGAAGCCACTCAATGTTCCCTTGCCGTCAACGTCTTGATAGGCGCCGGTGACGATTACATTAGATCCTACCAAAGCGGATGCAGTTAATTCGTAACCCTTGAGGGAGTCGTTGGAAGAGTAACCAACGGCTACGCGATCGTAGGAGAGACGGGATTTAGCTGAAGCAGTTTGCGCGAAGGCAGGGGTAGCAGCAGCGGCGATGAGGAGGAGGTAGGGGAGTTTCATATCGAGGGTTTTCTACGAACCCGCCTCACCACCTGCCAACTAATTTTTGTTTAATTTAATTACAATTTAGTTACAAAATTATACAAAAATCCCTCGAACGCAAAAGCCCTGAGCGTGCAACTTGGCCAGCCGCCTACGGCATTAAAAGCGAAAACAAAAACCAGGCGACTAATGCTGTCGCGGCGGCAAGTAATAAAGCTGAGAGCACGGTTTCAGTTTTCATCAAAAACGTAAAAACAGGCTCAACGAAAAGTGCGCAATTTTAATTCGGCGTCTTTCTTTACAATTAAAATTTCTAATTATAGTTCGACCCTGACCTACTGAGCTTAAGTGCCGTCGCGCGAAGGGAAAGCGAACCAGGCCGGAGGGGTTTCAGCATTAATAACAATGAACACAGCTGCTATATTGACTGATGGGGCAATGAGGGGGTTTCGGGGCTAATCGCGACCAAAACCCAAGGGTGGACAATTAAGGGCGAAACCTAAGACTAAATTGGGTGTTCTAATAAGGCACCCCGCCAATGTCCCGCCGCCCCGCCACATTCCTTTTATCGCTCCTCGTGATGTCGGCCAGCGCTTCTGTGGCCCATGCCGAAGTCGATCTCCAAGGCCTCGTCAAAAACTCCCCATTTGGCGAAGGCAAGGCGCCTGGAGAAAAATCTGGGACACTCGAATTCCGCGGCGTCTACGTCGATCAAGGTGTCACCTACTTTAGTATCTACAGTCCAGCGACCAAGTCCTCGACCTGGATCGCCCAAGGCGAACCCTCCAACGGACCGCTCAACCTCGCCGTAAAAAGTTACGACGAGTCCGCCAACACGGTCATCGTCGAAAACAACGGCCAAGCGGTGAAGATGAAACTGCACGAGTCTCAAATTCTGAAATTAGATAATGCTGCGCCGATGCAAGGTGAGGCCCGCAACGCGACTGGCGTGACCACAGCCTCCAACGGCAACGCCGCCAACACGAAAGACAATAAGTCCAACGTGACCGCCGAACAAGCCCAGGCCTTCCGCGAACAAATGCGTCAACGCTGGTCCGACAAACAAAATTCCGACAAGGGCGCGGCAACCAATAATAACGACAAGAAAAAGTCGGACGCTAACAACACCAACACCAATAATGATAAGGCTAAGAGCGCCAAGAAAAGTGAAGCTGCCGTCCAATAATCTTTCCCCATGAATACTCGTCAAAACTCTCAACCCCGACTTCGCCCCGGCTTCACGCTGCTGGAAATCCTCATCGCCGTCGCCATCGTCGGCATGCTCGTCGGACTCGCCGTCACCAACACCGATAAAATTCTCGGACAAAGCCAAGAGGGAGTTACTAAACTTTTCGTTAATGAGTCCCTGAAGACATCGCTCGTGCGTTACCGCATCGACCTCGGTGACTTCCCTTCCACCGACGAAGGCATCAAAGCGCTGATTACTGCACCTGAAGGTAAAGCGGATCGCTGGCGCGGACCTTACATCGAATCTAAGAGCGGAGTCACCCCCATCGATCCCTGGGGCGAGGCCTATCAATACCGCTACCCCGGCACGCACAACACTGAGAGCTACGATTTATTTTCTAAAGGTCGCGACAAGAACATCGATACACCCGACGACATCGGCAATTGGTGAGCGCTGAATTACAGCCCCAAACCAACCGAGGCTCCTCGCGCGGATTTACCCTTCTCGAGGTTCTCTTAGTCCTCGGACTCATCAGCATGCTCGCCGCTGTACTCATCGGCGGCTCCGCATCCTTATTAAAAGGTACCGCGCGCGACGACCCCGAAGATGCAATGCTCGCACTCCTCCAAACGGTGCGCCGCGAGGCGGTCGAAAAAAACCAAGTGCTCGAATTCAAGTCCGCCCCCGATAGTGGCGCCGAAGGCGCTGATACTTACACGTGGGGCGAAGGTCGCTCCGAGACCTTGCCGAGCCAGGAGAATGTAAAAGTAAAACTCATCGCACCCGAAGTGGTCGCCGCAATTTTAATTGGCGGACAAGCCGAAGAGAAGGCCTTGGCAAAGGTGCACTTCTTTCCCGACGGCACCTGCGATCGCGTGCGACTCGAAGTGAATCGAAACGGCGAGCGACGCATCATCCCGATTGATCCACTCACTTGCGCTCCCCTGCCGAGCGAAAACGCCAAATGAACCGTCGCGCTTTCACCTTAATCGAAGTGCTCGTGTCGCTCGCCATCTTCGCACTCGCAGCGGTCGGCCTCGGCGCCGCGTACTCTAATGTTCTGCTCGGCCGCGTGGCGCTCAAAGAGCATTCGGTCGGCCTCGACGATATTGCCCGTGCTCGCGCGGCGATGCTCGAGACTATCAACTTTGCGAATCTCGAAATCGGGGGCGACATCTACCTGCCCGACGAACGTATGGCTAGGTGGAAAGCCAGCGCCCTACCCACCACCGTCAGTGATTTATTTTTCGTCACCCTCATCGTTGAAATACAAACTGAACGCGGTGGCGCGTTCGGGCCGCCTCACATCGAGACACAGTATTTACTCCGCCCCACATGGTCCGTTGAGGCCGACCGTAAAAAACTACATGATGATGCGGCGGCTCGTTTACTAAAAGAACGCGGCTACGATGAAACCACCGGTGGTGGTACAAGTTACATCAGTTCCCCCTCAAAGAAGAAAGATGCAGCCGGCTCCGGCGGGAAAAATACCGGCAATAACAATAGCAACAATGCCGGTGCTAATAATAACAAGCCGAAGGAAAATACTCCGGCGAAGCCCGTACAATGAGATCCGATCCAAAATCGCATCGTGGCTTCACGCTCATTGAGACCTTGGTGTCGCTCGCGCTCCTTGGAATTTTGTTGGTCACACTGAATACATTCCTCTTCTCTATGAGCGAGCTCTGGGGTGGGCGGCGAGACCAGCGCTTGTTCGATCAACACGTACGCGCTGCGACCAAGCAAGTTTCTGAAATGCTATCCTCGGCAACCTTTGGCATCGGCGCAAAGGGTTGCACGATTAAGGATGTCCACGGCTTCGATGGCACGATGACGCCGCGTCTGACTTTTCTGCTCGCCGATGCGGGTCGACTGGCCGACTGGCCCGAAGCGCCGCTCCCTGATGTGGACTTCTCCCTCTACGCTCAACCTGAACTTGGCCTCGTTCTCAAATGGCAATCACGTCTCGAAATCGAACGCGACGCCAACGACCAACATGAAACCATTCTGTCGCCATTTGTGACTTCAATTGCGTACGAATATTTCGATGCCGATTTAAAACGCTGGAATGTTGAAGAGGAACCCGTGCGTGACACGGGCGGCACTTCCTACCTCCAGCCCGCCCGACTCCACCTGCGCTTCGCTCGCGGTGTGCTAAAATCCGAAACCGTTATCGACCTGCCCATTCGCCGCGCTGGCGCCAGCCGACCATGAAGAATCGCCGCGGCTCAGTCATCGTCGTCGTCCTCGTACTCATCACACTGGCATCATTATTATTAGCCCGGTTCATGGAGGACAACTCACTTGAGCTCTCCATGGCCACGCGTGAAATCGATCGCCAGCGCTTACGCGTCGATGCCATGTCCGAACTGGAACTCGCACTCGCCGTCGTCGCCGAGATTCGCTCCATCGATTTAAATAAAATCCACGCGCCCAGCCAAGGATTTGAAGACCCTCACGCCTACCTCGGCATTCCCCCGCGCGATGGACTCGAAGTGACTTTTGAATATGAAGATGAGAGCAGCAAACTACCGCTCGCCAATTTAGATAAAAACTCCCTCATCCAAATCCTTTTTGCGCTCGGACTCGAACAGCGCGACGCGGATCGCGTGGCCGATGCGATAGTGGCGTGGACGAGTAAAAAATATGAATCGCTCGAAGAAGAGGCCACCGATGCCGCCTACCAACGCGCGAAACTTTCTTTCAAGCCGGCCCGCCGCGCCCTGCGATCATTCGAAGAACTTCGCACCATCGGGGTTGCGAAAGATTTTTTCTTTGACGAAAACGGCAGCCCCACCCCATTGCTCGAGGCCTTCAAGGGCTGCGTGAGCCTTTATACTTTCAGCGATACGAATATTAATTCTGCCTCGGACACGCTTCTGCTCTCTCAGGGATTAGACCTGAATCAAATTGCTAAAATTCGTGCCAAGCAGGACACGATGCAGAAACGCATCGTGGGCACGCCGCCCTATTTTCGGGTCACCCGCGAAGTGCGCGAGATGCTCGGCGCTAATGCACCGATTAGGAAGTTTGATGATGAAATCCACCTGATGTGGGTACACGTCACCGTCAAAGAAGGTCGTGCCAAGTGCCGCATCAACGCCCTCGTCGCCATCCGCGACGACGTCACCTATACAGGCCCAGTGGCCGACCCCGACGCCGACCCCGCTATCGATGCATCTGCTGCTGCCGGTGCTCGCATCTCGACCTCGACCACCGCCGCCTCCACCGCCCAAGATGGCACCACTTCGTCGGGAACATCTGCGACCAATATGGTGTCGACCTTAACCAGGACCACCAACTCCATTACCCCAGGCGTAATCCTCCCCACCCCCGTAACGATTGCCCTAGGCGGAAGAACCATTAACCAAAGCCTGAATTACCCTTTCAAAATTCTCCGTTGGTCTGAAGATAACGGCCCCGCCGCCTCCACCCCCAACTCAATACCATGAGTTCACTTTTTTCCCGAAGCTCCAGCTCCTCCGCAGTGATACTGCCAGGCAATCGCTTCTTCACGCGCACCATCGCACTCGAGACCGCCGATGCGAATGCGGAGGTTTCGCTCGCAATGGAAGCACTCTCACCGTTTCCGGCCGAACACATGCTCATGGGGTTTGTGGTTTCAGCCGACGGTAAACAGGCGCTCGCATACGCGGCGCATCGCCGTCGTTTCACTACCGAAGAGAGTTTCGCCTGGCCCGATCACTGCCAAGTGATTCCCGAATTCTTAGCACTCTGCGGACAGCGTCCTGAAAAAGCCGGCGTACTGATTCACGTCGGCGATGAACGCCTCACCGCCCTCGCGTGGGCTGATACAGGCGCACTGCCCGTCGCTACCATGAGCGTCAATCGCGACGAAACACAGCTTGATGCACTGGCCGCCGAAATCATCGAGCGTGCAGGTCTACCCGACGAAACCAACGTTCGCACCCTTAACGATCCCATCCAAGCCGAGTTAACCGAATCCCAACTCACGCTGCACTGTGGAAAAGACGCTCCCTATATTTTAAATAAATCACAACTCGATCAGGCTGATATTCGTGATGCCGACTTCCTGGCGGAACGCCGGAAAAAAGAGCAATTCAACCACCTCCTCTGGAATGGCGCTCGTGTCGCGATGCTTGTCCTCGTCATCTCACTGCTTCTCGAAATCGGGGCAGGCTTCATTACGTGGCGCGCTAATGCACTGGGGGCATCAACCGAATCCCGTCGCCCACTCATCCAAGAAATCGAGTCCGCCCAAGCACTCTCCGCTCGCATCACCGACCTCAGCACGCAATCGCCGATGCCCCTAGAGATGCTGTCCCTCGCGAATCAGCAGCGACCCGCCACGGTTGATTTTCAGCGCATGAATTGCAAAACCAACAATGCCATCGAGATTGAAGCGCGTACAAGCAATGCAAGCGACATCACAACTTTTGAGCGGGCAATCAAGGAACTGCCCGAAGTAATCAGCGTGGCCAGCCGCGACATTCGCGCCCGCGACACACTGACGACTTTTACATTCGTCATAACCTTTAAGCCCGAGGCGCTGCGCGCCGCTCAGCGCAAAAAGTAAAACCATGAAACGCCTTTTCTTCAGCCTCCAAGCCCGCGAACGCTACATGGCTCTCGCCGCACTTGCCATCGCCGCACTCATGGCCTCAACGGCCGCCTGGTCGCACGTACGTTCGCAGTGGGACATATGGCGATCTTTGGAGAACGAGAATACTGTTCAGCAAACTTGGTTGAAGAATGAGCCGGCGATTCGCACCGCAGCCGCTGAGGCGATACGCGGACTCGACGCCGGCCGCGGCTACGATCAAGCCAAGCTCGTCGCCGAAACTTTAGCCGCCGCTAAAGATGTCGGCCTCAACGCCGTCAGCGAAGCGCCCAAAACTCAGAAGGCCGGCCGCTTCTCCATTCACACGATGCAGATGAGTTGTCGTCGCACCGACATCGCGTCGGTCGTGAAATTCTACGAAAGCATCCAGCCGCGTGCGCCCTACCTTTCCATCAGCTCGCTCTCGTTGCAATCCGATCGCGGCAACTCTGGTACCGTAAGTATGACCGTTCAGATGAGTGCCATTGAACTCAACGGCGCTAAATAATTTCCGCTTAAAAGCGGAAGCTTGAGCTAACCTCGAAGACGGCGGCCACAATTGCGAAAGCAATGAAGGCGACGAATGAGAACGCCGCGATTAAGACGCTCGCGGAAATCGTTTGCGAAAGTGCGCCAAGCCAACGGTCCAGCTCGGCCCGATACGAACGCGCAATGTCACGCAAGCCCGGTGCTAAATTCCCCGTCTGCTCCGCCACGGCGACTCGATCTAAAAGTAAACGCGGAAAATATCCGGTACGCGCTAACGCACGCGACAAACTCTCCCCTTCCAAAACTCGATCTGTCGCCTCACGCATCTGTGCGCGCATCGCCCGATTCGGTGCTGTCTTCTCAGCTAAGCGCAAAGCTTCGGCAGTCGTAATACCGTTTTCCAATAAGACCGCCAGGGTGTGACAGAAGTTAAGAACCGAAACGCGCATCACAAACGGGCCCGCAATCGGAACCTTTAGCAACAAGCCGTCCGATGCTACTTTGCCGGCTTCTTTCTTGCGCCATTGATAAATGGCAACGGTCGCAATCGCCACCGCCACTAAGAAAATCGGCCCCACCACGACAAACACATCCGCAAACCCAATCAGTAGCTTTGTCGAGAGTGGCAACTTGCCGCCAAGCGAGGTCAGCAAAACTTGCAGGCGCGGTAATAAATACAGGACGAAAAAAATCACGACGCCGATGGCGATGAAACAAATGAAAATGGGATAAGCCATCGCCGCGACTAACTTACGTCGAAACTCCGCTTGCTCCGTAAAGTGCGTAATCAAACGCTCTAACACGTCGCGCACATTGCCCGTGGCTTCACCTGCCGAAATTAAATTGATCGTCTGACCGTCGAAGACCGCGGGGTACGCACCCATCGCCGCCGAAAGGCTTTGGCCTTCGCCCAGCTTAGCCCAAATGCCCGCACACAAATTACGTAGGCGAGATTTTTGGAGTCGAAGTGAAAGCAGACGCAGCGATTCACCGGCCGACATTCCACTGCGAACTAAGTCGGCCATCGATTCTAAAAAAGGTAAACATTCGGCTGCGGTTGGCTCTGACTCTCGGTCGCGCTTAGAATCTTTTTTGCCCTCGGAGTCACGCGCGGCTCCGCCGACCTCATCCATCTTCAATGGATGCAGTCCCCGTGATTGCAATCGACGTAAGGCCTCGCGACGGCTGGGCGCATCAAGCGTACCGTCCGTAACGACCCCCTGTGCATCGCGCGCCTTGTATGTAAACGATGGCATCGCGCTTATTCGTTGGCGCTTAAGTTTCGGATCAACTCATCAATCGTCGTGTGGCCAGCGACGACCTTCTCCCAGCCCGCTTCCGCAAGTGGTCGCATGCCATTCTCAATCGCCCGCTCGGTGAGCTCGCGATTGCTGACGCGTTTAATAATTAAATCATGCAGCGGCTTCGGGTGGAAAATTTCGAAAACGCCCACCCGTCCGCGGTAACCCGTGTTGCGACAGCGGCGACAGCCCACAGGTTCGCGTAGCGAAGTGACGCCGGCCAAATTACTTTCACCCATGCCCAGTGATTCCAGGGCCGGGATTAAACGCTCACGATTAATCGGCACGGACTTCGCGCAATCCGTACAGAGTCGACGGACCAGACGTTGCGCAATCACCAGCTCCACGGCGGAACCGAC
This sequence comes from uncultured Opitutia bacterium, assembly GCA_903909465.1. Taxonomy (GTDB): domain Bacteria; phylum Verrucomicrobiota; class Verrucomicrobiia; order Opitutales; family UBA953; genus UBA953. Next base: position 10,139 of record CAIVVQ010000036.1, on the reverse strand, counting down.
CAAGAATGGCTCTACGCCCATATCCACTAAACGAGTAATCGCTCCAGGTGCATCGTTAGTGTGCAACGTCGAGAAGACCAAGTGGCCAGTGAGCGAGGCGCGAATGGAAATTTCGGCGGTCTCTAAGTCGCGAATTTCCCCAACCATGATGACGTCGGGATCCTGACGCAGTGTGCTGCGTAATGCATTCGCAAAAGTTAATCCAATCTCCGCCTTCGTCTGGACCTGATTTGCTCCAGGCACTTCATATTCAATCGGGTCCTCAATGGTCACGATGCGTAAGTCGGGCGAATTAATTTCGCGCAAGAAGGCGTTCAACGTCGTGGACTTACCCGAGCCCGTCGGGCCGGTGACTAAAATAATTCCGTGTGGGTAATCTAAAACTTTGCGAATAGAGGCCTGCTCATCGGGCGACATGCCAATGCGATTCATGTCATAGGCTTCTTTGCGCTGATTCAAAAGACGCAGCGAAACTGATTCGGCGTAAATCGTAGGAATCGTTGAAACCCGAATATCTAAAACATTTTTCCCGTCGCGAAAATTGATTCGTCCATCTTGCGGCAGGCGACGCTCCGAAATATTTAATCGCGCCATGATTTTTAGGCGTGAAATAATAGCGTCTTGGAAGCGGGCGAGGTTCTCGGGCAGCGGGACGGGGATTAAAATACCGTCCACGCGATAGCGAATGCGTAAGTTGCCCTCTTGGGGCTCGAAGTGAACGTCCGTCGCCCCTTCGGTAACCGCCTGCGATAAAATATCGGTAACGAATCGCACCACTGCCGCATCAGCATCCGCTTCCACGTCGGTCTGTGCATTCTGTAATTCAGGTAAATCGGTACCTTCATCATCGAGACTGCCACCGCCCACACCGTAATTTTCGGTGATGATTTGCGCGACGCGTTCGGGTGCGGCCAAGTACCACTGCGGACGTTGGTCCGTGAAGGTGGCGACCCAATCGGCCGTTTCTAAATCGGGCGGCAAAGACGAAACCAAGGCCAGTCGACCTTCTTGTGCGCCCGGTAATAGAACTGGCACCACTTGTGCCTCGGTCGCTAAGCGAGCCGGTAAAATTTTCGTGCCTTGCAAATCCACCGCCGGTTCATCGAGCACGGTGAGGCCAGTCGCACTTGCGAGTTCTCCCAGCAGTGCCGACTCCGTCAAATTTAATTGTGAGGCGAGGAGCTTGAACCGCTGTTCGCGCGAAGCCTCCACGATTGACTGCAGCGCCTCCGGACTCAGGCGTTGCAATAACACCGAGGGCAAACCGTGCCTATCGGCTAAAGTAGTCATTAAGGTTTAGCCGGTGCAGTCGGCGCCGCCGCTGGGGCCACATCAATTATCTTTCGCACCTCATCCTTGATAGGCGTCGCATCAATGCGGTTGAGTGCATTGATATTATCCACCGCAGAATTGTTCAGGACGTACGGACGCATTAAGATGACGAGTTCGGTGCGCGTCTTTGATTTAGTAGATGAACCGAGCCAATCGCCAATAATCGGGATAGGACCCAGGCGATTAGCGGTCACCGTGTCCTGTGTGCGTTGCAATCCGCCGAGCACGATGATTTCTCCGCTCATCGCACTTACGAATGAATCGGTCGAACGACGGCCAATCACAGGCTGATCATTTCCGTCTAATTTCACTTCGCCTAAAACGTCTTCTACTTGTTGGGTGATTTGCAATTGCACCGAGCCGTCTTTGCCAATCAAGGGCAAGACCTTCAGGTTAATTCCGATGTCGCGCTGTGAAACCGTGGAGCTGGTGACGAAGCCGGAAGTTCCGCTCGCAGTGGATTGACTGCCCGTAACCACCGGGCGCGATTCGCCGACAAAGATAGTGGCTTCTTTATTATGTGTGGTGGTGATGGTGGGCACCGAAAGAATGTGTGTATCATTCTTGGTGGGTGTGGTGGTGAGCCCGATCACGCCCGACAAATCATTCCCAGCCATCAAATTCGCAAAGCCGGCTGTACCATCATTGCTTAAGGTACCACCAGGGAAGGCACCGCTGATACCGGTGAGTTTACCGTTGGCAACTTGCAGGCCAAGAGCGCTGATGCCGCTCGTGTCGGTATCGGTTAAGGTGACTTCGGCAATAACAACTTCGACGCGTACTTGCGGCAGAACGACGTCCACCTTGTCGATGAGTTCGCGCAATAAGCGTAAGTCATCCTTCGTGCCTGATACCACAATCGAATTACTACGCACATCAGCCAAAACTGTCGTCATGCTGCTGAATTCGTCCGCACCATTTTGATCGGAGGTCTTAGCATTATTTGCTGCCGCTGCATTAGTTGCCGCGGGTGCAGTCGCGCGATTAGCACCAGCAGTGGAACGCGTTCCCGTTGTCGCTGTCACTGCCTTGGTTTGACCCGTCACGAGTTGCGTGAGCAGCGTGGCAACTTCAGTGGCATTGGCATGGCGGAGAAAAATAACGTCGGTCTTGGTATTGGGATCTGAATTCGCATCGAGGGCCTCGATGAGGTTGTCGAAGAACGCGTGCTGATCCGGCGAGCCCATTAAGATGACGCGATTCGTGCGCTCATCGGCGGTAAAACTTGTGCCCGTGCTCAAGCGGAAAGGTGCACCCGCTTCGCGCGAAGGCGTGCGAAGCAATGCCGTTAATTTGTTCACCAAGTCCGTCGCAATCGCATTCTTTAGAATGTACATCTTGGTCGTGATCACGTCGAGCTGCGGGCGGTCGAGCTGATTCAGCAGGCTTTCAATCTTCTGTAGATTAGAAATCGAATCGGTCACCAGGATTGCATTATTGCGCGAGAAGTAAACGGGCGGAGTCGCCAGGGATGCGTTCAACATTCCCGCTACTTGAGCAACGACCTCTTGGCCGTTCGCGTGTTTCAAAACGAAAATCTTAGAAGCGATTCGTCCGCTCGCCGGCATGCTCAGTGCACTTTCGGTAATCAATGAAGGCGACTCACTGCGTGCGACATTATTAGGGACGACTTTTAAAAACTTATCTCCCTGCTGAATCACCGAGATGCCGTTTAAGTTCAGCAGGGTCTCAATCGCGAGCAGCGCATCACTACGCGCGGCGATGGGTAAATTGAGTGTGTAAAGATTGGCGGGCAATGCCTGCGGGCGGAGTACGATCTTGCCCGTCCACTTTTGCATGAGATCGATAATCGCGCCGACATCGACGTCGCGCAGTGACATGGGTCCGACTTTCTCGGTCGCTGATAAACCGCTCACTGGCGTGGCTGCCGCAACGCCGCTCACCACCGCCGGAGTTCCTTCCGATTGAGCGCGGGCCGCGATCGGCAATGCGAAGCTCGCCGTCGTTAACATGATTAAACTCAGGGCTGTCGTTTTTGGGGAAATTTTAGAAAAGGAATTCACAAGAATATGGGGTACATTCATAACACCACCCCGCCCTAATAGTTCGATGGAAAATATTTGCAGACAGGGCGGGCAGGAATCCCCACCCAGACCGCCAAGTAGTGAACATTATTTCACCTTTTACTTGCTTTTGTTGCCCCCTTCCCTATTAATCTCATCTCATAACCCATGCGCGAAGATATCCCTGAATGGCTCGGGAAGCCTCCGATACGCGGCAGCACGCAGTGGGACACTTGGCTGCAAAAGTGGCGCGAATATGCCCGCACTGTATTGAAGGACACGGCAGCGGATGATCCGGATTTTGATTTTGGGCTCCTCTCGGTCGAAGAGCGCTGGCAGGTCGACATCATGCTCACCATCCGCGATGGAGTTGAATTAGGTAAGCAGGGCTCAGTCCTTCCATCCATTCCCGAATCGCGCAAGACAACCGACCTTAAATTCGCCAACGTCATCGCCTGGCAAGTCGGCCGGTCCGTCAGTAAGGAAAAAAATCCCGAGCTAGAAGGCGCCGAGTTACTCGCGGAAGCCTGGGCGGAGAAGCACGCCAACCCCAAGCGCCGCCGACTTTCTCACGGCATTCGCTACGGCTTTCTTGCTGGCCTCGGCGGCGAAGCGGCCATGCCCGCCTGGTCAACGCCCGATTACGTTACGGCTTATGAAGCATCATGGAATATGGGCAACGCGATCGCTATCGAAGCCGACCCGCGCTGACCGGATCCCTATTGCGGGGTCGGGCGAGTTATTATATTTAAACTACACCCCTAATGGAAATCTCCCTCTACATTCTTTTAGCCGCATCGCTTGCAGCCGTAGCCTATTTAACTGGTCGCAAATCATCGCCAGCCCAAAACAACTCAGCCGCTCAGCAAGAATTGATTGCCGCCAAGGTTCGCCTGGATGAATCGGAGAAGCGTCGTAAAGATGAGCGCACAATTTTAGAAAAAGAACGAAACGCCGCCCAAGAACGCGCCAGCGCCGCGGAGAATAATTTAGCGGCAGCCAATGAAGCACGGGCCTCCGCTGAGCGCACCCTCGAGCAAACCCGCGAATCTTTTACCCAGCTCGAGGCGCGGATGAAGGATGCTTTTGCTAGCGCCGCCCAAGCACAAATAACCCAGAGTCGCACCGACTTTATCGGCATGGCCGAACAAAAATTCGCGCCGTTTAAAACTCAGCTCGAAGAACTTAATCGCACGAACAACGAACTCAAGGGCTCGATAACCACCAACAACGAGCGCTCAGAAAAAGTGGCGGAAGAAGCGCGCAAGTTGGCGGCGGCGATGACGTCGACGAATAAGCAAGGCAGCTGGGGAGAGTTGCAGTTGAATCGTGTCGCTGAGCTCACGGGCATGCTCCCGCACGTTGATTTCGTGACGCAAGAGTCGCGCACCAACGAGGAAGGCAATCAGCGCCCCGACATGGTGGTTAAGCTAATCGGCGGGAGGCAAATCATCATCGACGCCAAAGCGCCGACAAAAAATTATATTGAGGCAACCCACGCGACAACCGACGCGGAACGCGACCAACTGATGATTCAGTTCGCTGCTAAAATTCGTGAGCACGCCAAGCGCTTGGGAGAAAAAGAATATTGGAATCAGTATAAGCCTGCGCCGGAATTTGTGGTTTTATTTTTACCCAGCGAGGCGCTCTTTAGCGCGGCGCTACAAATCGACCCCGAATTGATTGAGACTGCCTGGGGGGAAAAAGTAGTCATCGCCACACCCACCACGCTCCTCTCCATTCTTCGGACCATTTCACACTCATGGGATCGCGTGGATGTTGAGAAGCGGGCGGAAAAAGTCGTCGAGCTCGCCGAGAAAATATTCGAGGGCCTACGCGTCGCGAGTGAACATTTCGAGAACACCGGGAAGAAATTAAACCAAGCGGTCGAATCCTACAATTCAACGCTGGGGTCCCTGCAGTCGCGCGTTTACAATAATGCGGATAAGTTGATCAGCGAAGGCGACCGGCTGGCCCTGGAACGCCAACTCTCCCAAGGTGAGACTATCGACGTTCAAGCGAAGACCAGTTTGGAGATGGCAAAAATTACTCGCCGTCGAAACGCTAAGGAACTCGGGGATACTGAGCCGGCCGCTGAGTAATCTCAGGCAAAAAGTTTTGAAAAGTGTGGTTGCGCTGACTGCCCGACTTCGCCTTCTTTAATTCTCTCTTATATCCATGCGCGCCTCTAAAGAAACCGTTGTTAGCATCGAATACACCTTGAAAGACGAAAAGGGAACCGTGCTCGACACGTCAGTGGGCCAAGAGCCGATGGAATATTTACATGGTGCGAGCAACATCATCCCTGGACTCGAACAAGGTGTCGAAGGCCTAAAGGCCGGCGAAAGCAAATCCGTTGTCGTTCCCGCTGCCCTTGGTTACGGCGAGTACAGCGATAAACTGATTCAACGCGTTCCGCTGGATCGCTTCGGCGCTAACAAAGTTGAAATCGGAATGCGCTTTCACGCCGAAACTAATTTGGGCATGCGCGTCCTCGTGATCCGTCATGTGGACGACAAAGAAGCGGTGCTCGACGGCAATCACGAGCTCGCTGGAAAAACTTTATACTTCGACGTCAAAGTCGTCGCCGTACGTGCCGCTGAATTAACTGAGCTCGCTCACGGACATCCCCACCAAGCTGGCGGCTGTTGCGGTGGCGGTGGCGCTAAGAGCGGTGGTTGCGGCTGCTCCGATACCGAATCTTCCGAAGGCGGCTGCTGCAGCTCCGAAGAAAAGACCGAAAAAAGTTCCGGTGGTTGCGGCAACGGCGGCTGCGGTTGCAGTCACTGATTAAGCTAAACTAAAAACTCGACGTCGTACCATCCGTGTAAGGCGCACGTCGCTGCTGCACCGTGTTGACTGGTACATAGTAGACGCGCTGAGTCGAATAGCTCTTAGCGGCTATCTCCAATTCACGGTCAATCTCCAGGCAGGTTCGGCATCCATCTAAAACTTTTTGCAGTGCATTGAGATCCGGCCGAGTAAATGGGCCAGACTCCGAGGCGACCAGAGTAGACAGGGCACCCATTGCGGTGCGGAGCTTCTCAACCAAATAACGTCCTCCTAAACTTGAACTCCAGTAAGTGCGCGCCCAATAACTTTCTGAATACCAGATATTGCAGTGGCCGCTTTCAAGTTCGAGAACCCGGGCCCTCAAGTCTTTAATCTGCTTTGCCACGCGTTCCAAGGCAGCGTGTGCATCAATCGGCGCCTTATCTGGATTGGGATAAATTTTAGAATTACAAACCGAGAACGCCCCTTGTAAATTCTTACGCTGATCTGATAAGGCCTGCGCCTCAGGTGATTGCTGTGCCCAAGCCATCGTCGATAGGCTAAAGACTAGAAATAAGTTCCTTAGCAACTGGGGCAGCGTTTGCATCGGCCTATTTGAGTCGTGCCCCGATTGCGGGTCAAGCGACGCAGCCGCACTTCAATTACAATTTCTATAACGAATTATAAAGCTTAAGCTAACGCATTACGCCCAATTCCAAACCAAATTAATTTCTACGTCGGGGTGGAGTGATTGCTTCACGGGGCACGCTTCGGCGGCACGGATTAAACGCGGGCGCAATTCTTCGGGTATGCTTTTGGGCATTTGAATTTGCACGTCGAGCTTCGCGATCCGACGAGGCGCCGTGGCCGTCATGTGTTTTTCGATTTCGATCTTCATGCCCTTGAAATCCATTTCCAAGCTGCGCGCCTGAATGCCGAGAATCGTCATATCACACGTGGCCAGGGCCGTCGTTGCCAGATCGGTCGGGGAAAACGAAGCGCCCTTGCCGTGATTATCCACGGGTGCATCGGTAATCAATTTTGTGCCCGAGGGGCCGTGCGTGGCCTGCACGCGCAAGTCGCCCAAATATTCGCAGGAAATTTTTACGCTCATGATCATACTTTGCCGCGACCCGCCCAGAGGTCGAGGCGAACCACTCCAAAACAAATGAGCCCCGAAGACCGGGGCTCATTTATCTAAAATATAAAGTCCGCTTACGCGTCGCCGTCTTTGCCGATGGCATCGACTGGGCAACCTTCGAGGGCTTCCATGCACTTATCGATTTCTTCCTGACCCTCAGGCTGCTTGAAAACGTAAGAGTAACCGCCGTCGTCTTGACGGGTAAAGTTCTTCGGTGCGGTCTCGCGGCAGAGGTCGCAATCGATGCACTGCGAGTCTACATAGAATTTACCAGTTACGCTTTCGGGGCGCTTGTCGTTCTTATCAGCCATAGGTGTGTGGAAATCGGAAAGTGAGCGAGCCCAAGCCCGTGTCAAGAATCCGTCACAGTTTGGGCACCATTATTGCCAACTTACAGGTCCCGGCTGCCGTCCGGCCAATCATGAAGCTCACCTGAAAATGCTCGGGGTTATCAAAAACGACATTGAGCTGTGCGACTGGCTCAAGGTTAAGGCGCGACCGCTCACTTACTCCCTCATCGTGAAAACGAACCACCCGCACACTTTTGAGCGGGTACTCGAACTCCTGTAAAAATAATATATGCATTAAGCGACGGGACTCCGCATCGACCCCATCCCAACAATATAAGTCCTCCATTGCCGAAATGTTTTTGGTCACCTGCGCCGTTTCCCACTGTTGCGATAATTTATAAATAGGGGCTGACCAAATAACCAAGCCCGCTGCCGCAACGAGCACCAACGACGAAATCGCAATCGCCCAGGTGCGGAATCGAAACACCCGCGTGCCTTTAGTTTCAGTAGATTGGTGGTTCACTGGAGATGTGCGTTGACCCCGTCGCTGCAAACGAGATAGGTAGACAAGAGTTATGGCGCACGAAAGCAAGCCCTCCCCCGACTCCGGTCGCTACGCCGCCCGCGGTGTTTCCGCTTCAAAAAATGAAGTGCACGCCGCCGTCGACAAACTGGATCGCGGACTTTTCCCAGGTGCCTTCTGTAAAATCACGCCCGATCACCTGACGGGCGACAGCTCTCGCTGCGTGGTTACGCACTCCGATGGTTCCGGCACCAAAGCACTTTTAGCCTATCTATGGTGGAAGGAAACGGGTGACGCGCGCGTCTTCCGTGGTATCGCACAAGATAGCATCGTGATGAATATCGACGACCTCTTATGCGTCGGCGTCACGGATGGTGTGATTCTTTCTTCGACGATTAATCGTAACGCGAAATCCATCCCTGGCGAAATCCTCGCGCAACTCATCGAAGGCACTGAAGAAGTTTTAGGCATGCTGCGTGATAATGGTTTCGGTATTCGCTCCGGTGGCGGTGAAACTGCCGACGTCGGCGACCTCACTCCTACGCTCACGGTTGATTCCACTGCGACGGCGATTCTGAAACGAACCTCCGTCGTCGATGCCACTCGCATTGTACCCGGGCTCGCTATCGTCGGGATCGCCTCACACGGACGCAGCAAATACGAGTCCGTTGAAAACAGCGGCATCGGCTCCAACGGCTTAACCAGCGCACGCCACGAATTACTCTCTAAGTACTACGCCGAAAAATATCCCGAGACATTTGATCGCGCGATGCCAGCAGATCTCGCTTATTGCGGGCCTCACCGACTCGACTCTCCCCTGCCCGGTTCTAAAATGTCTGTCGGCCAAGCGCTGCTTTCGCCCACACGCACTTACGCACCATTTGTTATTCAATTAATTAAGGAACTCGGCCTCGAAGCAGTCAAAGGCCTCATCCATTGCTCGGGTGGCGGACAGGTAAAATGCCGCCGTTTCGGGTCTGGAGTTCATTTCATTAAGGAAAACTTATTCACAGCCCCCCCTGTTTTTGCCGAGTTAGCCAAGGTCAGCGGTACCGATCCCAAGGAAATGCACCAGGTATATAACATGGGTCACCGCCTAGAGGTTTATGTCGATCCATCCCAAACTGGGGCTGTCCTCGCTATCGCCGCCGGACTTGGATTAGACGCCAAAATTGTTGGCCGAACCGAGGCTTCCACCCAGGCGGGCAAGGCAAATCACGTCACCGTGATTAAAGACGGGCACACGCTATCTTACGCCTAAATTGTTAATTTAGGGTAAAATCGTCAGGTGGTCGGGCGGGTGGGATTCGAACCCACGACCCTCTGCTCCCAAAGCAGATGCGCTAGCCAGACTGCGCTACCGCCCGAAACCTGAAGGTTGATAGAGATTTAGTATTGCCGTTAGTGTCAATCCGCTAATCTCAAACCGTTCTAACCCGCATAATCCTCTACTAATAACATGGAAAACGACAGCATCTCATCCTCCTCATCTGAATCAAAGCTTCCCCTCATCGTGGGAATCGTAGGCTTCGCCCTGGGCGCCGCCGGTCTCGTTCTTGCCCTCAAGGCAAAGAACGCTGCCGCCGATGCACAAAAAGCAAGTCAAGACGCCGCCTCTGCTGTTGCAGAAGTCAGTGGCCAAGTTGCCTCTAAGGCAAATGCCGCTGAAGTTTCAGCCCTGCAGTCAACCTTCGCTGAATTCAAAACGAATACCGAAACCAACAACACCAAGATTGGTGAATCGATTGCTCAACTTCAAGCTGCTGTAAAATCCAAAGCTGGCGCTCCTGCCTCGGCTAAGGGTTCGGCCGCTGCTAAGGGTTCGGCCGCTGCTGGTCCTGGCGTATACACGGTTGCTAATGGCGACAACCTCAGTGCCATCGCTAAGAAAGCCGGTATCTCCCTCAAGGCTCTCCAAGATTTAAATCCTGAAGTAACTGATGCGACCAAGCTTCGCATCGGTCAAAAACTGAAGACTAAGTAAATCCCGATGTCGGCGCCCGCTCGCTGGTCCGTCCAGCAAGAAGCGCTACATGCAGACTGCAAAGTCTTCCGGG
>CAIVVQ010000035.1 GCA_903909465.1 uncultured Opitutia bacterium | reverse complement strand
TAATAATTTACCATCCGAAAAATACTTAGGCAAATCGGCCCAAGGGTCCGCTAGCTTCGCCGCTCCAGGGAAAACCTTGATGGCCTCATCCGAGAGCGCCAAGATAGGTAAAACTTTCTGCTTCACTTGCTCGACCTCACATTCGGCGACAGTTGAAAACTCTTTAAGTGCGTTTACTTCGAGTACATTCCAGCGCTTCAAGCGCGATTCAGCAACCACGACGAACGGTGGCTTCTGTCCGCGTTCCAATGCGACCGTGGCCAATGCGACCAACGACTCCCAAACATAAATTGGCCGTGGTTTGAGTGCCGACCATGCACGCACCGTTAACGCAGCCACACGAATACCCAACATCGATCCTGGGCCAATATTAAGGGCAAAAGATTGCACCTCCGCCAATTGTATGCCGGCGGACTTTAAAACTTCTCCCACGCACCCACTGGTAGCCTCCAAGGCGCCTTCGGGCGACTCCAGCTGACTCTTCCATCGGCCGCCCTGCAAGACACCCACGCGCAAACCCACACGCGCGGTGGCATCAATCACCAAACAAGGTTCTTCTAAAGCCATCGCTTATCCTGGCGGCCAACCTAAGGCCCGCCCTCCGAGTAAATGCACATGCAAGTGTGGCACTGATTCTCCACCGTCGGGTCCGTTGTTAATCACCAAGCGAAAACCTTTCGCGAGTCCGAGTTGCTTGGCGACTTTCTGCGCGACCAAAAGTAAATGTCCCAACAATGCCTGATCTTCCACACCCGCTTCCGCAATGCGTGCAATCGCTTTCCGCGGCACGATCAAAACATGTACGGGGGCCTGCGGTGCGATATCATAAAATGCCACGCAGAATTCATCTTCATGAATCAACTTCGCTGGAATTTCTTTGTCAGCGATTTTCTGGAAGAGGGTCTTACTCATACTTATAATCAGAGTACGACCACGGTAATCCGACGGCGCCCTTGGAGGCGAGCCGCCAAAGCGTTCACCACTTCCACCGCCTCATCGTAAGCCTGTCGGCTCTTTGCCGAACGGGCCTTACTGCCCGACAAGAATTGATCATGGAGGCCCACCACCCACAATAAGACATCCTGAGCCTCCCCCACTTGCTCCAAGGCCTCCGCGAGTCGATCCGAGGCCCACAATGGCTCAAAGGTGTCTTCGCGATGATCCAACACCGCAATCGCAGGCAAAACTTGGTCGGGTGATAACAACTTCAGCATCTGAGTCGCCGCTCCGGCCAACGCATCCGCATCGAGTCCGACCGACGATTGTTCATCGGCCTCAAACATTTGCACAACCGCATCCACATCGCGTCGTAAGTGCGGACCGCTTCCCACCAAACCCGAGAGCATCGCATTGAGCGTGCGCAGTCGACTCATCCGCACCGGCGTCGCTGCGGTCATGACGATTTTCCTCCTTTACGTAATTGTTCAATGGCCTTCGCGAGTTCATCGATGTCGCGGAATTCTTTATAGACACTCGCGTAACGCACATAGGCAATCTGATCGACGCTTTGCAATTGCTTCATGATTTCTTCGCCGATCGCACTTGATGGCACTTCGTCCTCAAAACGATTTTGTAGCGCCTCGACGATTTCCGAAATCATTAAATTGATTCGTTCCATTTCCACTGGACGTTTATCCGTGGCCTTACGAATACCCGACGTGAGTTTCGGGACATTGAATTCTTCACGCGCTCCGTTGCGCTTCACCACGACTAAACCTTCACGAATAATTTCTTCGACCGTGCTAAAGCGATGCGAGCAGGCCAAGCATTCCCGTCGACGGCGAATCGAGTGATTCCCCTTCCCGAGACGCGTCTCCAAAACTTTCGTGTCTTCGTGATTACAACGGGGACAAAACATCGGTTAGAGTCGCAAGAAATTAGCCAGTAAATCCAAGCCATTTTGCGTGGCGAAGGACTCCGGATGGAACTGCACTCCCCAAATCGGTAATTCACGGTGCCGTAAGCCCATAACCAGGTTATCTTCAGTCCACGCCGTGATTTCTAAACATTTCGGAAAAGTCTCCCGCTCCACGACCAACGAGTGGTAACGCGTGGCATTAAATGGATTCGGCAAACCCTGAAATAAATCGGTGTTATTATGAAACACGGGTGAGGTTTTCCCGTGCATTAAATTCGGGGCGCGAATCACGCGTCCGCCAAACACGTGACCAATCGCCTGGTGACCCAAGCAAACACCCAACAAAGGTTTCTTGCCCGCAAAGGCCTTAATCATCTCGCACGAAACTCCTGCCTCCACCGGCGAACATGGCCCGGGGGAAATCATCACGCGATCAGGATTCAACGCCAACGCTTGCTCGACGGTGATTTGGTCGTTTCGAAAAACTTTCTGCTCCACCCCAAGCTGACCAAAATATTGGACCAGATTGTAGGTGAACGAATCGTAATTATCGATGACCAGGAGCACGCCAAAACGATTTACCTCCATCGCAAACTGTCAAGGAGTCGCACCCCCGTGTGAACAACTGAAAATTGCACTTCTGTGTGTTGGGTAGGGACGACGCTCCGCGCCGTCCGCTGCATTTTTGGTAGGGGCACGACTGCGTCGTGCCCGTTCGCTGATTAACTTACGAACCTCCATCGACACTCTATTCTCACATCGGGCGGGGACGGTGCTCGGCGGCGTCCGATGTATTTCAGGTAGTGGCATCACTACGTGAGCCCCTCTGCCTCGGGTAGGGACGGCGCTCCGCGCCGTCCGACGCCCCTTGTATCGTGCACGACGCAGTCGTGCCCCTACCACCCCCTAAACAATACCTTTACACCCCGATTTACCTGTGAATAACTATATAAACGCATGAAACAGCGCACCATAGGCAAAGAGGCCTCCGTAAAAGGTAAGGCCCTCCACACTGGTCAGGAAGTTACACTGACCATTAAGCCTGGCGCCCCCAATACGGGCATCGTCTTCCGCCGTACCGACCTCTTTGGTAAACCCGAGATTCGACCCGTGTCCGAAATGGTCACCGAACTCGAACGCAAGACCACTGTTACTTCCGACGCTGTTAAGCTACACACGATTGAACACGTACTTTCCGCCCTCAGCGGTATGGCCGTGGATAATGCCATCGTCGAACTCGACGCCTCCGAGCCCCCCATCGTCGATGGTTCCGCTCGCCCCTTCACCACCCTCATTCACCAAGCTGGCATCGTCGAACAATCCGACACCCGCGAGGTCTTCACGCTTACTCACCCGATCACCATCAACGAAGGCAGCCGCTCCATCATCGCCCTGCCCTTCGACGGACTGCGCATCACCTGCACTTCGGCCGACGATCGCGGCATCCACACGCAACACCTTACCATCGATATCGATCCCGATACCTACGAGGCGCAAATCGCGCCGGCACGTACGTTCACTATTTACGAAGACATCGAAGAGCTCCTTAAAAAAGGACTCATCCAAGGTGGCTCACTCGATTCCGCTATCATTCTCAAAGGTGATAAAGTCGTCAGCAAAGAGCCCCTGCGCTTCAAAGACGAATTAGTCCGCCACAAGATTCTCGATATCGTGGGAGACATCGTCCTCGCTGGCGTTCGACTCAAGGCTCACATCATTGCCGTCCGCCCTGGACACGCCCTCAACTCGCGTCTCGCCGCCGCTGTGCGTAAGCAGTGGCAGGATTCTAAAGTTAAAAAATCTTCTGCCCGCGAAAAAATCGAAGCACCCACCGCTCCTAGCGGCACCGCCCTCGACATCCGCCAAATCCTCAACGCACTGCCTCACCGTTATCCTTTCGTAATGGTCGATCGCGTCACCGAGCGCACCGAAGATTCCTTGGTCGCGATTAAAAACGTCACCATCAACGAACCCTACTTCCAAGGTCACTTCCCCGGTCAACCCGTCATGCCCGGCGTTCTTCAAATCGAAGCCATGGCCCAAGCCGCTGGTTTAATCATGCTCGGTCGCGTTTCCACCGATGAAGCTCCAAAGGTGGTCTTCTTCATGAGCGCCGATAAAGTTAAATTCCGTAAAGCGGTCACACCTGGCGACACTTTAGAGATTCGCGCTAAGCTCACCAAGGTACGCGGTCGCATTGCCGCTGCTGAATGTGAATGCCTCGTGAACGGTGAAACAGTCTCATCTGCTGAACTACTCTTCACGATCGCAGACTCCCCTGCGCAAAGCTAATTTCGGATGGCCCCCGCAATTCATCCCACCGCCATCATTGAAGATGGTGCCAAGCTAGCCAAAGGCGTCACCGTCGGTGCCTATGCGTTCATTGGTGCCGATGTTACCCTCGGCGAGGGTTGCACCATCCACCACCACGCCAC
>CAIVVQ010000034.1 GCA_903909465.1 uncultured Opitutia bacterium | reverse complement strand
CGGCCGCCCTTTTGCGTTCAACTTAGACCTATTTGATTAGATCGCTGCAGCACCGCGTTCGCCCGTACGGATACGGATGACGTCGGAGAGGGCAGTGATGAAGATCTTGCCGTCACCAATCTTGCCGGTGTGAGCGGCCTTGGAAATGGTGGCGATAGCTTTTTCGACCTGCTCGTCGGCGACGGCAGCTTCGATTTTTACCTTGGGCAAGAAATCAACCGTGTACTCAGAGCCACGGTAAATTTCAGTGTGACCCTTTTGACGACCGAAGCCTTTAACTTCGGTAACAGTCATACCCTCAATGCCGATTTCGGCGAGGGCATCCTTCACTTCTTCGAGTTTGAAGGGTTTGATAATGGCGGTGACGAGCTTCATGGTTGTAGTGTTATAGGTTAGTTTAGGTGTTCGGTTGAGCAAGTCTACTTATGCACAGCCCATGCCAAGACTGGCAGGTGCCAAAGTCCGCTTACGATTGCTTAATATTGAGCAATAGGGTCCTAACTTCGGACAGTTTTTCAGCAGACTTAAGTCCGGGAAGAATTTCTACCCCACTATTTAGGTCTAAAATAGAAGCTCCGGCCTTCACTGCCTCGACGATATTTTTTGGGCTAAGACCGCCTGCAAGTACCCAATTTTTATCGGGATTGGATTTCTGGAGGGCTTGAAACCGTTTCCAGTCGGAGACTTTACCAGTTCCTCCGAAGGCATCCTTAGCGTGAGCGTCGTGTAGAAAAGTGTTCGCGAGCTTAAGCAGCTCAGGCGGCCAGGCTTCTCCATCGGCCACTTTAGGGGCCAACCAAAGTTTTTCGGGGCCTACCTTTTTGGCAATCGCTGCGATGTCGCAGGCCTTCGTTTGCGGATCAAAGTGAATCTGCACGGCGGCAAACCCTTCCTCTAATAATTGTATCACATCGCTGAGGATCGGATTAACCGTCACCGCTATCCGTTTAGTTTCAGGAATTTCGCGCAATAGGTTTTTACGTAATTCGGGTGCGACGAATCGTTGCGAGCCAGCCCAGCAATTGATGCCAATAAAATCTGCGCCTTGATCCAGTGCTAAGGCTGCATCTGCTGCACGCGTGATACCACAAACCTTAACTGTGATGTCGCCAATCATTCCTGCAGGGCGGCGATGACAGCATCGCGAATGGCTTTGGCGGTGGGTGCGGTGGCCACGGCGGCGAGTGGAATACCGGTGCGTTTCATAGCGTCAGCCGTGGTGGGCCCGATCGCAATCGCTTTAGGTTGGCGAGCTCCGGCACCGGGACGCAGCGAAGCGGCTTGGTGCATGAAGGATTCGACGGCGGAGGGACTAGCGAAAACAATCACATCGGCTCCGCGATTGCGAAACTCGGCGGCTTCGGGCGATTCGGTGACGGGTTTTTCTTCGGTCGAATAAACTTTGAGGACGTCCACGATGGCCAAGCCTTGATCTAATAACATCGAAGCCAGAGCAGGTGCACTGAGATTGCCGGTCGCCATGAGCATTTTTTGATTTTCCACGTCGTGTGAGCCCATGATTTTGCGACCCAAGGAAACGGCATCGGCTTGGTCGCTCACCACATCGGGCTCGAGGTGATAGGCGCGCACCGCTTTTTCGGTGGCGGGTCCAACGCAGGCAATTTTCACGCCCCCGATTGAACGGATGTCTGCGAAGCGTTCAAAGAACCGATCAAAAAAACCGCGGACGCCATTGGGACTGGTAAAGACGAGCCAATCGTATTCTCCCATGCCATCGAGTACTTCGGTGAGAATGATGGCGTCGGGTTCAAAAGAGATTTCGATGAGTGGGAGAACGGCGACCGAGGCACCGGCTTCCATTAAGGCCTCTTTCCAATCGGCCCCACGTCCCTCGGGGCGGGTGAGGACGATGTGGCGATCGCGTAAAGGGAGTTTGGACATATTAACGTAAATTTAATTGGGTCAGAATAAAATCAGCCTGAGAAGACGCCGAGGTCAAATCGGTTGCGGTGAAAGCAAAGTCTTTTCGGCTGAAGTCGGCACGGTAGAGGTGCACTTTCCCGTCAGCGTGATAGCAGGCAAAGGCGGTGTGGCAGCCCTCGCCGAGCTTGGAGAGGAAGAGGCGCTCAACGGCGACGGAGAAGCTCGTTGTGGCACAGCCAGCGGATTGGAAGCGTGCGACATCGCTCGAACGACACTGAATGGCCACGGCACCTTGACCCGCGGCGGGCACCATTTGCGATAACGCAACGGGCTCAAAAATTAATCCGTCCCAAGATTTTATTCCGAGGCGATTCAATCCCGAGGCGGCTAAGTAAGAAGCCTCGGCTTCGCCTTGCGCGATTTTCTTTAGGCGCGTGTCCACATTGCCGCGCAGTTCAGTCCACTGTGCTTGAGGGAAAATTAAAGCGCCTTGGGCCCGTCGACGAGGACTTCCGGTGGCAATGGTTTTGGGAATTTTACATTCCGTGCGTCGCACTAAAACGTCGCGTGCATCTTGGCGGGCCAAGCAAGCGGCGATGGCTAAGCCGGCTGGCATTTCCGTCGGTAAATCTTTCGCGCTGTGAATGGCGACGTCGGCTTCGCCGCGTAGAAGGGCTTGCTCGAGTTCAGCGGTGAACAGTCCTTTGCCGCCTTGTTTTTCGAGCGACCATGCAGCCTGGCGATCGCCGGTGGTAGTGAGGATTTTAATTTCCGTCGCGACTTTTAATTTTGTCTCCAATTGCACCGCCGCATCCTTGGCTTGTTGTAACGCAAGCGGGCTGCCGCGGGTGACGATGATAAGAGGCTTGGACATCGTTTATACAATTAGGGCCATGATAATCCAGGCGAGCGGCAGGAGTAAATTCAGTAGAATCATTAACGCTGCCGCATAGTGCAGCAGGTCCCACTTGCGACCTTGTCCGCCAAGGTAAGCGCTGACTGCTCCCGCGAGTGCCGTGGGAATTCCTACCCACGCTCCGACGACGAGGTCGCGACCGTACGGATCCTTTGCGATATCTAAATAAACCAAGCCGCCTTTGTAGGTCATGACTGCGGCACTCACACAGGCGACAATTGAGACGAGCACAGCGAAGGCTTGGACGTATTGATAGCCGGGGGCTTCTTCATCGCTGGACGGTGTGCTCACATGGATAGCAAAGCCCGCCCGCTTGAGACTTCCAAGTTTCAAGTGAGGGGTCGGGGCCAATTATCTGTAGCCCTTGGGCAGGCTATTAGCGTCAGTGGCCGACGCCTTCATGCTCTTTGATGTACTCTTGCTTCAGTCCCAGGGCCTCAGGGGCGTGAAGGACGAGCATCTTCATGCGTACGTCGCTCGGAATGGTGCGGGCAGTGGCTTTTGATACCACAATCATCAGGGTAATCGAAAGTGGTACCGCCCAGATGGCAGGCTGCTCGCAAAGAATACGCGCGAGTGGATGTTCGACCCAGAAGTCTGCTAGCGTCTGCACGGCATAGACGTCGGAAAGAGTCGTTAGGAAGATTGAACTAAGGGCAAGTAAACCACCGACGAGCATACCCGTTGCTGCCCCGCGCATCGTCATGCCGCGCCACCACACGCTCATGAATAGAAGCGGGAAGTAGCTTGCCGCCGCGATAGCAAAAGCCTGCCCAACAAGATAGTTGATGTTGAGTTTTTCGACTTGGGTGCCGAGTCCGACCGAGACCACGCCAATGATTACAGCCGCCCACTTGAAGGCTTTAAGACGCTGCTCGGGTGAAGAGTTTGGTTTTAACATGCGGCCATAAATATCATGAGCGAGTGCGCTGGACATCGATACGAGCAGACCAGAGAACGTGGACATGAATGCAGCGAAGGCGCCGGCACAGGTGATGCCCGAGAGAATGGATCCGAGAAGCGGATGATTTTTTCCTGCTAGCAGGGTGGGTAATTCGAGTACGACTTTATCGGTACCTTTAGCTCCGACAGCGTTGTAAAGTTCAGGCGTGAGTGAACGCCCAATCACCCCGTAAACAGGAGGGAAGACGTAGAAGACACCGATGAGAATCATGACCCACATGGTGGTGCGTTTTGCAGCCACGCCATCGGGGTTAGTATAAAAGCGCACGAGGATGTGAGGCAGGCCAGCGGTACCACAAACCAGCGCGATGATTAAGGAGTAAGTATAGAGGAGTGAGTAGGGCCGTTTGTTTGCCTCAAGTGCAGCTTTCTCTTCCGGCGTTTTGGCTTTCTTGATAGCCGTGTCGACGGCTTTGGTGGTTAGGCTGCCGAATGGTGCAATCCATTGCTCATCTTTCGGTGCTTTCTCGGGTAAGGCCTTGCGTTCTACTTGTGCCGAATTCGCTGCCGCGCTTTCGAACGCCGTTTTGTTCGCATCAAGGTGTTCCTGGTATTGGCCAACGATTGAGGCTAAAATAAATATGGGTAGAGTAATCGCAAAAACTTTTAGCCAATATTGAAACGCTTGCACGAGGGTGATGCCCTTCATGCCGCCAAGCGATACATTGAGCGTGATAACCGCACCGACCACGGCGACGCCGACCCAATAAGGCAGACCAGGGAAAATATAAGCGAGGGTCGTGCCCGCACCTTTCATTTGCGGCATTGTGTAGAAGAAGCCGATGAACAGCACGAAGCAGACCGCGATTTTACGAAAAACGGGCGAGTCATAACGGCCTTCGGCGAAATCAGGAATGGTGTAAGCACCGAAGCGACGGAGTGGGCCGGCAATGAAAAGCAGGAGGAATAAATAACCGCAGGCGTAACAAACAGGATACCACAGCGCATCGTAACCATTGAGCATCACCATGCCCGCAACACCCATGAAGGAGGCGGCCGAGAGGTATTCGCCTGAAATCGCGGAGGCATTCCAGCCTACGGAGACGGACCGACCCGCCACAAAGAAGTCGCCCGCACTCTTGGATTTACCCGCGGACCAGAAGCCCATGCCGACGGTTATGGCGACTGTTATCAATGAGCAGGTAGCAATCCATGGGTCGATATCGGTTATCGTCGCAAGAAGGGGAGTCATGATGGAGTTCACGTTTTATTTTTTAAGGCTGTCCTTGGCAGCGGCGGCTTCCGCTTCTTCAAGCGCGATGGAGCGTTTAATAAAAATATAAGAAATAATCCAAACGAAGGGGAAGAAGAGTACGCCGAGGATGAGCCACGAAAGCGTGAAGCCCGCCACGCGTTGCGCCATGTATTCGGGCTGGAAGTAATTCAATAGCGGCAAGGCCACGAGAGCAGTGACGAAAAAGAGTGCACAAGCGATGGAGAGCTTTAACTGGTCGCGCATGAGGCGCGCCAAGAATCCATCCGTGTGAACATGATCGGGGGTAGATGATATTTTCATGGGGTGCAGTTACGACTAGAGTGTTTTTATTATCCTGCAATCCTTCAGTCGGTTACAAATAGGCATAAAAAAGGCCGACAGGTGTCGGCCTTTTTCAAGAAACAAAGTAACGAATTACTTCGTGGTGTACTCAGCTTGAGCACCCTTGATGTTGCGCTTTTGCACCCAAGGCATGAGCGAACGGAGGCGTTGGCCAGTCTTCTCGATGGGGTGGTTTTCACCCTTCTTGAGGAGCTTGTTGTAGTTCTTTAGGCCACCCTTGTACTCCTTCACCCATTGCTTGGTGAAAGTGCCGTCTTGGATTTCCTTGAGAATTTCTTCCATCGCCTTGCGGGATGACTTGTTGATCACGCGAGGTCCGCGGGTGATGTCGCCATACTTCGCGGTTTCAGAAATCGAGAAGCGCATGCCGGAGATGCCAGATTCAACCATGAGGTCGACGATGAGTTTCAATTCGTGCAAGCACTCGAAGTACGCCATCTCAGGCTGGTAGCCAGCTTTGACGAGGGTTTCGAAACCAACTTTGACGAGCTCGGAAGCACCGCCGCAGAGTACGGCTTGTTCGCCGAACAAATCAGTTTCAGCTTCGTCCTTAAAGGTAGTCTTAATCACGCCCGCGCGGGTTGAGCCGATACCTTTCGCCCAAGCGAGCGCGGTCTTCGTGGCCTTGCCCGAGATGTCTTGTTGAATCGCAATGAGGGCAGGGACGCCTTTGCCTTCAACGTATTGAGCGCGAACGACGTGTCCTGGGCCCTTAGGAGCAACCATGGCGATGTCGACGTTCTTGCCGGGCTTGATGAGCTTGTAGTGAATGGAGAGACCGTGAATGAAGAGCACAGTCTTGCCGCCCTTGCCAAGGTTAGGGGCGATATCCTTCTCCCAAACGTCGGCCTGCTTCATGTCGGGAATGCCGACGAGCATCACGTCTGCGCGACGGACGGCTTCGCCCGTTTCGTAGACTTTAAAACCCTTTTTCTTCGCTGCTTCGGCGGACTTCGAGCCTTTGTAAAGGCCGACAATCACGTTGAGTCCGCTGTCACGCAAGTTCATCGCATGAGAGTGGCCTTGTGAGCCGAAGCCGAGAACGGCGAGGGTTTTTTTCTTTAGGAAACCGAGATCGGCATCCTTATCTGTGTACACTTTTGCAGGCATGGTAGTTAGGAAAAAGTATTTGGTTTTCTTCTTGGGTCCGCGAGGCAAAGCGACCGCACCGGTGCGGGCGGTATCGATAATGCCAAAGGGAGCAACTAAATCGAGGAAAGCAGAGATTTTGGTAACGGTACCCGTGAACTCAATGATGAGTGAGTTTTGAGCGACATCGACAACCTTGGCGCGGAACATTGTAGCAATTTCCAGAATTTCGGTGCGATTCTTTTTAGTGCACTTCACTTTGCAGAGAATGAGTTCGCGGGCCAAGTGGTCGATTTCCTCACGCGAGAAATCGCGGACGGTGATTACGTTGATGAGCTTGTCGAGGGCTTTGACGCAACGATCCAGGGCGGCATCGTCCGCCACCACAATCGCGGTGATGCGAGAGTAGGCAGGGTTGTGCGTTGGACCTACATTCAGGGTCTCGATATTGAAGCCACGCCCCGACAACATACCCGCCACACGAGCCAAGACGCCGAACTTGTTTTCGACGAGGGCAGAGAGCGTATGCTTCTTCTTGGTTTGCGACATGGCGTTGAGGGTTAAAATGGTGGACGGAGAGGGACTCGAACCCACGACATCCTGCGTGTAAAGCAGGCGCTCTAACCAACTGAGCTATCCATCCAGAGGAAGGTTGGGTATAGGGAATTCCCCTGCCTTTTGTCCACTATGAAAACCACCCTGGGGCTTGCCCCTTAGGGTTTATCCAGCCAATTTGACTAACAATGGATTCCGAACGCACACAGCGTATTATCTCAGCCCTTCAGGCCCTTACCTCACCAAGTGGTGGAAAAGCCTCTATTTTAGAGTCAATTCGCGTGCTGGATGCCGAAGTTGCGGGGCCGGAATCGGGCTTACCCAGCGACCTGGATCATTACCTGCGCCGTCGTTCTTATGAAAAAGCCCTCCTGCTTTTAACGGGTGGAAAACCGGGTGAGGGGACCTGCGGCCGCGGCTCATGAGCGATAACCCTTTCGACAAATTGCCCGCCGAAGGCCTGCCACCGGGTCCACCGCCCAAGCCCGTAGCAGCTGCACCCGCCAAGCCGAAACGGGGTAAGGTCGTTCTACAGTATGAGCGCTCGGGACGTGGCGGTAAGGAAGTGACTTTGATTAAAGGCCTGTGGCTCGAATCTCAAGAGGCCCGCTATCGCGAGGCATTGTTGAAAGATTTAAAACGCGCGCTCGGTACTGGCGGTGTACTCGAAGATCGCCACATCGTTTTACAAGGTGACCGGCGTGAAACCGCGAAGGCGTGGCTTTTGAAGGACGGTTACACGACGAATTTATAAAATATAAAACCCTCTCGCTTCAGGCGAGTTGCTGAGTAATAAAAACGCAGTGCCCGAAATCAGACCCAGTTTAATTTCATTTGCCGACGACCTCGCCCCTGCGGCCGAGGTCCTAGCGCTCTTGCGTCAAGCCGGCGGCCGGCCGTTCTTGGTGGGCGGTTGCGTGCGCGATGCACTTTTAGGGGATGCACCGAAAGATTTAGATATCGAAGTGTTTGGCCTGGGTTCGCGCGAAGTTGAAAACGCGCTGAAGAAAAAATTTGGCATCATCACCGTCGGTGCAGCTTTCGGTGTTACTAAAATAAAGGACCTCCCCATTGATATTTCTGTGCCCCGACGCGAAAATCGCACCGGAGTGGGGCATAATGATTTCGTGATTCAGGCCGACCCCACCATGACGGCGAAAGATGCAGCCGCCCGCCGCGACTTCACGGTCAATGCCATCGCCTGGAATCCGGAGACCGGCGAAATCATCGACCCTTGGAATGGATTGGCTGATCTGAAGGCTAAAGTTTTACGACATGTCTCCGATAAATTCTCGGAAGATCCACTGCGCGTGCTGCGCGCGATGCAATTCGTCGCACGCTTCGAATTCTCAGTGGCCCCCGAAACGATAAAGCTTTGTTCAACGCTCACACCTGAACATCTAGCAACCGAACGCCTAATGGAGGAGTGGTCTAAATTTATTCTGCGCAGCAAGAAGCCCTCGCTCGGCCTTAATTTCCTGCGGGCCTGTGGTTGGATTAAATTCTTCCCGGAGTTGGCTGCGACGATCGATGTACCACAAGATCCTCAGTGGCATCCCGAAGGCGATGTGTGGACACACACCGTATTGTGCATGGATGCTTTTGCGTTGGAGCGTGTCGGCGATCGTGATGAAGACTTAATCGTAGGTCTCTCTGTTCTGCTTCACGATTTAGGCAAAGCCACCACGACGAAGGTTGAGGCCGATGGTCGACTGCATGCCTACGGACATGAAGCGGAAAGCGTGCCCATGGCCGAACGCTTCCTGGCGCAAATCACTCGTGAGACAAAATTAATTGAATCCATTCTGCCGCTCATTCGCTGGCACGGTCAGCCACATGAATTATTTAAAGTTAAGGCAGGCGATGGCGCCGTGCGTCGTCTGGCGAATAAGGTTGGACGCATTGATCGTTTAATTCGGATTGATAATGCAGACCGAAAGGGTCGCGGACCGCAGGCCTTTACCGAGGCATCCCCTCAAGGGCTTTGGCTGAAAGAACGCGCCGATGCCTTGAATGTCGCGGCATCCGTGCCGAAGAAAATCCTGCTGGGCCGTCACCTCATCGCCCAAGGCCATGCACCCGCACCATGGTTTACGAAAATTTTAGACGAGGCTTACGAAGTACAACTCGACGGCGGATTTAAAGATGAGGCCACCGCATTAGTTTGGCTGAAGGAGCGACTGGCTCGCGGCACAAACTAAAGATGGCCGCCGATATCCAAATTTCTGAATTAGAAAAGTCCGCACCCGATTGGCAGGCTGTGCTGGCAGAGATCCTTCAGGAATTTTCCTGCGTCACGGGTACAATTCATCGTACCGACGCAGCGACTGGTATGCTTGGCTTGCTCGCACACCAAGGCATTCCGCCATTTGTCTTAGATAAAATTAAGACCATTCCTTTCGGTAAGGGAATTGCGGGTTGTGCGGCCGAACGCCAAGAGCCCGTGCAACTTTGTAATTTGCAAATCGATGAGACCGGTGTGGCTAAACCTGTAGCCCGTCAGACCCATGTGCAGGGAGCATTGGCAGTGCCCATTTTAATGGATGGCAAGGTGTTAGGCGTATTAGGCATCGGCAAAATGCAGCCATACGATTTCACCGCTGAAGAAATCGCATCGGTGCAGGCAATCGCAGAAATTTTAGCGAATCAATTTACTCAGCACTGAGCGCCTTGCCGGTGGGCGAGTTTTTCGCTTTGAGTAAGTCTGCTGGTAAGCCAGCGAATATAAGTTCTCCGCCCTTGTTGCCACCGACAGGACCAAGTTCTAAGACCCAATCCGCGGCAAGGATCACATCGGAGTGGTGTTCGATAATGATAATCGTCGCACCGGCATCGCGCAATCGGCCCAATAATTTCAAGAGCTTGGCGATGTCGTCCCAATGCAGACCAGTGGTGGGTTCATCTAAAATATAAAGTCGACCTGCGTGATCGCGACGGGAGAGTTCGGCTGCTAATTTTAAGCGTTGGGCTTCTCCGCCCGAAAGGGTGTTCGCGGCTTGCCCGAGTTTTAAGTAGCCGAGTCCGACCTCTTCGAGCGTGCGAAGTTTTTCTGCGAGTCGAGGCTGCGCCTTAAATACTTCGGCGGCTTCTTTGACTGATAGCTGTAGGGCGTCGGCAATGCTGAGACCCTTGAAGCGAACTTCTAAGGTTTCACGATTGAAGCGCTGACCCACGCAACTCGGACATTCCACAAACGCTTCACCGAGGAATTGCATGTCGAGGGCAACGAACCCTTCGCCCGCACAGGTTTCGCAGCGTCCGCCGCGAACATTGAAGCTGAACCGTCCGGGCCCGTAGCCACGGACTTTAGATAAGGGTAGGGTGGCCCATAATTCTCGCAGTAAATCCATGATGCCTGTGAACGTGGCCGGATTGGAGCGCGGGCTGCGACCAATGGGTTCTTGGTCAACCGATGTGAACGAGACGATTTTTTCTAATCCGTCGATGCCGCCGTTAACACCAGGGACTACTTTGGCGCCATTGATTTTACGGGCCGCAGTGGCAGCGAGGATGTCGAGTGCCAGTGTACTTTTTCCTGAGCCCGAAACACCACAGACGGCAGTGATGTTTCCAATGGGGAATTTGGCGGTGATATTTTTTAGATTATTTTCCCGGGCTTCTTTGACGGTAATAAAATCTTTTCCGGTGGGCTTAACGGAGATGATTTTGGCTAGGCTTGCTCGACCCGACAAATACGCACCGGTGCGTGAATGTGTATCCGCTTGGCAGGCTTGAGTGGTGCCTTCGAATATAACACGTCCGCCATCGATACCCGCACCTGGTCCCATTTCGACGAGGTGATCAGCGGCGAGCATCATCGAGCGATCATGTTCAACGACGACTAACGTATTTCCTAAATCGCGGAGGTTGTG
>CAIVVQ010000033.1 GCA_903909465.1 uncultured Opitutia bacterium | reverse complement strand
TTCCACTACACCCTCCCCAAACTCGGCATCGAAGTTTCTTTTGTTGATGGAGATGATCCAGAAAATTTCCGTAAAGCCGTTAAGTCCAATACCAAAGCCTTCTACGGTGAAGGCCTCGGTAACCCGCGTCTCAACATCTTCCCCTTCGCCGAAGTCGGCAAGATCGCCAAAGAACTCGGCATCCCACTCATCATCGATAACACGGCGCTTTCGCCCTTCCTCAATCGACCACTCGAACACGGCGCCAACATCGTCGTTCATTCGGCCACCAAGCACATTGGCGGACACGGAACGAGCATCGGCGGTATCGTGGTTGATGGCGGTAATTTCAATTGGGGCAGCGGACGATTCCCCGGCTTCACCGAGCCCGACATGTCCTACCATGGCTTACCTCACTGGGAAGCCTTCAAGGCCTTCGCTCCTGCTGGTGGTGCGAACATCGCCTTCATCATGAAAATGCGTCTGCAGTTCTTGCGCGACGTCGGCAGCTGCCTCTCGCCCTTCAATGCCTTCTTACTCCTGCAAGGCCTCGAGACGCTCCACCTCCGCATGGAACGTCATTGTGCCAACGCCATGAAGGTTGCCCAATACCTCGAGTCACACCCCAAAGTAAAATGGGTCAACTACCCTGGTTTGAAATCCTCTAAGTACCACGACCTCGCCAAGAAGTACCTGACGAATGGTTTCGGCGCCCTCGTCGGCTTCGGCGTTAAGTCAGGTCATGAAGGCGGTGCGAAATTCATTAATGCCCTTAAACTCCACAGCCACGTCGCCAATATCGGTGACGCACGCTCACTCGCCATTCACCCAGCTTCCACGACGCACTCGCAATTAACCGCCGAAGAACGTCAAGCTGCTGGCGTGACCGACGACTATGTGCGCCTCTCGGTGGGCATCGAAGACGTCGAAGACATCATCGCCGACCTCGAGCAAGCGCTGGCTAAGGCATAAAAAACGCTTCAGTCATTAACTAGGCAGACTCGAAAGGGTCTGCCTATTTTATTTCTGCTTCACGACGTCGAAGTCGTGATAACTTAAAAACTGCTGCGCACCTTCTTCGCCCATGTAGGCTGCGAGAAGTTTAGGTTCAGTTTTTGTCAGATCGACCAGGATTAAGCCGTCCAAACATCCGCCAAACCCTTGATCGACATTAAAGGAGATCAAACGGCCATTAAGTTTTAAGTAATGTTTTAATAAAATAGGCACTGATTTTGCGTCGGATTCTAAATCGCTCACCAGCCCCGAAACATGTTCCAAATCAAAGGCACAACGCTGCAGCACTTCAATGTCCGCATCACGCAGACTCATGGAGCGAGGCGGATTCTTGGCCCGCACCAGGTTCACTAAATCATCCGCCGAACGATTATGTTTAAGGTAGGTTAAGATTAATTCCTTCGAAGCCTGACCGTACTCAGGATTAATGCTCACCGGTCCGAATAGTTGGTGGTACTGCGGAAAACGAACCACGTATCGTCCGATGCCCCGCCATAGCAACGGTAAGCTCGTGGGCCGACGTTGATACTCTTCGCGGATAAATGAACGCCCCATCTCTAAAGCTGGATCAAGACGTTGGAAGAAATCGCCTTTGAAATTAAAGAGTGTCGATGTGTACATGCCATGCTTTCCTTTGAGCGGCAAAATACGGTCAGTTGGGCCCAAGCGATAGCCTCCCACAATCTGCTCGGTTTTGTCATCCCACAAAACCATCTGATCATACCACGCGTCAAAGGCATCAACATCACAATCCTTGCCCGTCCCCTCAGATACGGAACGAAAAGTCAGTTCACGCAGTCGACCAATCTCACGCATCACGTGCGGCAGATCCGACCCCAGAAACCGGAAAACTTTAAAATCACCCGAAGTCAAAAGCAGGTCTTCAACTGGTAAGCTTTCTAACTCTGCCCTTAAAACTTTAGGGTGTGCGGGACGAATCAATGGCGTCGTGTGAACGGTCGTTGATTTCCTTGTTTTCTGCCCATCACCGATATCATTCTTTTTTGCCAATAATTCACACTTTAGCCGGATAAACTTAGTCG
Source organism: uncultured Opitutia bacterium (assembly GCA_903909465.1). GTDB lineage: Bacteria > Verrucomicrobiota > Verrucomicrobiia > Opitutales > UBA953 > UBA953. The sequence continues at coordinate 728 of CAIVVQ010000033.1, read as the reverse complement.
CGTCATCATCGTCGGGGTGATTGATCAACTGATCAGCGTTAAGTGGCTTGCCAGTGCGCAGACGTATGACCTTTCCGCGTTGCGCATGAAACTCCCGTAACAACATCGCCGTCTGCAAACTTGGGTTAATCAAACCCAATGAATAAAAGGAACGGGAATTTCTGCCCTCAATGTTAAGAGGTAAGATGTTCGCTTTAATTTTACGGGCTAACTTTACCAACTGATTCGACCACGGTGAATCCTGCACACTTAGTGAGCGTACTTTAAAATTAGAAACCTCACCTGCTGGAAAAGTAAAAATACACCCGCCTGCTTTTAAATGGTTAATGATCCGGCGCGTCCCTGAAATATTACCCCAATCAGCCTGACGTTCGTCAAAGGGATTCACTTCAATCAACCAGGGGCGAATGCCAGGAATCTGAGCCAACCAGCGATTGCCGACCACCAAGGCATCGGGGCGCGCCCTTAGGACAAAATCCATACCCACAATCCCATCAGCTAAGCCGTGGGGGTGATTAGCCATAATGATCAAGGGGCCCTCGCGTGGGATGCGTGCCAAACAATCGTCACTCCATGTCGCAGAGATTTTTGAAAACTCCTTCGCACTACCAAAAAAATCCGTCCGACCTGAGGCCTGGATGTTATTTAAGAAATCATCGAATTCCCGCACTTTAACCATTTGGTTCACCACGGGGCTCAGCCAGTGCATGAAACCCAAACGATTCTTA
>CAIVVQ010000032.1 GCA_903909465.1 uncultured Opitutia bacterium | reverse complement strand
TTCATTAATTTAACCGTCCAACCGAGTCCGGCTTGGATGGGCGAGATGGTTTCTGAAATCTCGTGACCGTAGAGTGGGTAGCCGGCTTCGAGGCGGAGGGAGTCGCGGGCGCCGAGTCCGACGGGGAGCAGTCCGAGTGGCTTGCCGACTTCGATAAGTTTTTGTGCGACTGCGGTTGCTTTGCTTGCTGGAAGGTAAATTTCAAAGCCTGCTGAGCCTGTGTAGCCCGTGCGCGAGACGATGCAATCAGAGGCGCCTGCAACGGTACCGATGCGAAAGTGGAAGCGCTTGATTTCGGCGAGTGGAAGGTTGGTGACGAGGCTGAGGATTTTTTCCGCCAGTGGACCCTGGAGGGCGAGTTGGGCCCAGGATTTACATTCATCGATGACTTCGACTTGATGGGCGCCGATGTGTGATTGCATCCAGGCGATATCTTTTTTTGCGTTAGAGGCGTTGAGGCAGATGAAGAATTCGTTTTCGGAAATTCGATAAACAATCAGGTCATCGACGCAACCGCCGTCGGGTTGGCACATGATGGTGTAGCGTGCGGAGCCAGGCTTAATGGAGGCCATCTCATTAGTCATGAGGTGATCTAAGAAGGCGGCGGCATCGCGGCCGCGCACGCGTGCTTCGCCCATGTGTGAGACATCGAACAGTCCCGCTGCTTTTCGTACGGCGATATGTTCTTCAATGATGCCGGAATACTGCACGGGCATTTCCCAGCCAGCGAAGGGAACGATGCGAGCACCTAGAGCCACGTGAAAATCGAAAAGCGGGGTGCGGGCGAGAGGCTCGGTCATGGGGTGAAACTGTTCGGCTTTGCGTACGGTTCCAATAAAAAAGCCCGACAAACGTCGGGCTTTTTTGTTTTAAGTGCTGAACGCTTTATTTGGTAAGCTCTTTGCGTAGGGCGCTTAACTGGTCTTTGAACTCTTCCTCGGTGATAACTTTATTACGACGACGGCTTTCGAGGAGGGCGTAGCGGCTATTAAATTCGGAGTAGACGCGCTTCTTGGCCTCAAGCTCAGCGGCCGCGCGTTGTTGTTCGGCGACGATCCGCTGCTCATCGGCTTTTGCGGCTAAGGTTTTCTGTTCTTCCATTACGCGTTGTACGCTGGCGAGTTGTTTATCGGCTTCCGCCTTCGCATTGGCAGCTCTTTCTTCGGCTTCTCTAGCAACAATGGCTTTCTGGCCTTCGATGTCCTTGGTTGCCTCAGCTTTTGCAGTGGTCACGCCATCTTTTTCGAGGCGAATTAATTCATCGGTGCGGCTGGCGAGTGCCTTAAGTAGGTTGGCAGTGGATTGGCGATCCGCAGCGACGGCTTTTTCTTGGGCATCGATTTGAGCTTCGAGGGCGGCAATTTTTGAATTATCAACCGTGGCGCCATCGGCGGCCTTGGCTTCAGCGATGGATTTTTTCAGACCCTCGATTTTAGCGGCGGAAGCGGCATCTCGCTCAGCCAGCTTCTTCTGCGCGTCCGTGACATCTTCTTTGATGTCAGTTATGCTATTGTGTCTTGATTCAGCTGAGCCTGGTTCGGCGACTTTTTGGTCGGTGGTGGCAGCGGCCTTACGGGCGAGTTCTCCAAATGTTTTATGATCTTCTTCAGGAACTTTTTCATCATCACTACCAGGCAGGCGGTCTAGGGTTACGGAAATTTTCTCGGGGAAGCCGTAGAACATATTACCCTTGCTGTCGGTTTTGAGCGACGGCTTGAGTTCGGTGAGTGAAGGGGCGAACCCGCCTTTGCCGACTTCGAGTTGGTAGTCGGAGTTCGATTCGACCGTAATCGTGGTTGGGGTGCGGCCAACAGCCGCACCATTGAGTTTAACGATGGCACTATTGGGCATGGACATCACGTTGATGACTTGCGTGATTACTGGATCTTCGTCGGTGGAGCAGCCGACGAGAAAGGCGGTGACAGCGAGAAGGGAAATAGGGAAGCGCATGGGGTCTCTGGAGTGGGTCGGGGAGGGTCATTTTTCGTCCAAATTTTAGGTCGGTTCAACCCCTAAAAAGATTTCACCACGGTGATTGACAGACCTGACTGGGCTTAAAAGACTGAAATTGTAATGGTTTGCCCGCATAGCTCAGTTGGTAGAGCAGCCGCCTTGTAAGCGGCAGGTCGTCGGTTCGAGTCCGTCTGCTGGCTCCATTACGCCTGATTTTAAGCCTTCGGAGCGCTCCAGTTTGGGGAGTCTTTTAAGGCATCGGCCATTTTAATGACCGAAGCGAGGTGACTGAAATCGTGGGCGCGGACCATGCGGCAACCTTTGGCGATACCCCAAGTGGCGGTCACTTCATTGCCGGCTTCGCGCTTGAGTGGGTCGGGCTCGTTGAGTGCGAGTCCAAGGGTGGATTTGCGACTCGTGCCGATTACGACTGGAAAACCAAGGGCGGAAATTTTTTCGAGGTTACGAATGATCGCTAAATTTTGGTCGGGTGTTTTGCCAAAGCCGAAGCCGGGATCGACCCATAGTTGTTCAGGCGGGATACCGGCTTGGAGTGCGAGTGCGATGGAGGTTTTTATTTCCGAAAGGAGCGTCGCCCAAAAATCTTTTTCGGCAATGGATTCGGTGCGCCGATGCATCAAAATGAGCGGACAATTAAGGCGGGCGCTGGTGCGGGCCATCGGTGAACCTTCGCGGTCAATTTCATGACGCGCGCCTTCAACATCATTGATCAGGTCGGCGCCGGCCTTGATGGCGGCTTCTGCAACGGAGGCCTTATAAGTATCAACGGAGATGGCTAACTTTGGAAATTTTTCGCGCAGTGCTTTGACGACGGGCAGTAGACGTTGGATTTCGGTGGCGGCGTCAATCGGCTGCGCACCCGGGCGAGTGGATTCGGCTCCGAGGTCGATGATATCGACGCCTTGACTGAGGAGGAGCTCGGTCCGCTTGATGGCTGCGGCCGCATCAAGGGTTTCGCCGCCATCGGAAAAGGAATCGGGCGTGATGTTAATGATGCCCATTAAAAGTGTACGGGCGCGCCAATCGGGGAGCGGTGTTCCGTGAGGACTTTTCCAAGGCATGGGTGAGGAGGTAAGGGGTCGGGGAGGGGGCGCAATCTCCAAGCGGAGATGGGTAGTAGGCAGGAGCCCCGTAGCCATAAGCCGATTTGATTCCGCTAATTTTTCACAAACATATAATAGTCATACACTTAAGTTTACAAAAGTATTCTGCTTTTAATTAATCACCCCGGAATCCATGGGAACAAGAGGGCGGGGCTTGCAAATGACACCTTTTTTACGAAGTTTTCGGGGGTCCGCCTTATCGTATTTCTATGATTTCACGCTTTCTCAATCGGGTCGCTCTTATGGTGGTCCCGTTTCTCGGCCTCCTCCTGAGCGCATGCTCACGCGAAGAGCTCACGGTTCGTCAGTCGACCCTGGATCCCAAGGGCCCAGTGGCACAGATGCAGTATGATGTTTTCATGGACACGGTTTACCTTGTCCTGGTTCTTTTCGCAATCGTCGGCGGACTTTTAGTTTATGCGGTGATCCGTTACCGCGCACGTCCGGGTGATGAGGCGGCGCCGAAGTTGGAAGACGGTCACGGTAATCCCTTAGTCGAAATCGGTTTAATCACCGCCTCGATTGCATCGTTGGTCTTCATTGCGGTTCCGACACTCAGTGCGATTTGGTACGATGAGGATGTTCCCGCTGAAGCCGTCCCGACTTCGAAACTTTCAGCGTGGTATTCGCGCGTGGATGCCAACGGCAAAGAAAATTACGCTAAGGGTGTAGAGGACCAAGTTTTGGAAATTGATGCAGTGGGCAAGCAGTGGTGGTTCCGCTTCGAATACCCGCAACTCGGTTTGACGAGTGATGCGAAGCACAGTGTGCCAAACGAACTTTATATTCCGCGGGGTAAAGCAGTACGGATTAATTTGCGCTCCGAAGATGTTATTCACTCCTTCTGGTTGCCGAAGATTGCGGGTAAGGTGGACATGATGCCTGGCCGTAAGAATCACATGTGGATTCAGGCGGATGAGCTCGGACATTACTACGGTCAGTGCGCTGAATTCTGCGGCGACTCGCATGCTTATATGCTCTTCCGCTGTCAGGTCGTAGAGCCAGAGGAATTCGCAAAGTGGGTGCAGGCGCAGAAGGCTGAAGCCTCCCCAGTCGCGGTTGGTTCGAAGGCCGAAAAAGGAAAAGCCCTCTTTGCCGCCAAGACTTGTGCGATGTGTCACAATATTTCGGGTCATTACGGCGCCGGTAATTTCGGCCCAGACTTAACTCACGTGGCTTCACGTAAATCATTGGCCGGCGCTTGGCTCGATAACCGTGATTCTAAGGCGCAGTTGGCTTTAGAGTTGAAAGAGAAAAATACTGAAGCATCTACGCCCGTGGATCCCGCAAAACTGAAGGCGAACTTTATTAAATGGATTGGTTCCTCGGGAACCTCGCACACGGCTGAAGGTGTGGCCACCAAAGATGTGAAGCCTGGCAACCGCATGCACTATTACAAGATGTTCAACGTCGTGAGCTTGAATGAAAGCAAGCAACAGTTCACCGCCGAAGAATTAGACTGCTTATCCGAATACCTCCTTACTTTAAAATAATTTTATAAAACGATTTTACCATGTCCCACGACACACACCACGCTCCCGTTGCTTCGAAGTTGGACCTTGCTCCAGAGCGTAGCGACCTCGGTTTGATTCGCCCTGACCGCAAAACCGGTTGGGCTGATTGGTTGACCACGGTTGATCACAAGAAAATCGGCGTACTGTACGGTGCCTTCGCCATGTTGTTCTTCTTGGTGGGCGGCGTCGAAGCATTGGCGATTCGCACCCAGCTGGCCCGTCCGGATAATGATTTTGTGACCGCTCGAATGTACAATCAGTTGTTCACGATGCACGGTACGACCATGATTTTCTTGGGCGTGATGCCTTTATCAGCCGCGTTCTTTAATTTCTTGGTGCCATTGCAAATCGGCGCACGTGACGTGGCCTTCCCGCGTTTGAATGCGTTCTCGCTTTGGACGTTTGTGGCGGGTGCATTTGTTTTAAACAGCAGCTGGCTCTTTGAGTTCGGGCACTTAGCCGGTTGGTTTAATAATTTCAGTTGGTACAAATCCCTGGTCTATACGGATTTCGCTCCAGCGAACGGATGGTTCAGTTACGCACCGCTTTCTGGCACAGTCGGTCAGGCCGACGCAGCGTTGCATGCGCCCCGCTTTACTGGCGTTGGCACCGATTTCTGGATTATCGGTATTCAAATTCTCGGCATTGCTTCGCTTGCGGCCTCCTTCAACTTCATTTGCACAATCATTAACATGCGCGCGAAGGGTATGACGATGATGCGCTTGCCGGTGTTTACGTGGATGACGTTGGTCACCTCCGCGTTAATCATTCTCGCTTTCCCTGCCATCACGGTGGCGTTGATTGAGTTGATGTTCGACCGCCAATTCGGCGCGAACTTCTTTAATCCCTCTGCGGGCGGTCAACCGATTCTCTGGCAGCACTTATTCTGGATCTTCGGACACCCTGAAGTGTACATTCTCGTTTTGCCAGCGATGGGAATTGTTTCCGAGATTCTTCCAACATTCTCGGGTAAGGCATTATTTGGTTACCCTATTATTGTTTTCTCGGGTGCCGTCATTGGTTTCCTGGGCTTCGCCGTGTGGAGTCACCACATGTTCACAACGGGATTAGGTGCGGTGCCTACTGCAGCCTTTGCCTTACTCACGATGGCGATTGCGGTGCCTACCGGCGTAAAGATCTTCAATTGGCTCGGCACGATTTGGGGCGGAAGGATCCGTTTCACGCCTCCGATGGTCTTGGCGCTCGGTTTTATCTGGATGTTTATGTGTGGCGGTTTCTCGGGCGTGATGCACTCGGCTGCTCCCGCTGACGCTCAACAGCAAGACAGCTACTTCGTCATCGCACACTTCCACTACGTCTTATTGGGTGGCGTGTTGTTAGGCTTGATGGCTGGTTTGTATTTCTGGTTCCCCAAAATTTTTGGTCGCATGCCGAATGCCGGCGTCGCTTACCTTGCTTCGGGATTAGTGATTCTCGGTTTCAACCTGGCATTTGGTCCGATGCACTACCTCGGCCTGGCGGGTCAGCCTCGTCGTACGCACACCTACCATGCGGGCAATGGTTGGGAGACCTGGAACTATGTAGCCACCATTGGCGCCTTCATTTTAGGCATTGGCGTATTCTTGGCTTTCGCGAATTTAGTTTGGACAGCTTTCAAGGGTGAGAAATGTAGCTCGGATCCATGGGGTGGTCGCACCCTGGAGTGGTCACTCACGTCGCCGGTTGCAGAATACAATTTTGCGCAGAGCCCAATTATCGCTGCTCGTGATGCATTCTTTGAAGACAAGCACGGCGGACGTCGCATTGCTTATGAAAACGACGGCGGTGAAGCCGGCGTGCACATGCCAAGCCAATCTTGGATGCCCCTCGTGGCTGGTTTTGGTTTCTTAATGATTGGTCTGGGTATGCCGATGATGTCGATGGGCGTGCCTCACATGGGCTGGCTCGTGATTTCCGGCCTCGTGGTCATGTTCATCGGTATTTGGCTTTGGGCCCTAGAGGGCCCTGGTGGCTACATGTTGAAGACCCCGGCGCTTGGTTCGACGCCTTCAACGCCGACATACACGACCGCACGCACTCACTGATTTTAAACTTTCTACCTTTTAGAATATTATGTCACAAGTTTCCGAACCCGCCCACGCACCGACCTCGACTGGAATCGAGCACAAGAAGCTCATCATGTGGCTCTTCTTGGCCTCCGATTGTATGTTCTTCGGTACGCTGATCTCGACCCACCTCTTGTATCGCAAGCTTTACCCAACGGGTTTTACGGACGCCGAAGGCCATCAGCGCTTCATCCAAAACTTATTCAATATCGAGCTCACCTCGTTCTCGACGTTTATTCTGCTGATGTCCTCGTTCTTGATGGCGTTGGCCGTGTCGGCGATGCACAAGGGACAAATCAAATCCTTCCGTCGCAATGTACTCGGGGTGATTTTCTTTGGCCTCATCTTCTTGGGCTGTCAGGTTTTTGAGTTCACGCACTTCTTCCACCAAGGTTTGACGATTCAGAACAGTGTCTTCGGTTCCACCTTCTACGTTCTGACGGGCACGCACGGCACGCACGTGGCGATTGGTGTTCTGTGGCTCATCTTACTGTACTTCTACAGCTTCACTGGGAAGTTGGGCGGACATGTGGGCGCGCTCGATGTCGAAGTCGCTGGCCTGTACTGGCACTTCGTTGACATCGTTTGGATTATCATCTTCACGGCGGTTTACCTCGTTGAGTACCTCGGCCCGAGTGGTTTCTGGGGCACTGGTTTACCCCTCACCAAGTAATCTATAATAACCTTATACTATGTCCGACACCGCTATCAGCAAAGATTTCTTACAAGAAGAAGTTCGTCGCTATCACCACTTCATCACGCTCGCACTTTGGTTGGCCGCCATCACGGGCGTAGAAATCGTTTTGATTTTCTTGCCGGCCCCGACGGCCATCATCTTGACGGTCCTCTGCCTGCTTTCGGCGATTAAGTTCTTTGCGGTGATTTTGTGGTTCATGCATTTAATCTACGATCACCGTCTCCTGTTTTGGCTGTTCGTGACAGGACTGGCGTTGGCCTTTGCGACTTTCACGGCCTTACTCGCACTTTTCGCCGTCGAGCGAGTCGACACGAAGTGGTTCAGCTAAGTCGGTTAGCCTAAAGTAGCGGGACGGGCTCCGCATATTTCTTGGATGAACATTCCCCTGCACTGGCACACTGAGCCGCTCCTCCTCGCACTTGTCGTCGGCGTATCGTGGGCCCATGCGATGATTTGTGGTCCGTACCGACAACGATACATGCCATCGGCGATTAAGTACCCGATGGCAGCGGCGATTAAATTTCACCTGGGGGTTTTAGTAGGCTACTTGGCGGTGGGTTCGCCTTTGGATCAAATTGGCGAAGGGTTTTTATTTTCTGCGCACATGACGCAGCACATGTTGCTGATTTATATTTCCGCCCCATTACTCGTCGCCGGTCTTCCGGTTGAATTAATGGATCCTTGGTTGGAGGTGCGACCTCGACTGCTGAAGGTATTAAGGTTCCTGGTTCATCCACTCGCTGCGGGACTGGCTTTTAATTTAGCGTTTTCAGTTTGGCACTTCCCGGAATTGTACGACCTCGCCTTGCGCGACCGCACTATTCACATCATCGAGCACTGGTTTATTTTTCTGTCGGGCATCTTAATGGTGTGGCCCCTGGTCTCGCCCTCGCGGGTATTACCTCGGATTGGTTTTGGGGCAGCGATGATTTACGCTTTCGTACTCATGATCGCAGATTTGCCGCTGTGGGCGGCACTCATTTTTGCAGAGCACCCGATTTACGAAACGTACATGCTGGCGCCGCGGATCTGTTGGCTGAGCGCCAGCCAGGACATGATTATGGGTGCTGTGGTAATGAAGGCATTCAATGAAATCTTTGCCTTAACCAATATGGGCTGGGCCTTCTTTGCTTGGTACCGCAAAGACCGTTAAGCCTTAGTGCCGTTGGACGCGGCCGATGAGTCTGACGGCGATACCGATTACGATTAAATTAGGAATCCAGACGAGGATGTCGGGTCGGAAGGCCGGTTGCTTTACCCAGGCGGCCGCCGAACTCAGAATATAATAGCTCAGTGAAATGCCGAGGGCGATGGCGGCGTTGACGAAGGTTTCAGAGCGACCCACGCGCATGGCGAGGGGGACGGCGAGTAAGGCGAGTGAGAAGATGGAGAAAGCGGAGGCGAGGTGGGCCATGAATTGTTTACGGGCCTCCATTTTGCTTTGCTCGATTTCAGCGATGGTAGCGTTGGGACTTAAGCGCCAGCCTGATCCCATTGCGGAGAAAAGTTCGCTCGTGGTGAGCCAGCGCAACTTCTTTTCGTAGCTTCCGCTGGAACTAAAAAGGTTGGTGGCGGGAAACTCCATGGTCGTATTGCCGGCGGAGGCGAAAGACGCGGGCTTGGAGAAGCTGTCGATTTCGCCGCCCGCCCTACTTTCCATTTTGGCATTCTGGAGGGTGACGCGGAGAAAAACTTCGCCGTCAGGTTTGTCGACGCGATCAAGTTTAGCTTCGGTGGCTTGAACGGATTGAATCAGCTTACCGCGGTCGTCGACGCGCCAGAGCCAGAAGTCTTTGAGTATATCGCCGTCGCGTGAGCCCGCGCGGATGACGAGTCCCTTGAATTGTCGATTGAGTTCACCGGGTGTGATTAATGAAGCGGGGTTTTCTTTCGCTGAGCCCACGAGGAGGCGGCGGTATTCGGTATTGGCACGCGGGGCGACTTCGAGGTTTAGCCAAGCGGCCATGGCGGCGAGTCCGAGGGCGAGAAGTAAAGCGGGGCGTGCGATGCGCATGAGGCCAAGCCCGCTCGCTTTCATTGCGGTAATCTCGTGCTGCGAACTCATTCTGCCGAATGCAATGAGCACGCCCGTGAGCACGCCCATCGGCAGGGCGTAGGGAATCACGCCGGGACAGAGGAGAACGATGAGCTCGAGCCCTTGAGCGGCGTTGACGCGGCCAGAAGTCATGGCTTCGGCAACTTGTTGTAGCACATTCCCCGCTACCATCACGAAGACAAACGCACCCGTGGCGGCTGCGCTGGCGATAGCCGTTTCTTTTAGAACGTGGCGGTCAAGAATGCGCACGTAACTATCCAAACCCACGGACCTAAATTGTCCAAGGACAAAGGAGCGATTCCCTTAGCCTTAACAGGATTTCTTTGATTGCTCGATGGCAGCCTTAACGAAAGCAGCAAAGAGCGGGTGAGCCTGATTGGGCTTAGATTTAAATTCGGGGTGGTATTGCACGCCGACCATGAAGGGGTGGTCTTTTACTTCGACGATTTCAACTAAGCCCGATTGGGGATTAACGCCGCCCACGATGAGGCCGGCGGTTTCAAGGCGAGTGCGGTAAGCATCGTTATACTCAAAGCGATGACGGTGACGTTCTTGGATGATGTCTTTGCCGTAGGCGGCACGGGATCGGCTGCCGGCAGTGAGTTGGCAATCGAACTTTCCGAGGCGCATCGTGCCACCTTTGGTTAAGATGCCTTTCTGTGATTCCATTAGGTGAATGACGGGATCGGGCGATTGCGGTGCGAACTCGGTGGAGTGGGCCTGCTTAAGTCCCAAGACGTGACGGGCAAATTCGATAACCGTCACCTGCATGCCGAGGCAAAGTCCGTAGAACGGAATTTTATTTTCGCGGGCGAATTGGACGGCAAGGATCTTGCCTTCAATGCCGCGGTTACCAAAACCACCAGGGACTAAAATGCCATCGAGTCCGGCGAGTGAAGAAGTGCCTTTGGTTTCAAGGTCTTCCGCATCAATGCGCACGATTTCAACGTGAGCTTCGTTGGCGATGCCGCCGTGGATGATGGATTCATAGACCGATTTATAAGCGTCTTGTAACTCGATGTATTTGCCGACGACGGCGATGCGTACGTGGTGCTTGGGGTGTTGAATGCGTCGCACGATTTCGCGCCAAGGGGCGATGTCGATCGGCTTGCAATCAATGCCCAGGCGTTTCACGACGATTTCATCGATGCGCTGCTCGGCCAGCATCATCGGAAGTTCGTAGATGGAATTTTCAACGTCACGACATTCGATGACCGCGTCGAGGCCGACGTTGCAATAGAGGGAAAGTTTTTGGCGGTTCTCTTCACCGATGGGTCGATCGGTGCGACAGACGAGGATGTCGGGTTGAATACCGATCTCGCGAAGCTTCGCGACGGATTGTTGTGAAGGTTTAGTTTTTAATTCACCTGCGGCCTTAATGAAGGGAACTAAAGTGCAATGCAGGAAGGCCACGTTTTCACGGCCCGCGTCGTGTTGGAACTGACGGAGCGCCTCGAGGAAGGGTAGGCCTTCGATGTCGCCCGTGGTGCCACCGATTTCGGTAATCAGAATATCCACACCTTCGCCGCCCTTGATGATACGCTCTTTAATTTCGTTGGTGATGTGCGGAATCACTTGCACGGTTTTGCCAAGGTAATCGCCGCGACGTTCTTTTTGAATGACCGTTTCGTAAACTTGTCCGGAGGTGAGGCTGTTGAGTCGGGAAAGTTCGCCAGAGGTGAAACGCTCGTAGTGCCCGAGGTCGAGGTCGGTTTCGGCGCCATCATTCAGCACGTAAACTTCGCCGTGCTGATAAGGACTCATCGTGCCTGGATCCACGTTGAGGTAGGGATCAAATTTTTGAATACGCACTTTCAGGCCACGACACTCGAGGAGGGCACCAAGTGAAGCGGCGGTGAGGCCTTTGCCCAGTGAGGAGATGACGCCGCCGGTAACAAAAATATACTTCATGGGTTTGGCGTGTGGGTGGTGATTTATATAAAAGATAAGACCGGCTGGTCCGCGTGACGGTAGGCCGGTCTGGACTTTCGTATGTCATTGGCTCGGAAAGGAGAGGCAAGCGGTTTTTCGTCGGATTTGAGCAGGGGAGACCGTTGGCCTATGAGTGAATTTCACAGCCCGAGGGTTTTTTACTAATAACCTGCCGTTTTAACTTCTAGAGGGTGGGCACGGGACGGCGGGTCTATTTGATGGGATTTGCACTTTGTGCCCCTGCGAGTAAACCTCCTCCTCATTACCATGTCCGCCTGCTCCTGCTGTCAGCCCGCCTCTATCGGCAAGAAAATCGTCATGGCCCTTTCGGGTCTGGTGCTCGCGGGATTTGTCTTGGGACACATGTCGGGCAACCTGTTGATGTTTAAGGGCGCTGGAGCGATTAACGGCTACGCTGCTTGGTTACACGCTAACCCTGGATTGCTTTGGAGTACGCGCGCTGTGCTGATTCTTTCGACGGTCGCGCATATTTGGACGGGCGTTTTGCTGACCTTGGAAAATCGGGCCGCACGTGCGGGCGGTCCGGCGGTGGAAGCAACCCGTCGCGCGACGCTTTCATCGCGCACGATGCCTTACTCGGGAGTCGTCATCTTAGTATTCTTAGTTTTCCACCTCTTGCATTATACGTTCCGTACGGTTGCCCTTGGCGGTCAGGAATTCGGTGAAAATGTTTACGCCATGGTGGTGGCGGGCTTCTCGCAGCCAGCGGTCGCAGGGTTTTATATCATCAGTATGATTTTGCTCTGCCTGCACTTAAGCCACGGTATTAGCAGCGTTTTTCAGACCCTGGGCCTGCGCAACGAGCGCTGGAGGTGTCGCCTGGACATCGTCGCCACCGCTTACGGTTGGCTGATTGCCCTCGGGTTTATTTCCATTCCTTTAGCCGTGCTCCTCGGCTGCATTAAGTAAGTCCCATGAAACTTGAATCTAAAATTCCTGCGGGCCCGGTGGCGGACAAGTGGAATAACCATAAAGCAAAATTGCGTTTGGTGAATCCGGCTAATCGTCGCAAGTACCACGTCATCGTGGTCGGCTCTGGCTTAGCGGGTTCCGCTGCAGCGGCCTCGTTGGCGGAGATGGGTTACGAAGTTTCGTGTTTCTGTTATCAAGACAGCCCGCGTCGTGCGCACTCGATTGCAGCGCAGGGCGGAATTAATGCAGCGAAGAATTATCAGAACGACGGGGATAGTGTGCGTCGCCTGTTCACCGATACGATTAAGGGTGGTGACTACCGTGCGCGTGAAGCGAACGTCTATCGCTTAGCCCAAGTCTCGACTTCTATTATCGATCAATGCGTGGCGCAAGGTGTGCCGTTTGCCCGTGAATACGGGGGTTTATTAGCCAATCGCTCCTTTGGTGGTGCACAGGTTTCACGTACCTTTTATGCGCGTGGTCAGACCGGCCAGCAGTTGTTGCTCGGTGCGTACTCTGCGCTCTCTCGTCAGATTGGCGCGGGCACGGTGAAGATGTACACGCGCCATGAAATGTTGGATCTCGTTTTAGTGGGCGGACAGGCCAAGGGCATTGTCACCCGCGATTTAGTCACCGGTGAAATCAAAGCATGGGCCTCCGACGTCGTGGTGCTTTGCTCCGGTGGTTACGGAAATGTATTTTACCTATCGACGAATGCGCAGGGTTGCAATGTGACGGCCACGTACCGTGCGCACCGCCGCGGTGCCGGTTTTGCGAATCCTTGCTACACGCAAATTCACCCAACCTGCATTCCCGTGCACGGCGAGGATCAATCGAAACTCACTTTAATGTCGGAGTCGCTCCGCAATGACGGACGTGTTTGGGTGCCGAAAGATAAGGCAGATTGCACGAAGCCTGCTTCGGAAATTCCTGAAGATCGTCGCGATTATTTCCTCGAACGTAAGTACCCGAGCTACGGTAACCTTGCACCTCGCGACATTGCATCACGTGCGGCGAAGGAAGTTTGCGACGAAGGTCGCGGCGTCGGTCAAGTGGTCGACGGCAAACGCCTCGGCGTGTACCTTGATTTTTCGGCAGCGATTAAGCGTCTAGGCGAATCCGCCATCCGCGAGCGTTACGGCAATCTCTTTGATATGTATGAAAATATCACGGGAGAAAATGCGTACCGTCAGCCGATGCGCATTTTCCCAGCCGTGCACTACACGATGGGCGGACTTTGGGTGGATTACAATTTGCAGTCCAACATCCCCGGTCTGTTTGTGGGCGGTGAAGCGAATTTCTCGGATCACGGTGCGAACCGTCTCGGTGCTTCCGCGTTGATGCAAGGTTTAGCCGATGGCTATTTCGTGCTGCCTTACACAGTGACCGATTACTTGGCGGGCGTTGGTTTAACGGGGCGTCCCTCGGTCGATGCACCTGAATTTAAAGCCGTCGTGAAAGATGTGCAGGATCGCACACAGTGGTTCTTGAATAATAAGGGTAACCGTTCGGCTCGTAGTTATCACAAAGCCTTGGGTAAAATTGTTTGGGAAAAGTGTGGCATGACTCGCGATAAAGCAGGCCTGGAAGGCGCGATTCGCGACCTCCAAGCGTTGCGTGCCGATTTCTGGAAGAATATTCTCGTGGTTGGTTCGGGCGATCAATTAGCGCCCGAGTTAGAGCGTGCGGGTCGCGTGGCCGACTTCTTAGACTTCGGCATTATGATGTGTCTTGATGCGTTGCACCGCGATGAATCGTGCGGCGGACACTTCCGCACCGAGTATCAAGACGCGGGTGAAGCAAAGCGTAATGACGAACAATTTGCCCACGTGGCGGTGTGGGCTTGGCAGGGCGACGGACAGTTGCCCGTGCGACACACTGAGCCCCTCGTTTACGAGGACGTCCAATTCACCACTCGCTCCTACAAATAATTTTATGGTCAAGGAACACGATAATTTAGATCCACGCGGCGAGCAGACGCTTGCGTTGCGCTTGCGCGTTTGGCGCCAGAGCCGCGGTGCCGTCGGACACTTTGAAGATCACGCTTTGGCAGCCGTACCTACCTCAGCTTCGTTCTTAGAGATGATGGACATGCTGAATGAGCAGTTGATTAAAGAAGGTAAGGATACTTTTGCTTTTGATCATGACTGCCGCGAAGGCATTTGCGGTATGTGTTCGATGACGATTAACGGCATGCCGCACGGGCCTTTGCCGGGCGTGACTACCTGTCAGTTACACATGCGCAATTTCCGCGATGGTGAGATGATCACCGTTGAGCCTTGGCGCGCGAAAGCGTTCCCGGTGATTAAAGATTTAGCGGTTAATCGTTCGGCTTTTGATAAGGTTATTCAAGCGGGCGGATTCATTACCGTGCGTACGGGTTCGGCGCCCGAGGCGAATAACACTTTGATTCCTAAGTCGGTCGCCGATGAGGCCATGGACGCCGCCGAGTGCATTGGTTGCGGGGCTTGTGTCGCTTCCTGTAAGAACGGGTCGGCCATGCTCTTTGTTGGCGCGAAGATTAATCACTTAAATATTTTACCGCAGGGTCAGCCCGAGCGCGAACGCCGCACCTTGGCGATGGTCAAGACGATGGATGACGCCGGTTTTGGTAATTGCACGAACTACGGTGAGTGTCAGGCACACTGTCCGAAGAGCATCACGCTGGATGTGATTGCGAAACTGAATCGCGATTACCTGCGAGCCCGCGTGAAAGAGTTTTTCTCTTCCACGGGTAAGCCTCGTAAGGGCGGCGACTAAGTTAGGTGTAAATCGCGCACGCTTTCCTCGAGTCCGCCTACGCGGGCTCGCTGGAGCCAGGCATGACGATAACGTGCTTCAAGCTCTTTGGCTTCGGCGGATGAGAGGGGCTTACCTTGTGCTTTTAGTAAGCCCGCGAGTGCACAATCCACTCCGACTAATAATTCCTCACGAATTACCTCGTGTTCAATCATCTTAACAAGGCCTTGACCGTCTTTAAGGTACTCGATGGATGCGGAAATTTCTTTATCGCTTACGCCTGCACGCGCCACGGCCAGTTGTTCCCGATTGGAAACCAAAAACTCCCAAGTTAGACTTTTATTGCGAATGGATTTCGCAATCAGGGTATCGAGTTTTCCTATGTGCTTAAGGGCGATGGATGAGGCTAGCCCCATGTATCCATCGGGACCCCCGAGAATATCGCAGGCTGGCTCGGTATCATCTTTTTGATTGGCGGCGAAGCACCAAGCCTGTGCGAGCCCGCTCGCCATCGGGAGCCAGTTGGTGGGCCAAGGCTGATGGTTTCCATTATCTCCCCACGCGGTGACGAGCACGCCGCGTGCTTCATGTCGGATGGCTGCGCCGATAGCTTCAGATTGATTGGTGAGCGCATTGTCCAGTCTGCCGGTGAAGCTTTGCCATGTGCTGGTGCCAGGCGCGATGAGGAAGTCGCGACCCAGTTCGTGGAGTCGACCCGCTTGAGCGTTAAACGGGTGGCCAGCGTCATAGCCCCAGATAACGGGAATGGCGGACGGTGGAGCTTCGGCGGCGAGCTTGAGGTCTTCTAATAAGATATCGCCCCAGAATTGTGGCGTGCGACCGCGGGCACTTGCGAGCGCGCAAATCTTTTTTAGGTGTGCGAGGTAGACGGCGTGCTTCCCGTTTTTCTCGACCGATGATTTACTAAAGCCTTGTCCTAATTCCCAAGGCTCGTCGCCGCCGATATTTATTTGTGCGCTGCGGAAGTGGGGCAGATAAGAGTCGAGAAGGTTAGCGACAAAATCGAGCGAAGCTTGATCGGGCTTTAGCGTTGCGGGTGTTGGTTTAAATAGGCCGGTGAGTGGGTGAATCCAGCCCTCTGGGCATTCGGCGAGTGCTTGGTAGCGCGGGTGTTTAAGCCAGCGTTCCATATGGCCAAACGTGTTCAGGTTCGGCACGAGTTCAATGCCGTGATTGAGGCATTCGCGATCAAGCTGTTCGATTTCAGCGGGCGTTAAGGGCGAAGCATTTTGCCAAACTTCGTCGTGTCCACTGAAAGCAAACGTGTGCTCGA
>CAIVVQ010000031.1 GCA_903909465.1 uncultured Opitutia bacterium | reverse complement strand
TCGACCGATAATTTCGGTGCGCCAGATTTTACAAATTGTGCGATGATTTCTTGTGGGCTCTTGGGACTTTCGGTTGTCGCGCTACTCGAAGTGATCGGCTGAGCGGAGCGGGGCACAATGGCTTCATGTGTGAGTGCCGGAACGCTGGTGGGCTGGAGTCGGGAGCGATTCACCCAGTAGGCGAGTCCGCTGAGGCCAATGAGCACGGCGCTAATTTTTGCCCATTTATACATATTTAATGTTATAGGCGGACATGGGTAAACGGCAACCGCGATTCTGAGCATTGGATTTCGAAGACATTTTTAATTAAATCGATTTTTGCCTTTCGCCCATTCCGTTGGGCTGGCACGATGCGGACATGTCTGAAGCCGTCATCTCCTTGCGTGAAAGTAAAAACAGCCCATCGGGCAGTCGCTTCCTTTGTATCTGTGCCTTGGGCGATGTGCAGACCAAGGCGGCCAAGAATGGCTCAAGCTACTACGAATTTGTCATCGCCGATGCGTCGGATGATGCGAAGGTGCGCGTCTTCGGTGATTCGCCAGCGAAGGCGGTCTTGTTGACGCTTAAATCGGGTTCGCCCGTGCGCGTGGGTGGGATGATGGGTGATTTTAACGGACGACCTGAGTTCCGCATCGAAACCTTGTCGCCCTTAACTGAAGCCGAGAAAGCCGATCCGCAGCTAATGGGTCGATTGACGCCGGTCTCGCAAAACGACCCGATTAAAATGCGTAATGAGCTCAATGCGATTATCAAACGCATCCCACACGAAGGTCTGCGTCTGACGGTGGAATCAGTTCTCGCCGAACAAGAAGAACGCTTCTTTGAAGCCGTGGCTGCGATGGGTATGCACCATGCGTACCGACATGGTTTATTGGAGCACACCTTGCGCATGGCAAAATGTGCCGAGGCCCTCTTGCCACTCTATCCTAAGGTCGATGCCTCACTCGCGGTCGCCGGAACTGTTTTGCATGACATCGGCAAAGTCCAGGAATACACCCGCCTAGAGCCAGGGATGGCGAAGGCCAGTTTCACACGCGCAGGTAATTTACACGGCCACTTAGTGCTCGGTGCTTTTCTGGTGCGCGAGCATGCGACAAAGGTGGGCTTAGAGGTTTCACTGCGTGAGCGCTTGGAGCACATTTTACTCAGTCACCACACGATGCGCGAATACGGTGCATGTCAGACGCCATCGACGCCTGAGGCGGTCTTTGTGGCGCGATTGGATGATATGGACGCGAAACTTTCGGCGATTGAAGAGGAGTTGCGCAAGGCGGTGCCCGGTATTGAGTTTGCTCCATTACGTGCGATTGATGGTCAGCTCCTGTTAACGCCGCCTAAGACGGGTCGATAGGGTATGGACGTTGCCGAGTTGGATTTTGATCTGCCGGCGGAGCGGATTGCTGCACACCCCTCGGCGCGACGAGATGGATCGCGATTATTGGTGGTGCATCGGGCAACAAAAAAAATTGAACACCGATTATTTTCGGAGCTGCCGGAAATTTTACCGAAAGGAACCGCACTTTTTCGCAACAGTGTGCGCGTCTTAAAGGCGCGTCTCTTTGGGGTGCGTCCCACTGGCGGTAAAGTGGAGTGCCTGCTTTTGCGTCCAGCGAGTAATCCCAACGAGTGGCATTGTATGTTGCGACCGGGGAAGCGCGCAGCGGATGCTGCAGGCTTTACCATCGCAGGTCACCATGCCGTAGTCGTGCAGGTCGGCGGAGCAGGCGATTACATTGTGCACTTTGATTTGCCCGCAGGTCTTACAGTGGAGCAATTGGCCGAGCAACAAGGCGAGTTGCCGCTGCCTCCGTATATTGTGGAGGCGCGTAAACAGCAGGTCGGAATTTCATTTGATGATAATGAACGTTATCAGACCGTTTATGCTGAGAAGGCGTCGACGCGGGCCGTGGCGGCGCCGACAGCGGGTCTGCATTTTACGCCAGAGCTATTGAAGACATTGGAGCAGGGCGGACACCCCGCGTATAATTTAATCTTAGATGTCGGCGCTGGAACCTTTCAGCCCATTCAGGTAAAGAATCTTGATGAGCACGTGATGCACCGCGAGGCATACACGATTCCCGCTCGAACCTTGGCGGCATTGCGTGAGCATCGTCCCCGTCTGGCCGTCGGCACGACAACCTTGCGATCTGCTGAAGATTGCTGGCGCAAATTCCCTGATTTCAAAAATCTTCCGCAAGGTGACTTCGCAGCGGAGTCAGGTATTTTTATTCGCCCCGGTGATACCGTGCATAGTTGCGAATACTTGCTCACTAATTTTCACTTACCGCGTTCAACGCTGCTTTGTCTGGTTGCCGCATTCTTAACTCCCGGTAGCCCTGAAGGTCTCGCTTGGCTTAAGCAGATTTACGCTGAGGCCATCGCGAAAGAATACCGTTTCTTTAGTTACGGCGACGCGATGCTCATTTTGTAAGGAGCCTTCGTCGAGAGCCCTTTTTGCCCTTATGGGAATAGGACGCCCCAAGGAATTACCATGGGGTAGAAAATCACGATGAGTAGGAATGAAATAGTGATGCCCCAGTGAATTTCTTTTCGTGATTCAGCATTTTTTAAGCGCGGCGCCACATAGAAGGTCAGCCAGACGGTTTTGTAGATAACTTGGAGAAGAAGTATCGGTGCAAAGATGCGGGGATGGAATAGGCCTGCGATGGAGCTGGCGAGAATGGCGGTCCAGAGGGAGCCAGTGATGGTTCGCCAGCCTGCGCTCTCGGGAAAGTGCCCTCTGGATATTGGCAATAATCCCGTCAGCGATCCCAGTGCCACTGGAACCAGAATCACAATATTTGCGATATATGGAAGCAGCAGGAGGCGCATCGATTTCTAATTCGCGTCAATCGTCAGCACCGCTGCACTGCAAGCGGGCAGGGTGATTTCGAATTTACCGGCCGCACCCTTAATGGCCTCAGTCTGAGGTGAGGTTAGCTTACCTTCCGTGGTCACGGTCATGCCGGAGTAAGTGATGCCTTCTTTTTCGGATGGCGACTTGCCGATTAAGCGAGCGACGGTACCGGCTGCCTGATTGGTGCCAGTGTTGATTGTGACGGTGGCCGCTTGCTTGATATCCTTATTGATTACAACTACGCGCACCTTCTTGTCGTCACCCAGGGTGGCGTGGGCAGTTACATTCGCGGTAGATTTAGTTTCAGCGGGTAAGAGTTTTCCATGACCAGCGTCTTTAAAGAGCAGGAGCGAGTAGTAGAGCGGGCGCGCGGAATACTTAGTGGTCTTTTTGTCGTAGGCGATGGCCGTGTAGCCATTCAGTCCGAAGATGGTATGGAAATTGATGCCTGCTGCACCGCGTTCAGCGATGTCGAAAAGGAAGTCGGAGCCCCAAACGGCAGCTGCGTAAACATCACTCACGCCGGCGGTGCCACCGAGTGAGGTCGAGTTGCATTCGGCGAGGCGCCAAGGAAGGCCGGCCTTGCGAGCGACCTCCGTATTGTCCTCAGCCATTTTATTTGTTTTTGCTTCAGTCTTATCAGACATAAGCGTTTCAATAGTGGGGAAGGGTTCCTTGTTGGTCGTCGGATAAAAGTGCGAGGTCGCCAGGGCGAACTTGCTCTTAAAATCACCTAAGCAGGGCGCAAAGAATGTTTTGTTTCCTCCAGAAGTATTCGCTGGGCCAGTGAGAGGTACACCAGGATTTTTTGCTTGGATGACGCGCAGTGCTTCACTCAGTTCGTTTTTATATTGGGCGTAGTTGTAGCCTTTTTCGCGGAAGGTTTTCTTAGGGGGCAGGTAATAGTGGTCGGGCTCGTTGCCGATTTCGAAGGCCAAGATGGATTTACCGCCTACTTTATTAGCGTAACTGATTTCATCGGCCGAGT
Organism: uncultured Opitutia bacterium; assembly: GCA_903909465.1. Classification (GTDB taxonomy): domain Bacteria; phylum Verrucomicrobiota; class Verrucomicrobiia; order Opitutales; family UBA953; genus UBA953. The sequence goes on along the minus strand of CAIVVQ010000031.1, from coordinate 7,564 downwards.
TGGCCGGGTCGTTACTGGCTAGGTTTACACCGTAGATAACCTTCCAGTTAATGGCCTGAATGAAAGCGTAGAATTGGTCGACTTGATTGGGGGTGACGAGGGTGATGTCTTTACTTTCTTTGCCGCCGGACTCACCAGCCTGCCATTTACTGAGTTCAACTTTATTGCCACCGATGCGGAGCACGCAGTCTCCTAAGTTACGGTGGAGGTTGATGAGCGTACTGTTGTCGGCCCTAAAGTGTTTCTCGGTGATGGCCGTCTTCTCATAGCTTAATCCCATGAAATCGACCGGAATAGCCAGTCCTGGTTTATCGCTTTGCACGTTAACCATGGCGGTGGCTTCACCGCCGAATAATGGCGAAGTGATGGCTAAAAGCAGACAGAGGATTGTGCGCATAATTTCTTATATAAGAACGGCCAGCTGACCGGTTTCAAGGGCAGTCTTTTATTCCGGCTCGGAGGTTTTAGCCAGGAGCTCAATAATTTGTGCGGGCTCTTTAAGGTTCTGCGTGGCAGCGTGTAATCCGGGAGGAAGGAGTTGGATGGCTTGAGCTTTTAATTCAACGATGCGCGCCTCGATGTTCTTGAGCGCTTCGGGTAAGCCATCCGCTTGCACCCAAACATCATAAATTTTCAAAATCTTATCGCCGTCTTCCACTTCGCCTTCGCCGATTTCGTAACCGCAGTCTTCGAGCTCATCCCAGAGAACGGCGTCAGTTTCAAAAGCATCTTCGAGTGAAAAAGTGCGGATGCCCGTAAGCCACTGATCGAGGGTTTTAAATAAATCATCGTGCGACGCGAGGATGTCGGTGAATGTAAAATCTAAGCCAACGGCGACGAGGATTTGGCCGTTTTCGAGTGCGCCCAACTCGGGCTCGTGGTTAGAAGGTTCGCTCATGGATTAAAGTTACGTTAAAACTGAAGAAAGCCAAGGGCGGATAGGACCTACTCGGCGGCGGCTTGTCCGGCGAGCCAGCCTGTGGTCCAGGCATTCTGAAAATTAAAGCCACCCGTGACGCCATCGATATCGAGGACTTCGCCCGCAAAGTAGAGTCCAGCCTGCTGACGGCTTTCCATGGTCTTGAAATTAACTTCCGATAGTTTAACGCCACCGCAGGTCACGAATTCATCTTTAAACATGCTCTTCCCGTCGACAGCGAATTCGCTGGCGGTGAGTTGTTTAACTAAGTTCTGAAGTCCGCTATTACTAACGTGTGCCCAGGGCGTGGCGGGCGCGATCCCTGCGGCGATGATTAAGCGCTCCCATAGACGTTGAGGGATGGCTACGGGACTGAAGGTGTTGATTTGTTTACGGGCGTTTTGTTCGCGCACGGAATTTAATTCCTTAACTGCCGAATCAGCGGAATGAGTCGGCAGCCAATTGACCAAGATTTTAAATTTATAATCGGACTCTGCAAAAGTGCGGGCACCCCAGGCGGATAATTTTAAAATGGCGGGTCCACTGAGCCCCCAGTGAGTGATCAGAATGGGGCCGTTGGTTTTTAATTTGGTGCCGATGGCCTGAACGGAAACATTTTCAACCGAGAGGCCTGATAATTCCACTAGCCGCGCGTCCTGGATGTGGAAAGTGAACAGTGAGGGGACGGGATGAATGATGGCGTGTCCGAATGATTCCGCGATGGCCAATCCGCCCGATGACTTATTCCCGCCTGTCGCAATTATGAGGCGGTCGCACATCGCCGTGGATTGATTATTAAAGGTAAGTTTGAACTGGTTTTCTTCGCGGCTTACATCGCGTACGCCGAGTGAGGTGATGATTTTTACGCCGGCACGGTCCGCGGCTTTAAATAGCGCGTCCACGATGGAGGCCGAGTCATCTGAAATCGGGAACATCCGTCCGTCGTCTTCAGTTTTAGTTTCAACGCCATGTGAGGTGAACCACGCGATGGTGTCGCGTGGTTGGAAGCGGTGAAAGGCGCCAAGCAGTTCGCGTCCGCCGCGTGGGTATTTCTTAACAAGTTCGGTAGGATCAAAGCACGCGTGGGTAACGTTGCACCGTCCGCCGCCCGAAATTTTAACTTTTGATAAAAGGTGTGGAGTGGCTTCGTAGAGTGTGACCTGTCCGCGAGCGCCCAGCTTTTCGGCACAAGTAATGGCAGCGAAGAATCCGGCGGCACCGCCACCGATTACTGCCACATGGAGTTCGCCAGCCATTTATTCGGCGAAGCCAAATTGTTCTAACATGCGCGCGACGGCGGCGGCGAGATCGGGTCGCATGTTGGCAGGAACGTTTTTAAAACCTTCGATGGTGCAGGACAGGTAGCCAGCCTTCCGGTCGGTATCGGCGGTGCGTTGTTTCGCTTCGAGCCAGCGTTGCAGAACGGCGGCGGCTTTAGCCCAAGCGGGCCAATCGAGTCCAACTTGATCGGCGGCCTCGGTGATTTGACAAAGCGTGCAGCTGTCACCGAAAAATCTTTGGACAGACTCGGCGTCGGATGATCCGATAGCCGCAACTAATTTCTGAAGCTCACGCTCTTCCATGTTTAGGTTTTATAACCGAGTACAGGGGCGAGCCACTTTTCAGCTTCGGCTACGGACCAGCCTTTTCGCTTAGCGTAATCTTCTACTTGGTCGCGGCCAATGGCATCGACGTCAAAGTAGATGGACTGAGGGCTTCCAAAGTAGATGCCCGAAACCGAAGCAGCCGGATTCATGGCGTATGATTCGGTCAGTGTGCAGCCCAGTTGGTTCGCATTAAGCAGTCGCCAGATTTCACCCTTCTCCGTGTGTTCGGGGCAAGCCGGATAGCCTGCGGCGGGGCGACGACCTTGGTATTTCTCGTCGACCAATTCTTCGACGGTGAAGGCTTCTTGTGGTGCGTAGCCCCAGAGCTTGGTGCGAACCTCGCGGTGGAGCCATTCGGCGCAGCCCTCGGCGAGTCGATCGGCGAGTGCTTGAATGAGAATTTGGCGGTAGGGGTCGGTCTCTTTAAAGGACGCGGCGTAAGTCTCGATTTCTTGTCCGGCGGTTACGGCAAATGCGCCGATGTGGTCGCCTGGCTTATCGGAAACTAGGTCGGCGAGGGAGCGACAGGTCTTTACGGTTGGGCGGGTCTGTTGGTCGCGAAGGAAATGGAAGCGGCCCAATTCTTTTTTCTGCGATGCATCGCCGAAGACGGTAACGTCGTCGCCCGTGCGACGCGCGGACCACAGTCCGGCAGCGCCGCGTAGGTGGAAGCGATTTTCTTTAATGAGCAGGTCGAGCTCGCGTCGGGCGTCGTCGAAAAGTTTACGAGCTTCGGTGCCGTATTTATCGGACTTAAAGATTTTTGGGAACGTCCCCTTGAGGCTCCAGGTCACAAAGAAAGGAGTCCAGTCGATGATTTCAGCAACCGTGGCGCCGTCGATACGTTCGAAGAGCGTGACGCCAAGCTTTTGTGGAGGAAGCGGAATAGCAGCGTTGATGACGAGTGGTCGTTGGCGAGCCTCGTTGAGCGGAATGATAATCGCGGGCTGTTTCTTTTCGTAGGCTTCGCGTAGCTCGTCTTGTTCGGCTTTAAGTTCGGTGACGAAGGTTTCGCGTTTAGCGGGATTGAGTAAGTCGCTGCACACGCCGGTGACGAGTGAAGCATCGCCTACGTGTACGACGGGTCCGGCGTAGTGTTGGGCGAGTTTAATTGCAGTGTGATCGGCTGAAGTCGTGGCGCCGCCGATGAGAAGCGGTGTGGTGATGCCGGCTCGCTTCAATTCTTTGGCAACCGTAGCCATCTCTTCGAGCGAAGGCGTGATGAGGCCAGAGAGGCCGATAAAATCAGGCTTCAAGCGTTGCGCTTCAGTGATGATTTTCTCGGTTGGTGTCATCACTCCGAGATCGGTCACGGCGTAGTTATTACATTGCAGCACCACGCCGACGATATTCTTACCGATGTCGTGTACGTCGCCGCGGACGGTCGCGATCAGGAATTTTCCTTGGCTGGAGCCGCCGACTTTTTCGGCGGCCATGAAGGGCTCGAGGTGTGCGACGGCGGCTTTCATCACGCGAGCCGATTTCACGACTTGCGGAAGGAACATTTTTCCTTCGCCGAAAAGTTGACCCACCACGCGCATGCCGTCCATCAGCGGGCCCTCGATGACTAGGAGCGGTCGACCTAATTCTTTACGTGCCTCTTCGGTGTCGGCTACAATGTGTTCGTCGATGCCTTTGACTAGTGCGTGTTCAATGCGTTTAGGCACGGGTAGTTGGCGCCACTCGTTCTTCTTGGACTGATCGACTTCGGTTTTGCTACCGGCGAAACGAGGAGCCGCCTCGGTGAGTCGATCCGTGGCTTGTTCATTGCGATAGAGTAGGACGTCTTCGACTAGGGTGCGCAGTTCGGGATTAATATCCGTGTAAACCTCGAGCATCCCGGCGTTGACGATGGCCATGTCGAGTCCGGCAGCGATCGCATGGTAAAGGAAAGCCGAGTGCATCGCCTCGCGCACGGGATTATTTCCACGGTAAGAGAAAGAGATATTGGAAAGGCCTCCGGAGGTGCGGACGCCGGGGCAGCGCTTCTTGATTTCGCGAACCGCTTCGATAAAATCTAAAGCGTAGCGATCGTGCTCCCTCATGCCTGTGGCCACGGTCAAGATGTTGGCATCAAAAATAATATCCTGTGGATTGGTGCCCGCTTGTTCGACGAGGATCTTATAGGCGCGTTGGCAGATACGCACTTTATCTTCGAAAGTAGCTGCCTGACCTTTTTCGTCGAAGGCCATGACAACAAGCGCGGCACCGTAGCGTCCGCAGAGTTTGGCCCGGCGGATAAATTCGGCTTCACCTTCTTTTAAGGAAATCGAGTTAACGATGGCCTTGCCTTGCACGCAGCCGAGGCCGGCTTCGATGATGGACCAGTCGGATGAATCAATCATCACGGGCACGCGGGCGATATCGGGCTCGGTCGCGATGAGGTTGAGGAACTTGACCATCGCCGCTTGGCCGTTGAGCAGGCCCGCATCAAAATTAATATCGATAATATTAGCACCCGCTTCGACCTGCTGCTTCGCGACGGCTAAAGCTTCGTGGTAATTTTCGGCTTCGATTAATTTCTTAAATTTAGGTGAGCCGGCGACGTTGGTGCGTTCGCCTACGTTGACGAAGGACTGAGCGCCGCCGACAACATTGAGGGCTTCTAGGCCTGATAGTCGCAACGCTGGTGCGAGCGTGGGAATTTGACGTGGCGGGTATTTTTCGGTGCGACGTTTGATCGCGGCAATGTGGTCGGGCGTGGTGCCGCAGCAGCCGCCGAGGATATTCACGAGTCCATCGCGTGCGAAGGTTTCGAGAATCGCAGCTGTGTCTTCGGGTCCTTCTGGGAAGCCGGTCGGTGAAAGTGGATTCGGCAGACCTGCGTTCGGGTAGCACGAAACATACACATCGGCTTTGCGAGAAAGCTCGTCGATGTGTGGGCGCATTTGTTCGCCACCGAGTGCGCAGTTCATGCCGATGCTGATGGGGTGTGCGTGTTGGACGGAATTCCAGAACGCTTCGGTTGTTTGACCCGTCAGTGTGCGACCTGAAGCATCGGTGATGGTGCCGGAGATCATCAGCGGCAGACGATAGCCGCGGGCGAGGAAAGCTTCGTCGATGGCGTAGAGTGCGGCTTTTAATACGAGCGTATCAAAAACCGTTTCGCATAAAATAATATCGGCACCCGCGTCGATGAGGGCTTCGACCTGTTCGCGGTAGGAGTCGCGTACTTGCGCAAACGTGACATCGCGTTTGCCCGGGTCGTTGACATCGCGCGACATCGACAGCGTTTTATTGGTTGGTCCGATGGCGCCGGCGACGAAGCATTGGCGGCCAGGATTTTTGGCCATGACCTCAGCGCAGGCCTGTTTGGCAATCTTGATGGCGGCGGTATTAATTTCGCGCACCAAGTGACCCATCTTATAATCCTCCATAGCGATGGACGTGCCGTTGAATGTGTTCGACTCAACGACATCGGCGCCTGCTTCGAGGTAGGCACGGTGGATATTTAAAATCGCTTCAGGTTTGGTCAGAACTAGAAGGTCGTTATTCCCTTTAAGTTCACCGGTATGATTGAGGAATTGTGTGCCGCGGTAATCGGCCTCTTGCAGCTTTAGTTGCTGAATCATCGTACCCATCGCGCCGTCGAGGTAGACGATGCGTTGGCGCAAAAGCTCAGCGAATTTCTCGCCGGTTTTGGTCAAAGGTAGCCGCTGGAAGGACATCGACTTTACCGTGGGGTTATATGGTCAAGGGTCAAGGCACAGGCGGGCCTTACTGTGTCATTCTGGAAGGTCGGGCTTCTTGCACTTTGGCAGGTCTTGCGAGCGGTAGAGCACGATCCGTTTGCCCTCAAATTTTTCGTCATTCCAGAGCAGGGGGCGAAGTTCAAAAGTGAAGAAAGGGCTCATGCCTGAGGTGGCCTTCTCGGTCGCGGGGTCGCCGCCTTGCCAGTAGAGGATGCCGTTAGGCTGGGAGTGTTTTACGCCATGGACGATCAGCTGTTTGGTTTGGTGGACGAACGTGCGGAGGTCGGCGACGGCGCGGCCTAAGATGAAGTCGTGTTCGTGGCCCAGCGTTTCGGCACGGGCGTTGAGGGCGCGGACGTTTTTGAGGCCCAGGCGTTGGATGATGTCTTCCACGACCATGATTTTTTTACCCACGGAATCAACGAGGGTGAAATCGGCTTTGGGGTAAAGCACCGCCAAGATGAGTCCGGGAAATCCGCCGCCCGTACCGATGTCGATGACGCGGGCACCGGGTTGCAGCTTCCAAAACTTAATAGCAGCGAGGCAGGGCGCGTAGTGGTGGCGCTCCAGGTTTTCGATGTCTTTTCGCGAAACGAGATTAATTTTTTCGTTCCACTCGCGGTGCAGGGCGGCCATCGCGGTGAGCTGCTCCCATTGGGTTTCGGTGACTTCGGGGAAGATGGGACGGAGCGCCTGCATGTAAGAGCCGAGCGTGCGGTGATTTATTCGTGGAGCAAGGTAACATAATAATTTTTAGAGTTTCCCTCGGAGAAAAATTAGCCAAGTTGCTGACCCATGTTTCATCACTTGGTTTTCTTCTACCTGCGAAAAGATCTGACGGCGGCTCAACGCTCGGATTTTGAGTCTAAACTGCGTGGCTTATCGCGCATCACCTCAATCACTTCGTTTACCATTGGTCGTCCGGCACCGATTGAGCGTGCCGTGGTCGATAGCACTTACGATTTTGCGGCCATGATTCATTTTAAGGACAAGGCCGGCCATGACGCGTACCAGATCGACCCCATGCACTTGGAGTTCGTCGCTGCGTGTAAGTCGTACTGGTCTACAGTGAAGATTTACGACTTCGAATAGGCCTAATAGGACTTTAAGTATCTGCAATAGAGTTACTTACGGTCAATGCCCCATTGTAAGGCAACGGGCAGTTCGGGCTTAACAATAGGGCATTTCTTGGGTAACAATTAGGCGTGCCAACCGTTGCCCCCAGTAAGGACATCGATGTTTCTGACCGGAAACATTCCTGGCACCCCTTTACACAGATGAAGGAGTACGCAGCCAACCCACGCATTCACTTGGAGCGCGGCGAGGGTTCCTGGTTAATTGATACG
>CAIVVQ010000030.1 GCA_903909465.1 uncultured Opitutia bacterium | reverse complement strand
GGCAGCGGCCCCAGCGTGTACGCGAGCGCCAGCAATAATGCAATGGTACCAGGGATGAACAGCATCGGCTCGCGCAATCCGATTGGTAGGCCGCCCAGGCATGCCAAAGTAATGGCGATAATTATTCCCCACGTCATCGATTGGGCCGAAATCAAACCATTGGAGACGGCTCGTTGCGGACCGACACGCTTGGCATTATCGACGCCCTTCTTCGAGTCGCCCAAATCATTCGCAAAATTACTCACGATTTGCGCGAAGACGGCGAAAGTTAAACACGCACCGAAGGTGAGGTAATATTCTGATCGATTCCCGGAGTGCGCAGCGTCTGCATAATTAATATAAACCGCACCACCGACGGCCACGGGCACGAGTGTCGCCACCAAGGTTTTGGGACGACACGCATCAATCCAGGCACGCCAAGCAATCATGCGTTCACGGTAACTAATCTCATGTCTACGGAAACAAAAAAGCCCCGGAGACCGGGGCTTCTTTTAAAATTAACTTTAAGAATTACTTAGTAGGTGATAACTCAGTAGCGGGTGTGCCGCCGGTTGCAGTTACAGCCGCATTCCAATCAGCAGAGGTAGTGCCATCTCCCTTTCTGCTGATAAACTGATTTTCATCTGACGAAGTGTCTGACAAAAAGGTGACGTGTGAATCACCCCAAGCAATATGGCCACCTTTATCGCCCCAAACTCCATCATCAACTGTCCACTTGCCATCGGTACCCAAACCCCGAGTCCAGATTAGCGGCATTGTTTCTGTTACGTTCTTTGAAGTGGGGGAATACGTAGTCCATGACTGATAACCGTTTTCTGAACTTGGGCTACCGAACTTAGAGTCGATCGTTGCGGATGATCCTGAACCATTTATAACCAGCTTTGGAAAGGTGGCAGTTTCATTCTTTGGATCGGCATCTACATACCAAAGTTCAGCGACATTAAGATCGCTGTTATAGGCAAGAACTGCTGCCCATTCGTAAATCTTTTGTGCAGATGTGTTTGTTGATGTGCTCCAAGTTCCCGTATTCTTGATGTATTTATTCCCTTCTGATGCAAACGAAAGGTAGGCTTGAGCAATGTTACGCACCTTGGTCGAGGCGGTGGACATCTTCGCCTTCTTCATCACACCCTGCACACCAGGGAAGAGGACGGCGGCTAAGATGCCGATGATGGCAATCACAGTCAGCAACTCGATCAGAGTAAAGCCGCTGCGTTTACGGGTAGGGGTATTCATAGTGGGGTTTGTTAGAATGATAGTAAGGGGGGGGGTCATCCGATGTGCAATCGGATGTTTTGAAGAAAAGTACAATTAGGCGTACGGCAACTGAAAACGAGCACAAAGGGCTGAGGCAATTGCCTTACCTTCGGCAATCTTAGCTGGGTTTTGAGGGTCAGAAAGCACTACGGCAATCGCCTTAGCGATTTCCTTCATTTCCGCCTCTTTCATGCCGCGCGAGGTGACGGCAGGCGTACCCACGCGAATTCCGCTGGCCTGGAATGGACTGCGAGTCTCATCCGGCACGGTATTCTTGTTCGTGGTAATATGCGCCGCATCCAAAGCCAACTGGGCATCCTTGCCAGTGACGTTAGGATGACTCTTACGGAGATCGATTAAGCTCAAATGGTTGTCGGTACCACCGCTGATTAAACCAAAACCGAGCGCCACCAAGGCATCCGCCAAGGCCTTCGAGTTCGCCACGACTTGTCGGGCGTAATTCTTAAACTCAGGAGTCGCACACTGCGCGAAACAAATAGCCTTAGCAGCGATGACGTGCTCGAGGGGCCCACCCTGCGTTCCAGGGAACACACCCGAATCAATCGCCTTCGCATGCTCAGCCTTACAAAGAATCAAACCACCACGCGGACCGCGCAGCGTCTTGTGCGTGGTCGTCGTGACGAAATCCGCATGCGGCACTGGCGATGGATGCACGCCCGCAGCAACTAAGCCAGCGATGTGGGCAATATCCGCCAAGAGCAACGCACCGTTCTCACGGGCAATCTTACCAAAGCGTTCAAAATCAATCGTCCGCGCATACGCCGAAGCACCGACCGTGATCATCTTCGGCTTTTCGCGCGCCGCCATCTCAGCCACTTCATCATAATTGATGCGGCCATCGGCACCGACTCCGTAATGCACGACAGTGTAGAACTTACCGGAGAAATTCGCGGCGTTACCGTGCGTTAAGTGACCCCCGTGCGAGAGGTTCATCGTCAAAATTTTATCACCAGGCTTAATGCTCGCTAAATAAACCGCGGCGTTGGCCTGACTGCCCGAGTGCGGCTGCACATTCGCGTGGTCGGCACCAAACAATGCCTTCGCACGATCAATCGCGAGCTGCTCAATCTTATCAACTTCTTCGCAACCGCCGTACCAGCGCTTACCGGGATAACCTTCGGCATATTTATTCGTGAGCACACTACCCTGCGCTTCCATGATCGCAGGTAACGTGAAATTTTCCGACGCGATTAACTCGATGTGCGTCTGCTGACGTTTAAGCTCGGCCTTGATTAAGGCATCGATTTCTGGGTCCAGTTGAGCGAGCGGCGTACGGCTAATAGCAGTCATATTTGAATGGCAAAGAATGGGTGAGGCAGGTGGCAACGGAAAACCTTTAACATTACGCTTTTGGTTCAATTTTATCCACCCTACCAATATGCCGCCCACCTTCAAATGGGGCAGTCAGAAAAGCGTCCACACAGGCCAAAGCGGTGGACAGATTCACATACTTAGCCCCAAAACAAAGGACATTCGCATCGTTATGACGGCGACTCATCTCGGCCGCATCAGCGGATTGTACCAGCGCCGCCCGGATGCCCTCCACTTTGTTCGCCGCAATCGATATGCCAATACCGGTGGTGCAGACCAAGATACCAAAACGCGCCCGACCCGTCACGACATCCGCACCGACGGCTTGGGCGTAGTCTGGGTAATCGCACGAGGCCGCTGTCGCAGTGCCGCGATCAATGATCGTGTGCCCCTTAGCCTTAAGCGCCGCAATCAAATCGCGCCGCAACGCCAAGCCACCGTGGTCGCTACCAAATGAAAGGGTTAAGGGAGTAGTCATGTTAAAATATTCTTCTTAATAAATTCGAGCATCTGCGGAATCGCTTCAATCATGGAATCGCGACTTTCTTCATAAACGCGATAATTTCCACCAAAGGGATCCGGAATCTCGCGACTCACCCCCTCGGGCAAAACATCGCGCAACAAGAGCACATGCGGCGGCAATGATTCAAAGCGCTGCTCTAGTGCATCGAGGTGACCAGGGGTCATTCCGAAAACCGCGCAACTGCGATCTAGGTCTTCCTGCGTCAACGCCCGGCTGCGATGTTCACGTATATCCAAACCGATTCGTTGCATCGCTTTTACGGAATTCGTTGAAGCGGCATCACCGGGATGCGCGGCCAAACCATGCGAGGCGACTTTCAGCTTCTCCAGCCCGCCTGCCCTCTTTTTCAAAGCGGCACGCAACAACGCCTCAGCCATCGGACTGCGACAGGTGTTGCCTGTGCAGACGAAGATTATGGTGTCGCGCTCCATAAAGGGATGGTTGCCCAATCAACTCGGGGGTTCAATCCGTAATCAAACACCTTCATCCCGGCGCAACTGACGGTACCCGATATCCCGACGGTAGTGGCAGCCCTCAAAACGCACCTGAGGCACCACCGCATAGGCCTTTTTAACCGCTTCTTTCAAGGTCGCACCGTGGGCGACAACACCCAAGACCCGTCCGCCGGCCGTTACAATTCGTCCGTCCGATAAACGCTGCGTGCCGCTATGAACAATATCCACCCCCTCGGGTAATTGTGTGGGTAATTCAATGACATCGCCCTTACGAATGTCGCCCGGGTATCCACCTGCAGCTAAGACCACAATAATTGTCGAACCCGAACGCAATTTTACCGACGAGGAACGGAAAGTCCCCGCAGCGATCGACTCCATGATCTCAACCGGGTCGGTTTCTAACATGGGCATCAAGACCTGACATTCGGGATCGCCGAAACGAACATTAAATTCCACCACGCGCGGCCCGGTCGCCGTCACCATGATGCCAACATAAAGTGTGCCGCGGTAATCAATGCCATCGGCCTTCAATCCGCGCAGCGTGGGCACAATGATTTCATCGCGCAGTCGACGCTCCACTTCAGGCGTCACCACCGTCGTCGGCGCATACGCACCCATGCCGCCCGTATTTAAACCGGTGTCACCTTCGCCGACGCGTTTGTGATCCTGACTCGCAGGTAACATTAAATATTCTTCGCCACAGACCATCAACATGATCGAGGCCTCTTCGCCCTGCATAAATTCTTCGATGACGACCTCGTCGCCCGAAGCGCCAAAGACTTTCGCTTCCATCATCGCACGTAGCGCTTCTTCCGCTTCCGCCAGCGTCAACGCAATCACGACGCCCTTACCCGCCGCCAAACCTGAGGCCTTAATCACTATCGGCATCGACTGCTTACGCACGTAATCCAGGGCATCCGACAACCGATGGAAAGTTTCCGCCGCCGCTGTGGGAATTTTATGCTTAAAAAGAAAATCTTTGCTGAATGCCTTGCTGGCTTCCAATCGCGCACCCGCCGCCAACGGTCCGTACGTTGAGATTCCCGCCGCTTCCAAAGCATCGACGACACCGTTAGCGAGTGGCACTTCCGGACCGACAATTACGAAGTCAGCCTCGACGCGCTGGACCAAATCGAGCACCGATGCGGGCTTACTTAAATCCACCGGATAACATTTTGCTTCCATGGCCATGCCGCCATTGCCCGGCGCCACAAATACATCCGACACCCGCGGACTGCGTAGGCAGACCTTTAAGAGCGCATGCTCGCGTCCACCCGATCCGAGAATGAGAACCTTGATTTTACCCTTGGGCGCCATGCACTTATCTTTGTCGGGACTACCCAATAAAGGGAATACTAAAGAGGACTGGTCCGTTAAGAACCAGTCCTGCCTTAAATTGGTGCTCAGGCCGGGACTTGAACCCGGACACCTTACGGCACATGAACCTCAATCATGCGTGTCTGCCATTCCACCACCTGAGCAATCGAAGGAAGGTGGACGGTTGCATCCCCGGGCTATGGTGCAAGAAAAAACCGTCTAATGCCAACGCTTGCCAAACAAGCTATCTTTCCCAACTCTCACAAAGCAATGTCTCCCGATTCGGCCGACCAGAACCCTCCCCAGAAAGAGTCTTCCTCCCCTCTGGACCTTTCCTTCCTTGGTTTGGGACCATCATGGGTATCGGGTCCAACCGAAAATGTGAGCTCTGGACGTGGCCCTCGTCGCGAAGGCGGCGACCGTAAAGGCCCACCTCGTCGCGATGGCAATCGTGGCCCTTCACGCGGACCTAATAGCAATTCTGATTCTCGTGGTAATGATCGCGGACCTCGTCGCGATGATCGTCGCGCTCCTTCACGCGAAGACCGTGGTAATTTCCAAAACCAAGAAGAAGCCGCACCACCCGCTTTCGTTGTCTCCACCGGATTTTTCCCTGATGACGCGAAATTTGAACTTCTAGGCGACGCAATGAAGAAGAGCCTGATCACCTACGAGCTCTTCAGTATCGCCCAACTCATTCTCGATAAGGAAGACCGCCTCTCCATCGTGATTAAGCCCGCCAATGCGGAGAAAAGTCCCGAAACCCTACTTTCCATTTCCGTACCTGATAGCGTACCCTTCCTCACCGAAGCCGAAGCCGTCAGCCACGTGATGTCCCGTCACCTAGATAAATTCTTCGATACCGTCGAAGTCGAAGTCGAAGCACCCAAAGGCACTTTCCAAATGGTAGCGAAGTGCCCTCAGACCGGCACCATCCTCGGCGCACCGACTCACCACAATTACCTAAAGGCCCTTCGCGAACACCATTCACGTCACTGCCCCAATGTTCCTTTCGAACGCTTCAAGGCCGGATTGGAAATGATTCGCGAACAAGAAATCATCGATGCGTGGGTTAAATCCATGTCGCGTCGCAATGAATACGCACCGAAGGATCGCAAAGAAGGTGAACCCGAGCGCCTCGAATCCATCGACGCCGCTCGCGGCTTCCTCCTCGCGTTCCGCCGCGATGCCACCGTGATTTCACGCAATCAAGTGCGCTTCCCCGGACGACTCCTTGGCGAAATGCCCCCAGGCCCATTGCGCGACTGCGTGCGCTACGCCCTCGAGCTGCAACGTCAATTCCCCCTCGATACCGCCAACGGTATCCGTGGCCGCCTCCGCAAAGAAGGCTTCCACCTTTATAAGAAGGGCTCCAAGGGCATCACCTACGCTTGTGGCGTGCGCCGTAAATGCCGCGACCCCCAAGCGACCTTTAGCGATTCGATGCAAAAGATTTTCGATTCGCTTGATAAGACCTCCGGTCAGCAAAGCAAAGATGTGGTCCTTTCCATTGGCGGTGAAGCCGCTGACGATGCCGCTAAGGCACGCGTCCTCGCTGATCTCACTTTCCTAATCAACGAAGGTTACATCGCTAAACTTCACGACGGCCGTCTCTTCGCTCAACCCGTTCTCAGCTCTCAGGCCAAAGCCAAGGAAGAAGCAGAGAACGAGGCTGAAGAAACGAAGTAAGTTGTTAGTGGCACGATGTCTTGGGTAGGGACGTCGCTCCGCGGCGTCCGCGTCTTTTGCCTTGGGTAGGGACGTCGCTCCGTCGGCGTCCGCTGTATCTTATTTCGTTTTATTCGGTTCGCGCGGAGCGCGAACCCT
>CAIVVQ010000029.1 GCA_903909465.1 uncultured Opitutia bacterium | reverse complement strand
GGCAGCGAGGGCGGTGAGTAGAATGCTTGCGAAGCGAGTGGAGTAAAGATTCACGCCGAGGCTCTGAGCCATTTCTTCGCCCAGCGAAAGTTTGTCGAGTGCGCGTGCTTGAGTGAGTAAGAGCAGGGAGGCGATACCACAGAGGATAGTGGGCAGGAAAATCAGTTCCAAGGTCGCCATTCCTAGCCAATCTCCGGTCATGCCGCTAATCAGGATATCGCGCGAGGCACTGAAGCGTGTGGCGATGATTAAGGTTCCGGCCGCGGTGAAAGCATTGAGGCCGAGGCCGACCAGGATGAGTCGGTTGGTTGAACTTTTATTATTAAGGACAACAAGAACGAGCGACGTGATCATCGCGCCCGCAAAGGCACTCGCAGGAAGTGACCAACTGTGTTCCCAGACCCAGTTGTCGTTAATCGCGAGGAGCGTCGCGATGCCCAGTAGGGAGCCGCCGAAAACGCCCGTCAGTCCAGGGTCGGCCAAGGGATTACGAAAGAGTCCTTGCTGAGTGGCACCGCCGATGCCCAGGGCGAAGCCAGCGGCGAGTGCGGCCAGTACGCGTGGAAAACGCAACCAGAACCACTCATGATTCATGCCCCAGCCTTTTCCGGCGGGTCCATTAGCCAACGAAAAGAATGTCAGCACAACCACGCACAGAAAAATAATCCCAAAAAACTTTAAGGTGCGTTGGGTGGTCATTAATTACCGAGAAGGAGCTGAAGTTGATTGATGGCGGGAGTCGCTGAATTCGTAGGAGAATTCTTGGAAGAATCCGCCGAAGTGTTTTCGTTAGGTGCGCCGCTCGACTGAATATTTTTCACTGCACCTTGGAGGCGTTCTTTTAGATCGTTCTGTAAATGATTCAGGCTACCGGTGAATTGTACGCTTGGTCCTTGGGTAAATCCGTCGGCGGCAGCGGATGCTTCAGCGAAACCCAAGAGCTTGAATTGTTCGGCGTAAGTCCCCTTGCCGCGCGTAGTGGCTTGCAGTGCGAGGGGCCAGTCATTGAAATCGCTGCCGACCTTGGCGGTGATTTGACCCAAGGCATTAATGGTGAGTTCGGGATTTTGAATGAGCCCACGACTAATTTTTACGGTGCCGTTGGCTAAGCGCTGCACTTGCACATCAACGAGGTCATATTTAAAATCAGAAAGTGATTCTTGTAACTTGGATGCGGCGGACATCGCTTCGCCCGCCCGAGCGATTTTCTCACCCTGGTTTTTATTCTTAGAAAGGGCGCCCGCGAGCTTGGCGATACCGCCGAGTAGCTTAGCCGTTTGCCCTGCCTTTGAGGCACTGACAGCGGTGGAGCTGTCTTTGCCGCCGAAGGCTTGAATGTGTCCGCCTTTCGACAGGAGATTGGCGTCCACGTTGACCTTCGCGATGAGGTCATCGATATTAATTCCAGTACTGCTGACGGTAGCGGTGGCGTCGCCTTTGCCTTGCACGAAGTCCTTGATTGCCGGATAGGCTTTGGCGATTGGGTCAAAGTTGAATTGTTGCAGGCCGACTTTTGCGTTGAGTTGATAAGGTCCACCTGCATTGCCGGGATTAAAAGTGCAATTGGCTGCACCCGTGAGTGTGCCCTCGGCGAACTTCCCATTTAACTGGGTCAGGCTAACCTGATTATCGGCCACTGCTAATTGCAATGCGACTCCTTCGGCGGTGAAACCCTTGATGCTGGCGGACTGAATATTTAATTTTACGCTGGCGGTGTTGCCATACCAGAACGCAACGCGATCCCTGGTGGAATTGGTTGTCGAAGGAGCAGGCTGAGTATTTTCGGGCTGATTCACCAGCGCCAGCAAATCATCGCCGATAATCGAGTCGAAGTTCGCTTGGATTTCCCAATTAGACTGACTCGCAACCATTTTTTTCTGAATCATCAATTTGCCTGTCGTGGTTCCGGTACTGTCGATTTTACATTTCCCCTCGGCGCTAAATCCGC
>CAIVVQ010000028.1 GCA_903909465.1 uncultured Opitutia bacterium | reverse complement strand
TACTTCGTGCCCCACTTCATACAAAGAATTGTAGCCATCAGAAACCTCATCCTGCCCACCTCCCCTCCCCACTCCAGCCAAATTTCTATTCTTTGGTAGGGGCACGACTGCGTCGTGCCCTTTGTGTAGCGGGTAGGGACGGCGCTCCGTTCAATTTGTAATGGGTAGGGACGGCGCTCCGCGCTGTCCGCTGTCGCTAGGTAGGGGCACGACTGCGTCGTGCCCGTTCGCCACGCGATATACGAACCTCCGTCGACATACTATTCTCTATATGTTCAACGGGCGTCACGCAGTGCCGCCCCCACTCGCCCCCTATGCACAAATAAACGTGGAGGACTTCCAGATTCATGATTTAACCAACAACACCCCACCCACCGATGAGAAAATTACTCTGCATCTTAGCACTTGGTTTAATTTCGTACCCACAGCTAAAAGCGAAAACCGCCTCAGGGGCCGACGAGGGCGTGACCGTCGACATGAGCGGGACCAATTCGGTACAGCCTGAAACTCCCGCCGCCCGCGATGCCCGCATGGCCTGGTGGCGCGAGGCCAAGTTCGGATTATTCATCCACTGGGGAGTGTATGCCGTACCCGCCGGAAAATACGGCGACGTCGATAGCTACGGTGAATGGATCATGTGGAACACCAAAATGTCCCCAGCCGAATACCAAGGTTACGCTAAAAAATTTAATCCCGTTAAGTACAATCCCGAGCAATGGGTGAAAATCGCTAAAGACGCAGGCATGCGTTACATGGTCATCACTTCAAAACACCATGACGGCTTCGCACTCTTTCCATCGCAAGCAAGCAAGTGGAACGTCGTCGATGCCTCCGCTTACGGCAAAGACCTCTTAGGCCCACTCGTTCAAGCTGCCCACTCTCAAGATTTGAAAATTGGTTTTTACTATTCCCACTCCCAAGACTGGAATAATCGCGGTGGAGCAATTAAGTCCTACAAAGAAGGCGATGGCTGGGACGAATCACAAAAGGGTTCATTCGATTCTTACCTCGAAACAACCGCCAAACCTCAGATACGGGAAATTCTCACCAATTACCCAATCGATATTCTATGGTGGGACACGCCGCTCCACATGTACCAGCCGCGCGCCGAGCCGATTGCTAAAATGTTAAAAGAGCTTCGTCCAAATATCCTGACTAACTTGCGCCTAGGCGGAGGTTATGGCGACTACGCCACCCCCGAACAGTTTGTACCTTCAACTGGATTAAAAGGTGATTGGGAAACGTGTATGACGATGAATAAGCACTGGGGCTATAATGCGGTCGACCAAAACTGGAAGTCGTCACCTGAACTCATCCAAAAGTTGATCACTATTTGCGCCAAGGGCGGTAATTTCCTGCTTAATGTCGGACCTACGGCAGAAGGAGAAATTCCCGCTGAAAGCGTGAAGCGACTCAATGACGTAGGCCAATGGCTCAAGGTTAACGGTGAATCCATTTACGGGACCACAGCCGGACCCTTCCCCTTCCTGACCTGGGGTGCCGCGACACGAAAAAATCAGGTTGTCTACCTACATGTGTTTAACTGGCCTGCAGATGGTCAACTACGCCTACCGTTACTCAGCAAAGTTAAGAGCACAACCTTACTCATTGACCCAAGTAAACAACTCCAGACGACCCAAAATTCGTCCGGCACCATTATTCAATTGCCGCCACAAGCACCTGATAGCGTTGCCACAGTGATTAAGCTCGAGGTTGCCGAAGAGCCCATCGTGCAACCGATTGCGTCCTTTAATAAAAAGCTAATTGCTTCAAGTGAGTCTCCAAAGAATCGCGTAGCAGCCGCCCAAGACGGTGATGCTGGACAATACTGGGAGGCTGCCGCTGATGATAAAAATGCTTATTTAGAATATGACCTAGGCGAACCCACCCTAATCCATGCACTCGCAGTTGATGAGCCCGATCGCTGGCCGCGCTACAAACAAGAGTTGAGAATAGAAATTGAGACGGACAAAGGATGGACACCCCTGCTTTCCGCCGAGACCAAAGGCCACGGCCATCAGGCTCAATTCACGCTGATTAAAGTTCAGAAAATCCGGCTCTATATAAAACGTGAGTTAGGCCCGCCAGGCATTGCGGAATGGCAAATCTACTCCCCCGAGTAAATTAAGGTAGTGGCACGACTGCACCGTGCCCTTCGCGCAATGGGTAGGGACGGCGCTCCGTTCAATTTGTAATGGGTAGGGACGGCGCTCCGCGCCGTCCGTGTCTTTATCCACCCCTTGCCAACGTGTCACCTTGCCAACGTGCCCCCTGCGAGCTCCGCTCGCCTCACTTCTTCAACAAATCGCGAATCTCTGTGAGCAACACCTGATCCTTAGTCGGCGCAGGCGCGGGCACAGGCGCCGCGTCTTTCTTAGCCTTCATCCGATTCGAAACGTTAACGAGCATGAAGACGATAAAGGCCGTCGCTAAAAATGAAATTACGGCAGCCAAGAACTTCCCGTACAGAATACCGTGCGATTGAACCTTTTCCAATTCCGCCACGCCCAGCCTATCCATTACCGGCTGCAACATTAACGGCGTTATAATATCCGTGATGAATGATGTGACGATGGCGCCGAAGCTCGCACCGACAATCACCGCGACCGCCAGATCCACCACATTTCCCCGCAAGATGAATTCTTTGAATGATTTAAACATAGCCCCATATTCCCCAAACTCACCCCGCTGAAAAGCCAAAATAAGGTGCTCGCATCATTGCCTGGGTAGGGACGGCGCTCCGCGCCGACCGCTGCCTTTATCGCCTCCTTGCCAACGTGCCCACTTGTCACCTTGTCCCCTGAACTCTGTAAATTTGGCGGAGAGAGAGGGATTCGAACCCCCGGATGCCTTGCGACACCGCCTGATTTCAAGTCAGTAAAAGTAACGTTATTTCTTAGTAAAAAATGGGTTGTGGAGGTCATGTGGAGGTCATAATCTTAAAGACAACTTACAAGGGCACATATCAAAAATCTTACCATATGCGTTACTCAAAATGTCAGCTAATTCCACTCAAACAAGGTACCACTCCAGGCGCTAAACCTCCACCTCCAAACAAGGCGTGGTGTGTTTACTTTCACCGAACCGATGTTGATGGAAAACTGCAACTCTCACGCCGCTTTTTTTCCAACAAAGCGGATGCCCAAGTATTCTGTTCCGAAAAGAAGGCCGAACTTTCATCGCTGGGCAACCAAGCCCAAGGTCTGAGCGATGAATTGAAGCGTGAGGCGCTAGCCTGCGATCAAAAGCTCAAGCCATTTGGCAAGAGTCTTACAGATGCAGTGGCCTACTTCATCCGCGACATGGAAACCCTGCATAAGTCCGTTACAGTTAGCCAAGCCACAACCGAGCTCATAAAGCGATCCAAGGCTGATGGGCATTCGGATAGACATATACAGACTATATCACAGACACTTAACAACTTTGGCAAACAGTACGGTAAAGAGATAGTATCGACCATCCGGACAGACAAGGTTCAGGCGTGGCTAGATGGATATCAGACTAAGACAGGAAATCCACTCAGCGCCGTCAGCTTTAACACATACAGACGTTATCTTGGGCTATTCTTTTCGTTCTGTGTTAAACAGGGATGGACTGAATCAAATCCATTGCAGCGGGTTAACACAAAGAACGCCCGCAATAAGGTTCCACGGCTACTAACACCCTCTGACATCAGGCAGATACTAGATGCAGCAAACGATGCTGTACGCCCTGCTCTAGCATTACAGGCATTCTGCGGACTCAGGGCATCCGAAGCCGCTAGAGTTGAATGGAGCGACCTCCTTCCATCTGGGCATATCAAAATTGACTCAGAGAAAGCAAAGACTGGCAGACGAAGGCTCACTCCTATGCCATCACTTTTACTTAAATACCTCATCAGCATTCGCAAATCGAGTGGGTATATTTTCGGTGGAGAGAGGGGCGGAAACATCGGTACACTCCAAGTAGCCATGAAAGAAGTCAGGCGATCTCTCCCGGGGCTTAAGTGGGGCCGTAACGCTTTACGCGCATCTGCCCTATCATACCGACTAGCTGAAACTAAAGATGCACAGGCAACTGCACTCGAGAT
>CAIVVQ010000027.1 GCA_903909465.1 uncultured Opitutia bacterium | reverse complement strand
TGGAAGAGGTTGTAAGTGCCGCCGTAGAGTTGAGCGACCGAGATGATGTGATCGCCGGCGCCGGCGATGTTAAGAATGGAGGCAGTGATGGCCGCTTGACCGGACGAGTGAGCGAGCGCACCGGAACCACCTTCGAGGGCGGCGAGGCGTTGCTCGAGTACGTCAGTCGTCGGATTCATAATCCGAGTATAAATATTACCGAGTTCTTTTAGGCCGAACAGATTGGCCGCGTGTTCCGTATCGCGGAACTGGTAGCTCGTGGTCTGGTAGATGGGCACAGCGCAGGCGCCCGTGGTGGGGTCTGCTTTTTGGCCGGCGTGGAGGGTGCGGGTTCCGATTTTCATAGTGGGAGTAAGGGTTGGAGTTATAGTCGGTGAGGCTGGCGGTTTTAAATCAAATTCGATGTTATGACTTAATTTCATGGGGGCAGTGGATTCATTCTCGCCCATCGGCGGTGCTTTTATCTAACTGCGGGTATGCCCGTTGTGCTCCACGATACCTTGTCGCGCGAAATGCGCCCCTTGTTGCTCAAGGCAGGCAAGTCGTCCTTTGGGATGTATTGCTGCGGGCCGACGGTTTACGGCCCGGCTCACATTGGTAATTTCCGTACCTTTGCGTTGCAGGATGTTTTACGCCGTACGCTTGAGGTCGATGGCCTCAAGGTGAAGCACGTGCGCAATATTACCGACGTGGATGATAAGACTATTCGCGGGGCACAGGCGGCGGGGCAGTCGTTGACGGATTTTACCAAGAAGTGGACGGAAAAATTTCACGCTGATTGTAATGCATTGGGTTTGTTGAAGCCACAAGTTGAGCCCAGTGCAGTCGCGCACATTCCGCAACAAGTGGCGATGATTCAAGCGTTGGTGGATCGCGGACACGCTTATGTTTCGAAGGATGGCTCGGTTTACTTTAAGGTCCATAGTTGCAAAAGCTACGGTAAGTTAAGTCACATCGATTTCTCAAAGCAGGAAACGCAGGCAGTGAATAGTGCGGGCGAAGCCAATGATGCGGATGAGTACGATCGCGAGTCGGCATCGGATTTCGCCCTATGGAAATCGCGCAAGCCGGAGGATGGAAATAATTTTTGGCCGAGTCCATGGGGCGAGGGCCGTCCCGGTTGGCACATCGAGTGCTCGGCGATGTCGTTAGCCCATTTGGGTGCGACGTTTGATCTGCACGGTGGCGGGATTGATTTATGCTTCCCGCACCATGAAAATGAAATTGCGCAAACCGAATGTGCCACCGGCATTAATGGATTTGCGGCCCATTGGTTTCACAGTGCCCACTTATTGGTCGAAGGCGAAAAAATGTCGAAGAGTAAGGGTAACCTTTTCACGCTAGATGAATTAATCGCGAAAGGTTTCTCCCCGATGGAGGTCCGTTATGCTTTAATTGCGGGTCATTACCGAACCTCGCTCAATTTCACAATGAAGGGGTTGGAAGACGCGCGTTCGGCTTTAGGTAAGATTGAGCGCGGGGCAGAAAAACTTTTATCGGTGGCTGGATTCTCTAAGTCAGAGTTTAGCATTCCCGCGGTATTAGAAAAGCAGACCGCCTGGGGTCGCTTTGCTCATGCTTGGGAAGTGCTGGAGAATGATTTAAACATTCCTGGATGCCTGGGGCAGGTCTTCACGGTTTTGGCTGAAAAATCTGAATTAACTGAAGCCCAAGCGCGGCAAGATTTAAGCGGTCTGGGCAAAATCCTCTATGCTTTAGGTTTGGTCCTCTTTGCTGATGTCGCTAGTCCGAGTGCACCCGCGAATGTCGTCGCCTTGGCGGCGCAACGTTGGATGGCCAAGCAAGCGAAGGATTTCGCAGCGGCGGATCGCCTTCGCAAGGAGTTGACCGAATTAGGTTGGACGATGTTAGACCATAAAGATGGCTACGATTTAAAGAAATCGGTCTAGTCTCTGACCGGAGCTCATCTGCCTACGTTCTTGCCCTAAGGGCTAAGTGTCCCTAGCGATAGAGGTAACCATTGTTATGTCTACCCGTCCGCAAATGACTCCACTAGAGGAGATTCGCCACTCTGCCGCCCATATTTTAGGTGCCGCGGTGCTTCGTCTTTTTCCACAGGCACAGTTGGATATCGGGCCACCCACGGACAATGGTTTTTATTACGATTTCGATTTAGCTCACGCCTTCACGGCCGACGACTTGATTAAGATTGAGGAAGAGATGAAGCGTATCTCAAAGGAGAACCAAAAATTTGAACGCGTGGAATGCTCGCGTGAGGAAGCAGAAAAAATAATCAAGGAGCGCGGTCAGACGACTTATAAGCTTGGTCGTTTGGCGGACGTGCCAGCAGGCGAGACGATTTCATTTTATAAGAACGGTGAATTCATGGATCTGTGTGCCGGAACGCACGTGCGTTACTCCTCGCAGGTTAAAGCCTTTAAGTTGCTGAGCATTGCCGGTGCCTATCACCGCGGGAATGAGAAGAATAAGCAGTTACAACGTATTTATGGTACGGCCTATGCGACCAAGGATGAACTGGAGCAGTCGTTATCGCGGGCAGAAGAAGCCAAAAAGCGCGATCACCGTAAACTCGGTAAAGAATTAAAACTTTTTCACATCGACGAAAAAGTAGGACAGGGCCTGATTTTATGGACCCCTAATGGTGCGGTGATTCGTCAAGAATTGCAGAACTTTATTGCCGGTCAGCTTTTCCAGACCGGATACAAACAGGTTTTCACTCCACACATTGGCAATCTGGATTTAGACCGCACCTCGGGCCACTTC
>CAIVVQ010000026.1 GCA_903909465.1 uncultured Opitutia bacterium | reverse complement strand
TAAGTCCGTCGTTAAAGGTGGACTCATCGTCTCCGTCGGCGTCGACGCTTTCATGCCCTCGTCGCAAATCGACGTCAATCCTCCCAAGAACCTCGAAGTTTTTGTGGGTCAGACTTTCGATTTCAAGATCATCAAAATTAACAAAGAGAAAAAGAACCTAGTCGTTTCCCGTCGCGAACTCATCGAAGAACAACGCGGTGAAAGCCGTCGCAAGCTTCTGGAAGAAGTTAAGCCTGGCACCATCCGCCGTGGCGTCGTCAAGAACATCACCGATTACGGTGCGTTCGTCGACCTCGACGGTCTCGATGGCTTGTTACACGTCACCGACATGAGTTGGGGCCGTATCGGTCACCCGAGCGAAGTGGTTAAGGTTGGCGAAGAAATTACCGTTATGGTCGTGGAAGTGGATCGCGATCGCGAACGCGTCTCCCTCGGCTTGAAACAAACTCAGCCTAATCCATGGGAAGACATCGAGAAGCGTTACCCTGTCGGCGCCAAGGTGCACGGCAAAGTGGTTAACCTCGTGGCTTACGGCGCCTTCATCGAAATCGAAGGCGGCGTCGAAGGCCTCGTGCACGTTTCCGAACTCTCTTGGACCAAGCGCGTCCAGAAGCCTTCCGACATCCTTAAGGTCGGCCAAGAACTCGATGCGGTTATCCTCAACGTTAACAAGGAAGAGCAAAAGATTTCCTTGGGCGTTCGCCAACTCGAAGCCAACCCATGGGAAAAGGTTCGTCACAATTACCCAGTGGGCGCACGCGTCCACGGCAAGGTACGCAACCTCACCAACTACGGCGCCTTCGTCGAACTCGAAGACGGCATCGATGGCATGGTACACGTTTCCGATATGAGCTGGACTCGCCGCATCAACAATCCTGCGGAAGTCATGAAGAAGGGCGACCCCGTCGAAGCCATCGTGCTCGACGTCGATGTCGACCAACAGCGCATCTCGCTCGGCGTTAAACAGACCCAGCCTGATCCATGGAGCGAAATCGATCGTAAGTTCCGCATCGGCGACCAAGTCACTGGTAAGGTCACCAAGGTGGCTAACTTCGGTGCCTTCATCGAACTCTCTGACGAAATCGACGGCCTCGTTCACGTTTCCCAACTCGCCGAACAGCGCGTAGAGAACGTTAAGGATGTCGTTAAGGTCGGCCAAGAAGTCACCGCTCGCGTCATCAAGATCGACAAAGAAGACCGTCGCATCGGTCTCTCGATCAAGGCCGCGAACTACGACGCTGAACGCCTCCAGGCCGAAATCTCCTCCTACGAACGCATCAAAGGCCCATCGACTGGTGGCGCCCCTGCTCCTTCGTCTGGCGGCTCGTCCTCGAGCAGCAGCGGAGACTTCAACAGCCTCGGCGACTTGCTCGACAAGGCCGGAAACTAAGCCTTCCCCGGCAACGAACAAGACCCCAGGAAACTGGGGTCTTTTTTTGTGCCCACCTCTCCAAAACCGACTAAGATAAATCCATGTTGGTCACGCCCCCTGACCTGAACTCACCCATCGATGCGGCCCTCGTCTGGTGGCTAATCGATGCCGCCTGCGCAATCTACGTTGTCGTGCACGCCATCCGTGCCCGCGTCTCGATGGCCTATATTTTCCTTTGGGGGCCCGCCGCCATTCTGATTCCCAAAAGCACTACGCTGATTCTTTTGCTCTGGGGCGGACGGAAACACACCGCTTTAGCGAAAGCCAAAATCGCCATCAATGCCGCAGCGGCTCAAATCGGCGAACCACCAGAGACCACTGGCAACGATTTTAAAATGATGAGCGACCGGCAAGGACTGGAAATGCTTGAAACGTTACGTCACGAAATTCGCAATGCCCGCCACCGCATTCACCTCTCCACTTATATTTTTTCGGCCGATCGCACGGGTATAGAAATCATGCACCTCTTAGCCGCTAAGGCCCGCGAGGGCGTGGAGGTGAAACTTCTACTCGATGCCTTGGGTAGTTGGGGCACGCCGACACGCCTGGGCCGGAGGCTGACGCGGGCCGGCGGAAAAATTGCACGCTTCAATCCGGTCTTACCGATGCAAGGCAAGGGCTCAGCCAATTGGCGCAACCACCGTAAAATCGCAGTCTTTGATGGCAAAGTCGCCATTGTCGGCGGACAGAATATCGGGCTTAAATACATGGGCGACGTGGAAAGTCGCGGTCGGTTTCGAGATTGTTCCTTCCGCATTGCTGGTCCCGCGGCAGCCACAATCGAACGCGTCTTCATCGCCGACTGGTGTCAGGCCACCGATACGAAACCGGAAGATTTTACAGACATCCTGCGAGCGCGTCCAGTCGCGCGAGGCTTAGTTAATATTAACGTCATCTCTTCCGGACCCGATGCATTAAACGATCCACTCTGGGAACACTACGTGCGCATGATTGAAACCGCCCAACGCAGCGTAACGGTGGTGACTCCTTACTTTGTTCCTGATGAAACTATTTTCCGTCTACTCAAAGCGGCGGCGCAACGCGGCCTACGCGTAAAAATTTTACTGCCGCGAAAATCCGACCACCGGCTACTCGACTTTGCCCGTCGGTGGTACGTGCGTATTTTACAAGAAGCCGGAGCGGAAATCCTATTCTTTAAACCTGACGTATTGCATGCGAAGTTGTTCATACGCGATGACGTGGAGGCGGTCGTAGGCTCGCCCAACCTCGACATGCGCTCACTCTTTCTGAACTACGAAATTGGTGTCGCGGTCACCACCCCGTCTGCACTCAATGAAATCAATGGTTTTGTCGATACCCTGGCAGCCGAATCCATACCCTATTCGGAAAACTTTTATCAACACAGCCGCACTTGGACCGGTCGCACCTTGGAAATTATTTCGAGGGTCCTCGAACCACTGCTTTGATTAACCGAGGAAGGCGTGCAGGCGCACGGTCAGTCCTGTATCGGGCAGCAAGAAGCCATCGTGACCAGCATCGGTAATCACTTCGTGATAAGTCGCGTTGACGCCCGCCGCCGTTGCCGCCGCCACTACCATGCGCAGCTCGCTCGTCGGATAAAGCCAGTCACTCGAAAATCCGATGGCCAAAACTTCAGGGCCGTGTGGACGGAAGAGCTGACCCGCCGCGGCGCGCGCGGTAAGGTCGAAGCGATCCACGGCTCGCGTGATGCGCAGCCAACTGTTGGCATCAAAGCGCTTCACAAAAGATTCACCTTGGTGATTCAAGTAACTCTCCACTTGCCAGTAAACGGGGTCGCTCGGCTGTGCACCCACGACACGGGTGCGGCCAAACTTTTGGTCGAAAGCGGCCGATGAAAGGTAGCTGATGTGACTAATCATGCGGCCAATTGACAGGCCATTATCGGGTCCGGAACCAATTTGATAATGTCCTCCCTGCCATTGTGGATCCGACTCCACACAGGCACGCGAAACAGCGTTCAAGGCAATCGCCATGGGCGATTGACTGAGACCTGCGGCAAGGACCGCGATGCGGCCAACTTCAGTCGGGTAATCACTCGACCAAAGTAAGGCCTGCATGCCGCCCATCGAACCACCGATGACGGCGTGTAATTTTTTAATTCCGAGGTGCTGAATCACTAAACGCTGGCCACGCACAATATCACCTAACGTAATTTCAGGAAAAAATCCGCCAAAAGTTTTCTGCGTACGCGAGTCGATTGAGGCCGGACCCGTGGAACCACGACAGCCACCGATACAATTAATGCCGATGACAAAGAAACGGTTGGTGTCGATGGCCTTACCGGGTCCCACAAAACAATCCCACCAACCTGGCTTGGCGTCATCTGACTGATACCGACCTGCCACGTGGTGATCGCCGCTCAGTGCGTGCGCAACCAGAATGGCGTTAGATTTATCCGGTAAAAGCGTGCCGTAGGTTTCATACCTTAATGTGACACCCGGAAGCTCTCCTCCCAGCTCGAGCGGAAATGGGGCCGCCGAAACAAAGTCATGAAACTTCGTCGGGCCTAACGTCGGGGCGTCTTTAGACTGTGCTAAACGGTCGGACATCGATGTTGTAAGAGCGAAACCAGAGAATGGCGGGTGGCAAGTGGCCATTCGGTATTGCCACGTCATAGGGTAATGTCGACTTTTACCCCGTGCCAAAGGGACAACACCATCACAATGACTGCTGCGGACAAGGTCCAGCCCCCCGAATCGAGTCCGCCGTCCTCCGGATGAAGGAAAAATCCCTTCGCATTACCTCTCCGCGTCTAGCGATGCTCCAAATCTTGGCCGAATCCACCAGCCCCCTCAGTGCCGAAGAGATTCACGAACAAGCAGGCGATGGTACGCTCGACCTCGTCACCGTGTACCGCAACCTCGAGTCGCTAGACGACGCGGGCATCGTGCAACGCCACCCCCTCGAGCGCGGGCGCAACCTCTACGCCCTCACCACCCCCGGCCACCATCATCACCACGTGATCTGTCGGCATTGCGGAAAAATTGAACGCCTGCCGAGTTGCGACACGAGCCGACTCGAAGCCGCAGCCCGCTCCCAAGGTTTTTCTAACCTCACACACGTCATGGAAATCTACGGCGTCTGCCCCCTTTGCTCACCAAAATCTCATGCCTGAATTTCCTGCCACCGCATTCATCTTAGGAGCCGGACTCGGCACACGCCTCCGTCCACTCACCGATAACTGTCCCAAGCCCCTGCTCCCCATCGCGGGCCAGCCCATGGTCATGCCCGCCTTGCAAAAACTGCAACGCGCCGGCGTCAAACGCTTCATCGTTAACACCCACCACTGCCCCGATGCTTGGCAGGCAGCATTTCCAGAAGGTAAAATTGGTACCGCCACCATTGAGTTTATTTACGAGCCGACCTTATTGGAAACCGGCGGTGGTTTAGCCAATATTGCCGCCCTACTTAATCCCGAAGAGGAAAACCTCATCATTTGGAACGGGGATATTTTGAGTGATTGCGATATGAAGAAAGCCTTCGATCACCATGCTGCGAATGGCGCCGAAGCGACTTTGGTAGTTCGTGAAAACGGACCCAATAAAAACGTCCGCATCACCGACGAAGGTTTAGTCACCGACATGCGCGATCGACTCGGCAAAACCGATCCCTCCTACCAATACACCGGTATCTGTTTAGTCACACGTGCCTTCGTGCAAAGCGTGCCTCCCACGATCGAATCGCTGGTCGAACATTTTCTCCGTCGCGTTCAAGAAAATCCGCAAGCGATTCAGGGCTTCCTCGATTTTTCCGCCGAATGGAACGACCTCGGTACAGTTGAAGAATACCAAGCAGTCAAAGCCCTTAAAGAGAAACCCGTGCGCGGTGCACTCAGTGCTGCAGATGCCGCTCAACACCTGGGCTACACTTTAACCAATACAGCTGCACCTACCAACGGTGCCTCGGGTCGCCAATTCCATCGCGTGCAAAACGCCCAAGGAAATCAGGCCATTCTCTGCATCTACGATGATAGCCGACCCGAGAATTTAATCTACGGCAACCTGGCTAAGACTTTATTCCAAGCTGGAATTCAAGTTCCCCAAGTGCTGCAAGAAGACACCGACCATGGTTTGTTAGTTTTAGAAGACCTCGGCACCACCGACCTCTTAAGCCTCACTCAAGCCGAAGCTTTTCCCTGGCTCCCCTTTGCCTCCGCCCTCGAACAAGTCACCCACCTGCATCGACTCGGCCCCGAAGCCGTTCAAAATGCGGGTATCACTTTAATGGAGCCGTTCGGTGAAAAACTTTACACCTGGGAACGTCAGTACTTCACCGAAAATGTTTTAGCGGGTCGAAAAAATGACCGCGACCTACAAAATGAAATGGCGTCGCTCGGCAAAGAATTGAGCGGCCGACCCCAAGTCTTAGTGCACCGCGATTTCCAATCGCAAAATATTTTCATGCGCGACAACCAAGCATGGCTGATCGACTTCCAAGGTGCACGCATGGGCTCCGCCTTTTACGATTACGCTTCGCTCGCTTTTGACCCGTATTTAAAGCGTCGCGACATGGACCTCTGGCGCATTGAAATCGAAGATCAGGCCCGTGAATGTGCCGACTGGAAAGGCTCACTCGACGAGTTCAGTCACCTCTTCCACATCGCCGCCACGCAACGCCTCCTCCAAGCCTGCGGTGCCTACGCTTTCCTCGGAAAGAAAAAAGGTCGCGCCGATTTCCTCGCGCACTTGCCGCAAGGCCTGCGCAACCTACGCATCGCCGCTTCCCTTTGCGGAAAGCGACGCATCGCGTGGATGGCCGAAGAATTAGCAGCGCGCCCCGTGCTCAGCCGTTAATTTTTTCGTCCAAGAAACGAACGACCTCATCATCGGTCATACGAATCTGCTCTAAGGTGTCTCGATTACGCACGGTCACGCCGGCACCCTTCTCAATCGTTTCGAAATCGATGGTGATGCCATAGGGCGTACCAATCTCATCCTGACGGCGGTAACGGCGGCCAATCGCGCCATTCGCATCATAGAAAACGTTGAATCGCTTCTTGAGTCGACGGTACAAGGCTTCGGCACGCTCCACCAATTCAGGTTTATTCTTCACCAGCGGGAAAATCGCAGCTTTAAAGGGCGCCACGCGGGCGGGCAGTCGCAGCACGACGCGTTTCTCTCCTTCGACTTCGTCTTCGTGGTATGCAGTGGTTAAGAGTGCCAAGAACACACGGTCCACACCGACCGACGGCTCAATCACGTGCGGGATAAAGCGAGCCTTAGCAGCTTCATCAAACCAATCGAGCTTCTGACCCGAAACCGTGCTGTGTTGGGTAAGATCGAAATCGCCACGTGCGGCCACGCCTTGTAATTCCTGCACGCCAAACGGGAACTCGAACATGATGTCCGTGGTACCTTTGGAATAGTGCGCTAATTTTTCTTTCGGGTGCGGGTAGAGGGAAAGTTTCGCACGCGGGATGCCGATCGACTCAAACCAGGCCAAGCAACCTTCAATCCAATCTTGGTGAGCTTTTTGCCAATCCGCCGTGGGTGAAATAAAGTATTCGATTTCCATTTGCTCAAACTCGCGGGAGCGGAAAATAAAATTACGTGGATTGATTTCGTTACGGAAAGCCTTGCCCATTTGCGCGATGCCGAAGGGCAATTTAACGCGACCCGTATCGACCACGTTTTTGAAATTAATAAAAATCCCTTGCGCGGTTTCAGGACGTAAATACGCGGTCGCCGACGCATCTTGCATCGCCCCCACGTAGGTCTGGAACATCATATTGAAAGAACGCGGAGGAGTCAGTGAACCCGGCTTACCCGTGGCCGGCGATGGAATCAATGCGTGTTCCGCAGCTGTGGCTTCGGTGTAGTCTTTTAATACGACGGGCTCCAACGCGCCCTGCTTCGCCATCTTACGCTTCATCTCATTGGCCATCTCGTCGGCCTTCGCCTGCATGCCTTCGTCTTCGAGCACCGAGATATAACCAATCGTTTCACCCGCCACCCGGACGGGTGCGAAGAAAAGTTGGTCCGCGCGGTAACGCATTTTTGATTCCTTACAGTCAACCAATGGATCCGTGAAATTATCGATGTGTCCCGAGGCATTCCAAGTTGTCGGGTGGTGAATAATTGTGGAGTCGAGTCCGACAATGTCATCGCGACGGTGCACGAAGTCCTGCCACCAGGCTTGTTTGATATTATTCTTAAGTTCGGCGCCGAGTGGTCCGTAATCAAAGAAACCGTTCAGGCCTCCGTAGATTTCGGATGAAGGGAAAACAAACCCGCGGCGTTTGCACAGGTTGATAATTGCTTCCATTTTGTCGGTCGGTTCAGCCATAGGGAGGGTTCAGACTTACTCGTGCCCTCGGTAACCCCGCAAGCCTGTTCCCTCAGGGAGGCGTGGGCTCGGTGCTCAAAGCTTGGGTTTTAAGGCGCCATTCTTTAGCCCCCTTCGAAACGGCTTTAAAGAGGTCGGTCATATCCACCGACGCACTCGCTAATTTTACCTGAGAACTTTCGAGGGTTGTCGCGAACGAATTCATCGCAGCCGTTGCCTCGGCCAAACTCGCCCGCAGACGGGCAATGCCATCGAGGTCAAAGTCTTTATTAGCCGCCACCGTCATGGCGCGCAGATCAGCGCAAGCCTGAGCCACGCGGTGCAGTGGTGCTGCTAAATTTTCTGCATCTGTCGCATCTGCCACTGCCGCGGAACGACTCACCCAACGAGCGGACAGCTCGGTCGCAAAGACCGGATCAGTCTTAGGATAATAATAATCTAAATCTTGATCCAACTCTTTGGCAATCGCCGCCAGGTCGAGATTAGCGATGCGGCTCAACTCGCTCACGAATTTATCCATGGTCTGACGGGTGCCCGTGCCCACCGCTGGAATTTCATTGGCAGCTAAACCCACTACCGGCTCCGCACTTGGATCCCAAAAAAGTTCTGCCTGTAATTGCGATGACGCTAAACTCAGCGCGACTAAATGCACGCGCAGGCCGCGCGCCACCTCTTCCTGTAAATGATTACCCTTGAGGCGGTCCGCGAAACCCCGATTCGCCATCGTCTCCGGATTCAAGCTCAGGCTCAACTCGGGCCGCAATTGGCCATCGGCATCCAAAGTTAAACCCACCGACGAAACCTGCCCAATCACAATGCCCTGCATCCGCACAGGCGCGCCCACCACAATACCGTGTACCGAGTAAGATGGATGAATGACGACGTTGATTAAAGGTGCCGACCATGCCCGCCACCAAAGCCAGGACGAGAGACTGACGGTAATGATTATTACCGCCAGCAAAACGCCGCCGACTAAGCGACGGTTCATCCGGCCGATTGGGGGTAACTGCCAAGCCATTTCACCACTTCACAGCGCCCCTTCAAGGCAGCCACGGCTTCTTGCACCGCAGGCGTTTCCCAGTGCCCCGGGAAATCGATGAAGAATTGATACTCCCATGCGCGCTTGCGACTGGGACGCGACTCGATGCGAATTAAATTAATACCGCGGTCGGAGAAACTGCTTAGGGCGCCCTGCAATGAACCAGGCTCGTGCTTCAGTGTTAAGACTACGCTCGTCACTTCATCTTTCGCTCCCGGTGAATTTGCCGCCAAGGCAATGACGAAGAAGCGTGTCGCATTGTCGCGACGATCTTGAATACCGCGCGTTAAAATCGGAACGCCGCGCGATTCAGCGGCTGTTGACGAAGCCACGGCTGCGCTGCCTTTAGGTTCACGTAAAATTTGTTCCACCGCGGCTGCAGTGCTTTCAGTTTCAACCAATTCGACGTTTGGCAAGTGACGCGACAGCCAACCGCGACACTGCGCCAAGGCGATATCCTTCGAGAGGACACGTTTGATTTCATTAAGCGGGCCAGCACCGACGAGGCATTGCTCGACCGATAAAGTGATCTGGGCGACAACTTTTAATTCAGACTCTGCTAATAAATCCAAAGAGTGACTGACCACGCCTTCGGTGGAATTTTCGACGGGCACGACGCCGTACGAGGCCTCGCCCGATTCAACCGCAGCGAAGATATCACTGATCGCGCGCAATGGCGTCGTTGGCACACTCGAACCAAAGGCACGTATCTGCGCCTGCTGCGTGAACGAACCTTCGGGCCCGAGGTAGGCAACGGGCTTGGCCATTTGAGCGCCGATCGAAAGTGAAATGATTTCGCGGAAGACCGAACGAATACCCGACGCTGGCAAAGCGGGAGCGGCGTCGACCAATGAACGCAGCAGTTGTTCTTCGCGTTGCGGTGCGTAAACGGGAGAGCCCGCTTTTAATTTAGCTTCACCAATCGCCCGAGCCACCTGCAAACGCTCGCCCAAGAGACGGAGGATTTCTCGGTCAATTCGATCAACGTTTTTGCGGTGTTCGTCTAAGCTCATGGCGCAGGAGATTCGGAGGCACCCTCTTCAAGGGGTAAACCCATTTCGGCATCGCCGACTGCAACGGGTGCGGTGGCACGCGTGATCCATTCAGAAATCTGAGCCGGAGAAAGGACATCCGAGGCGGGCAATTCGCCCAAGGAACGCAAGCCAGTGAAGTCTAAGAATTTATCGGTCGTACCGTATTGAATCGGGCGACCCGGTAAATCGGCGCGACCCGTCACGGCGATTAACTCGAGTTCGAGCAAACGATTGAGCGCGCTGTCGATCGACACGCCACGGATTGCTTCCATCTCCGAACGCGTCACGGGTTGACGGTAGGCGACAATTGAAAGTGTTTCCAATGAGGCGGGGCTGAGGCGCTGCGGGCGAGGCTCACCACGCAGCAAGCGCACCCAATCCGCGTAGGCGGGAGAGATGACCAAGCGAAAACCTTCGGGGCCTTGGAGAATGCGGCACGAGTCATTGGCATCACGCATTTCGGATTCCAACGCATCCACCGCTTCACGAATCTGCGTTGCCGTCAGTAAAGTGGGGACCTGATCAATGATGTCCTGAATGACTTCCTGAACGGGTTGCGAAGCCGGAGCCGAGGAGTCCTGACCGGCCACAGGGGCACGTTCCTCGCTCGTGTCGACTGACGACTGGGCATGGTAGCGCTGCACGACTTTCTGGATGTCCTTAATAGACACCGCTTCGGAGGTCGAAAGCAGGAGGGCCTTGATAATCTTCTTTAGGTTGAATTCCACGGGAACAAAGGTCTTAAAAATCGGGTTGTCGGATGCGGGTTGAACGTCAAAGTTCGCCCTCACCCTAAATACATGGGTGACACCTACTGACAATCGCAGACTTTAATAACCATGCCCGATTCTCCTAACACCCGCGCCGTCTCTTCCATCGTCGTCGACGGCCCTGACCGCGCCCCCAGCCGGGCCATGTTAAGAGCCGTTGGATTCAGCGATGCCGACTTTAAAAAGCCCGTGATCGGCGTGGCCTCGACCTGGTCCATGGTCACCCCTTGCAATATGCACATCGACCGCTTGGCCATTCAGGCCGCCAAGGGCGCCGATGAAGCGGGCGGCAAAGCAATCATCTTCGGCACCATCACCGTGTCCGATGGCATTTCGATGGGCACACCCGGCATGCGCTACTCTCTGGTCTCGCGCGAAATCATCGCTGACTCCGTGGAAGCCGTCGCCGGTGCCGAAGGATTTGATGGATTGGTCGCGATCGGCGGATGCGATAAAAATATGCCCGCCTGCGTGATGGCGATGGCCCGCCTGAACCGCCCTTCCGTTTTCGTTTATGGCGGCACGATTGTTCCTGGCTTACATAAAGGCCAAGCCGCCGACATCGTCACCGTCTTCGAAGCGGTCGGTAAACACGCCGCCAAACAAATCGGCGATGCAGAATTAAAGGAAATCGAAACCTGCTCCATTCCTGGCGAGGGTTCGTGCGGCGGCATGTATACTGCGAATACCATGGCGTCGGCGATTGAAGCGCTCGGACTCAGCCTGCCGGATAGTTCTGCTCAATTAGCCAATTCGAAAGACAAACTCGCCGACTGCGATCGCGCCGGCAAAGCCGTTCTCGAATTATTAAAGAAAAATATTCGTCCTTTGGATATTCTGACGAAGCATGCTTTTGAAAATGCCATCACGGTGGTGATTGCGTTAGGCGGCTCCACGAACGCGGTGCTGCACTTAATCGCCATGGCTCACTCGGCCGGCGTGAAAATCGCCCTCGAAGATTTTGAACGCATCGGACGAAAAGTTCCCGTGCTCTGCGATTTAAAGCCCAGCGGAAAATACAACATGGCTCACTTCGTGCGCATTGGAGGCCTGCAACCATTACTTAAAATGCTACTCGAAGCTGGCTTACTGCACGGCGAGTGCATGACGGTCACCGGAAAAACCGTGGCGGAGAATTTAGCGAAGGTTGGACCCTACGCCAAAGATCAAGACGTGGTTCGTCCGTTCTCCAATCCCATTAAAGCCGACAGCCACCTGCGCATTCTACGCGGTAACTTAGCGCCTCAAGGTGCCGTCGCAAAAATCACCGGCAAAGAAGGCAGCAGCTTCACCGGCAAAGCGATTGTGTACGAATCGGAAGAAGCTTCACTCAAAGGAATTTTAGATGGCGAAGTGAAAGATGGACACGTCATCGTCATCCGCAATGAAGGTCCGAAAGGCGGACCCGGCATGCGCGAGATGCTCGGACCGACCAGTGCCGTCATGGGCAAGGGATTAGGTAAGACCATTGCGCTCATTACCGATGGAAGATTTTCAGGTGGTAGCCACGGCTTCGTGGTTGGTCACATCACCCCCGAAGCCGCTGTCGGTGGCCCGTTG
The DNA here is from genome assembly GCA_903909465.1 of uncultured Opitutia bacterium. Lineage (GTDB taxonomy): Bacteria > Verrucomicrobiota > Verrucomicrobiia > Opitutales > UBA953 > UBA953. Next base: position 9,587 of record CAIVVQ010000026.1, on the reverse strand, counting down.
GCGATTGTGCAAAATGGGGACACCATCGTCCTCGATGCCGTGAAAAATGAAATTAACCTTTCGCTGTCCGCTGACGTTATCAGCGAGCGCTTAAAATCTTGGAAAGCGGCCCCACCTAAAGAAAAGCGTGGAACCTTAGCAAAATACGCTAAATTAGTGTCCTCCGCCTCCGAAGGCGCTGTGACGGATGGAGACTAAACGGGCGTAATTTTGACCACTTAAGCCCAAAACTTTGGGCATACTTTGTTGCCAACGGTACACCTTTAGGCGAAATTAAATGGCTGTGGAACACTCCTTCACAAACTTCCGTAAGCAGCTACTGAGTTTTCCTGAGCTCGGCTTCGCACTCGACGTTAGTCGCGCCCCTGCCCCCGCCGGCTTCTCTGAGAAAATGGCTCCTGCCATTGCGAAGGCCTTCGCGGAAATGTCGGCACTCGAAAAAGGAGCGATCGCGAATCCGGATGAAAAACGCATGGTGGGTCACTACTGGCTGCGCACACCCGAATTGGCACCGCAAGCCTCCATCACCCAGGAAATTAAAGGCGCCATCGCGGACATTCATAGTTTTGTTAAAAAAATTCACGATGGTTCGATTAAGGGATCGAGTGGAAAATTCACCGACCTACTTTGCATCGGCATCGGAGGCTCCGCCCTCGGTCCTCAATTTGTGGCCGATGCTTTAGGCACTGCAAAAGATAGACTGAAAATTCATTTCATCGATAACACTGATCCCGATGGCATGGATCGCGTGTTCGCCCATTTAGCCAATAGAATCGGCTCAACGCTCGTGGTGGTGACTTCTAAGTCAGGCAGCACTCCCGAGCCGCGTAACGCCCTGATTGAAACCCAACTCTTCTGGAAAAAAGCGGGGGCCTCTTTTGCCGCTCACGCCGTTGCCGTCACCGGTAAAGACAGCGAGCTCGATAAAGTTGCGGTCAAAGAAAAGTGGCTCGCACGTTTTCCGATGTGGGATTGGGTCGGCGGTCGCACCAGCGAACTCGGACCGGTCGGACTTCTCCCCGCGGCCCTCCAAGGCCTCGATATCGATGCGTTGTTAGCTGGTGCACGCGCGATGGATGAATGCACGCGCGTTGCGGATGCCTCCCGAAATCCTGCCGCCCAACTCGCGCTCGCCTGGTATCACCTCACCGAAGGTCATGGTAAAAAAGCCATGGTCGTTCTTCCTTACAAAGACCGACTGCTCCTTTTTTCACGCTACCTCCAACAGTTGGTCATGGAGTCCATCGGGAAAGAAAAAGACTTAGCCGGTAAATCCGTACATCAAGGCCTGACGGTTTACGGCAACAAAGGTTCGACCGATCAACACGCTTACGTGCAACAACTGCGTGATGGCCTGAATAATTTCTTCGCCGTGTTCGTCGAGGTACTGAAAGATCGCGATGGTCCTTCTCCGGAGATCGATCCTCTGACATCCTCGGGCGATTACCTTCAGGCATTCCTTTTGGGAACTCGCGACGCCCTTTCCGAAAGCAATCGCGCCAGCATCACGCTCACCCTGGATCAAGTGGATGCTCGGTCAGTCGGCCTACTCATCGCGCTCTTCGAGCGTGCGGTCGGACTGTACGCAGGCCTACTGGGCATCAACGCCTACCACCAACCTGGAGTCGAAGCTGGAAAGAAAGCTGCCGCCAAGACGCTGGATGTCCGAAACCGTGCGATTTTAGCCCTAAAGAAGCATTCCGGAAGGTGGATGTCTTCCGTTCAAATCTGTGAGGAAATTGCACTTGTCGGGTCGGAAGAAGTCGTGTTCAAAGTTCTATTGCACGCCTCGTCCAACCCCGGGTTAGTCTTACGACAAGCCCACATGGATCCCGGCTCTACCCTTTTCAAACATTCATAATCCCTACACCCCATGAATAAGTCCGTCAGCCTAACCCTTCGCATCCTCGGTATCGCCCTCGCGATTACCGCCTGCGTTTTTGCCTATCTCCTGAATGGCAAAGTTGATACCGCCATGAAGCATACCGAGTGGACCGTATCCGACCCCGAAATCCAAGCCCGTAAAAACTACGAAGGCCGCATGAGCGATATCGGAAAAAAGGTAAAAGAATTAGTGGAAGCCAAGCGCGCCAAAATCGACGAGTTGGATACAACCGTCAAAGCTCTCCAGGCCGATGTCACCGACAAGAAGAGTAAGATTGAAGGCCTCACCGCCAACGTCTCGTCCCTCGAAGCCGAACGCTCCGAACTCACCTTAAAGCGCGATTCACTCACCGCTCAATTAACTGAAGCCAATACCAAGAGCGATTCCCTCGCCACTGAACTCAACGGTACCAAGCAGAGCCTCGCGAAAGAAAAAGAAAAGGCCGCCTCACTCTTCACTAAGGAACAAATCGACGCTGAAATCGCGAAGACCGCTAAAGCAGAAGAAGGCCGCAAGGACCTCTCCCAAAAATACAGCCAACTTTACAATTACGCTCAGACCGCTAGCGGTAACACCCCTCCCTTCCCACGCGATCCTGCAACTGAGGTCTCGGCCGAAGGCGTGAAAGCCGACTTCATTCCGGAGTCCATCAAGACGCGTATCGTCCTACTCAACTCGGCTGATGGCTTAGTGTGTTTCTCCGTCGGAGAATCGAATGGCATCAAAGCACAAACCACTTTCAAGGTTCGCTTGGGCGATAAAGAAATCGGTCGCGTGCATATTGAGTCCGTTCAAAATTCCATTTCCACCGCACAGATCTTGAGCGGTTCAAATATCGATGACTTCAGCAGCGGTGACGTAGTCACCCTTGAAGCCGAGGCTGGTAAAGTCGCCACTAACTAATGCTTCGCGGTTTTCTTTTCATCGCCATCGCCGCGACCCTCTTGGGTTTAGTCGGCTGTGGTTCGATTGAATCGGAAAAGCCTTCGGACTCAACCTTGCCTCAAGCCCAACCGGCATCGTGGCAAGGCGGCCTTCCAGGCATGGGTCAACAAGGTGGCTCGGGTTACCGCTAAACCATAATGGCTGTAGTTGACCCAGGTGAACGCGGCGGCAACCGGACACCGACAGGTCGATTGCTAGTCGTGGCTACGCCACTAGGAAATTTAGGCGACATCACTGAGCGAGTGAAAACTGAACTCGCGCTGTGCGACCTCGTGGCCTGCGAAGACACGCGCGTCACCGGCGGACTCCTCCGACACCTTGGACTTTCCAAACCGATGCTCGCCTACCACGAACATAACGAAAAAGAAGTCGCCATCGAGCTCGCCGATAAAATTGCGGCGGGTGCCACCGTGGCGTTGATCACCGATGCTGGAACGCCTGGCATAAGCGACCCCGGCTTCCGCGTTACCCGCGAGTGCCGTCGTCGCAAACTCACCGTCACCCCTCTGCCCGGACCCTGTGCAATCGTCGCCCTGCTTTCTGCTTCCGGACTTCCCACCAACGCCTTTCGTTTTGTCGGATTTCTTCCTCCGAAATCCGCTGCCCGACGACGTTTCCTCGAGGGTATGCTAACCGCCGACGAAACCGTTGTGCTACATGAATCGTGCCATCGGATTAGCGATTTCTGCGACGAAATGCTCGAGATTCTTGGTCCACAGCGCGTGGTCTGCGTCGGCCGCGAACTCACCAAGTTACACGAAAACATTCGCACTTCAGCGCTCAGTGAATTGGTTCCAGCCCTTAAAGCAGGCTCGCTCAAAGGTGAATTTACGGTGGCCATTGCACCCGCCGACTTCGTGCTCTGAGCAATGATAGCAGGTTGACCCCTAGGGTCAGTCAGTTGCATGCTCCAGCCAATGGCGGGTTTCGATGACAGTCTGGTACGCGAATATTTCGAAGTGAACGGCTTCTTTGTACGCCAATCGCGGAAGTACGCCGTGCAATCACGCCGCAAGCGTGCCGATGAAGAAGGTGATTTATTGGTTATCAATCCATCGCCCCGCCGGGAAATGGTTTTGCCGTTTCAACTTTTTGGTTCCGACATTCCAGGGCTGACGACCGCCGTCGTCGCCATCAAAGCATGGCATAGCACCAAAGCGATTACGCCCACCATGATTCGCAAGGGCGACCTGCTCGAGTTCGTTAAAAAAGAAGCCGTCGAAGCAGCCAAGGAAGCCTTTGCTGAACTTTCGGCCAACGCCGAAGAGCCGATGTCGAAAATACTAATCCTGCCCGGCATCCCTTCACTCGAACCACAGCGCTCCGAAAGCATCGCCCTCTTAAAACAAAGCGGCGTCGACCACGTCATCACCTTCCGTACCATTTTGGAAAACCTCGTGCAAAACGTGGAGTCCAATCAAAGCTACGCCCGCTCCGATACTTTACAGCTGCTCCGTTTATTACGGGTTTACGACATGGTTAAACCTGCTCAACTTGAACTTTTCAACGGATCCAATCCGCCCAACAAGTGATTCACCCTTCTGCCATTATCGATTCCTCCGCGCGCCTCGCCTCCGACGTCACCGTCGGCGCCCATGCGATTATTGAAGCGGGCGTGGTCATCGGCCCCGGTAGCACCATCGCCGCCCAAGCGATTATCAAGAAAAACTCCGTCATCGGAAAAAATGTCCACGTGGATCACTTCGCCGTCATCGGCGGCAACCCGCAGGACTTAACTTTTAAGACTGATATAAAATCCAATGTGCAAATTGGCGACGGTACGGTCATTCGCGAACATGTCACCGTGCACCGCGCCACGCAGCCCGGACTCGCCACGGTCGTCGGACAGAATAATTTATTGATGGCAGGTTGCCACGTGGCCCACGATTGCTCGCTCGGCAACAACGTCATCCTCGCCAACGGCTGCATGCTCGGCGGCCACGCACAAGTCGGCGACCACGCGTTCATCAGCGGCGGTGTCGCCGTGCATCAATTCTGCCGCATCGGCACGGGCTCCATGACTTCGGGCAATGCGGTCATCACCGAAGATGTGCCTCCCCATGCCCTCGCACATAGTCGCAACCTACTTTCGGGATTGAACCTCGTCGGCATGCGCCGTCGCGGACTTTCCACGGCCGAAATCACCGAAGTCAAAAAGGCCTATCACGCAGTCTACGCGCCCAACGGTAATTGCCTGTCCTTCGCTCAAGCTGCCTTACAAAGCGGAACCTACACCACGCACGTCGCCCTAGATTTTTTGAACTTCTTCCTTGGCGGTAAACGTGGTCGATTCGTGCAACCTGAATGAACCAATTGCCGCTAGCTTTAACTTGTGGGGATCCCGCTGGAGTCGGACTCGAGTTAATCGCGTCATGGTTAAAAGACCACCCTGCCGCAGCTTCCGACGTCGTCGTCATCGGCCCAGCCACATGGCTTAAAACCCTTGGCCTGCCCACGTCTTCTCAGCTCGCCGTGGGTCCGGCCGATTATAAAGCCGTCGCCGGCCAGCCCGATGACACGGGAAGCACCGTCGCACTCGCCGCCATGGAACAAGCAGCCAATGGCGTCCTTCATGGAAAATTCCGCGCGGTGGTCACAGGACCCATTAATAAAAAGGAGTTTTCAAAAATTGGTTACAGCTTTCCAGGTCAGACCGAATTCTTTGCTCATCACTGGAAAGGTAGTCCGGTTATGGCTTTCGCAGGCGGAAAATTAACCGTCGGCTTAGTGACCTGGCATATTCCACTTGAACAGGTCGCCAAAAAACTCACCCGCGCAGATATTCGTAAAACCGTGCTCGCACTCATTCACCTCCGAAAAAAACTGGGTGATAAAAATCCACGCATCGCGGTTTGCGGTATCAATCCACACGCCGGCGAAAATGGATTACTCGGTTCCGAAGACGACGCCATCATTCGTCCCGAGGTTGAAGCACTTCGCGCCGAAGGCCACGCCGTGAGCGGCCCGCTCCCAGGTGACACCGTTTTTTATCGCCATCAACAAGGCGAATTCGATGCGGTCGCAGCCATCTACCACGATCAAGGCCTTGCCCCACTTAAGTTGGTCGACTTCTCACACTCGGCTAACCTCACCCTCGGATTGAAATACGTTCGCACCAGTCCCGATCATGGCACGGCCTACGAAATCGCCGGCAAGGGTTGCGCCGACCGCGGCAGCTTCGACTCAGCGGTAAAACTCGCCAACGCCCTCTGCGCTTAATGTTTCGTTTATTGCTTGGTTTAATGTGCGGTTGGACTGCCCTACTGGGCGCCCAAGAACTGCGGGTCGCGAGTTACAGCCCTGGCGCCACCCAGACCCTGATCGACCTCAATGCTGCCGACAAAATCGTCGGGGCTACGGCTTGGTGTCCATTGCCCAAAGACCACCCTGCGTCGCGCACCTGTGATGCTTTTAATCCTGATCTAGAAACTCTCCTACAATTAAAACCCACTGCCGTCATTTTACCGCGACTCGCCAATCCACTCTGGGCTAATCGCTGTCAACAAGTCGGACTCAAGGTGCTTGTGCTTTCTGCGGAAGATAAAAATTCTGTCGCGAATGATGTGCGTGCCATCGGCACTTTCATACAGCAAAAAGTATTAGCCGAAAAATATGCGCAACAACTCGAAGCCATGCCCGCAGCTAATCTTCGCAGCCTCTTAATTATTTGGGACGGCATGATGGCAGGAGAAAATTCTTACCTCGAAGGACCGATCACCGTCGCCGGCTATCACTCGCCGCTCACGAACACGACGTGGCAAAAACTGGACTGGGAAACGGTCGCCCGAATTAAACCTGATGTTTTTCTGTGGATTGAAAATAGTCGCAACGACTCAAGTATCATTCCTTCGGAGTCGCGCCTGGCTGAACTCAGAAAAGTCCCCGCCGTTCAAAATCTGGTGAGCGTCCAAAATGGCCATGTGTATGCAACCACCAGCGGAAGCGATTGGCTGCCAGGAACGGGCCTCCGCCGAGCCATCGATAAACTAAAGGAAATGCCCATAAAGAGGCAGGTAAACCCCTAGTTATTCATTAGTTTCCTGCCATTTGACAGACGACCGATTAGCCTCATATTCAAGCTCTCCTCTATGAAAAACAACCTCCTACGTTTCCTCACCATTGCGGCCAGCGCCCTCGTGCTGACTACGGTCATCAGCTTCGCTGATGAACCTACTAAAAAGGATGGCGAAGGCTGCCCTGCCTGCCCTGCCACTCCCGAAGCACCCAAGTCCGTCATCGTTGATCACTGCGGTACTTGCGACAAGAAGGATAAGCCTGAGGTCACCCCAGCTGAACCTGCTAAGCAAGAAGATGCGCCAGAGAAGAAGGACGGAGACAAGTGCTGCCCGGCCTGCCCAGACGCACCTAAGTCGTAATTCTTAAAAACGATTAATAAAAAAGGACGAACTTTCGAGTTCGTCCTTTTTTATTTCCTTACCACTTCAAGCCTAAGTCTAGCCGCACGAATTCAGGGAAATCTTTTCGAATCGTGACGCCCTTCGACTCTGCATAAATAAAATCCTCGGGTCGGCCGGCCCCACTGCGCATCGCGCAGGATTTAATGCCTGCATTTAATCCTGCATCCCAATCCGTACAGCGATCACCTGTCATCCAACAACGCGCCAGATCAAGGTCGTGCTTCGCAATCATCTCTAATATAAAACGCGGACTAGGCTTACGGTATAAAGAAGGTTCATCGGGTCGCTCTGGCGCCGCCTTGATTTCTAAAATCCCCGGCGCGGGTAAATCGAGCAGTTCTAACATGCGGTCATTGCAGGACTGGTATTGCTCCCAAGTAAAAATCCCGCGGTTGATCCCACTCTGATTGGTGAGCACGAAAAGTTTATACCCCGCGCGCAGACAGGCGTGTAATGCAGGCTTCGCCTCGGGAATCAGGCTAACCTGGTCGGGCCGACAGGTGTGGTGATGGTCCTCTATGAGGTTTCCGTCACGATCGAGGAAAAGGGCTGGATAACTAGGCATTACCCCAGCCAAACCGCCAAAATTAGCAGTGCAAGCCATCGAAAGGGGGCTTGACCGAATAGGCGACTGGGCTACAACCAACCCTCACCAAGCGAAGAACCATGGCAAATCCGAAAAGAAAACAGTCCAAACGTCGCAGTCGTCTCCGTCGCGGAGCGAATCAGTTCCGTGCCCCTTCGCTCGTGCGTGATAACGAATCCGGCGCCCTGCGTCGCTCCCACCGCGTCGACCCTACCACAGGGAAATACCGCGGTCGTCAGGTCCTCGATAACGAGGCCTAAGCCTCTTCCGGGCAAAGCCCGTAGCACATGAGCGAAGCCACAACGCCCACCGGATATAAAATCGCGCTCGATTGCATGGGTGGCGATTTAGGTCCGTCTGAGGCCGTAGCCGCCGCCGCCATCGCTGTTCGCGAAGGCATCATCGGCCCCAACGACACTTTAATTCTCGTTGGTCACGAAGATAATTTACGTCAGCTCGCGACCGATAATCGCATCATTAAATCCAAGCGTGTCGCTTTTAAACATGCCCCCGGTATTGTTCAGCCCGATGACGCGGCGATGACGGTGTTAAAATCGAAACGCGATTCATCGATGTTGATCGCGCTCGAAATGTTAAAGTCAGGTGAAGCCGATGTCGTCATTTCAACAGGTAATACCAAGGCTTTGGTCGCTGCCGGTACGATTAAAGTGCGTGCCATGGAAGGCGCCGAACGCCCCGCCCTCGCCGCCATTATGCCTCGTCGCGAAGGCCACTTCGTCATGCTCGACGTCGGTGCCAACCCCGAAGCCAAGCCCGAACACCTCGTGCACAATGCTGTCCTCGGTTCCATTTACGCGCAGAGCGCACTCGGCATCCAAAGTCCACGCGTCGGTTTACTTTCCGTTGGTACCGAAGAAGGCAAAGGTGGCGCACGCATCAATCGCACCCACACCTTGCTTAAGGCGATGGGTGATAAAATTAATTACATCGGACCCGTGGAAGGCTTCGACGTTTTTGGTGATGCTTGCGATGTCGTCGTGACCGACGGCTTCACTGGTAACGTCATTCTCAAAACCCTCGAAGGCCTCGTCTACATGGTGCGCGACATGGTCGGTAAAAAAGTTAAGAGCAATCCCGTCTACCTCGCTGGCGGTATCGCCATGTTCCCTTTACTCCGTGACCTGAAAGGCAAATTAAAGCCCGAACGTTACGGCGGAGCACCTTTACTGGGATTGGCCGGTTTAGTCATGAAAGCCCACGGATCCAGCAATAAGCAGGGCATCGCCAGCGCCATCCGCTTGGGCATTGAGGCCCTCGGACATGATGCGAAAAAACGCATGCAGGTGGCCTTGGCCGAAGCAAATACCGTTATTTCTTCGACCCCGGTCGAGGAGTGAGGTTTTTGTGTTCCCTTTCTGCCCCTAGAGGGCTTACCTCAAGGCCTTGATGAGCTCAGTTCCGCATTCAGTTTTTATACGCTCCGTCGGCGTCCACGCACCTGAGCGCAGAATGACCAATGAGGAGCTATCTAAGCTTGTGGATACGAACGATGAGTGGATTAAGACCCGGTCCGGGATCTCCGAACGTCGCATTGCAGGCCCCGACGAAAACCCGTCCGACATGGGAGCCAAGGCTGCCATCCATGCCCTAAAAAACGCGGGCTTAAAACCCGAAGATATCGACCTACTCATTCTGGCCACGATGACGCCAGATGTGCCCTTCCCGTCGACTGCCTGCCTGATGCAAGCCAAACTCGGGCTGCGTCGCGACATCCCTTGCTTTGATATTTCAG
>CAIVVQ010000025.1 GCA_903909465.1 uncultured Opitutia bacterium | reverse complement strand
TGGGCGGGCTTCATGGCGATCCTCGCCGCCGGCGCCGGCTTCGCCATTCGCGGCGGCATCTTCGGAGCGTGGGCCGCTGAATACGGCTTCACCGCCACGCAACTCGGCGCCATCGGCGGTGCAGGTTTTTCGGGGTTCTGTTTCGGTATCATTATAGGCGGCCTAGTAGTGGATCGCTTGGGCTACGGCAAATTAGTGGCACTGGCATTTATCGGACATATTGTTTCTGCGGTTGTTACGTTCGGAGCGACGGATGCTTCAAACGCTTACAGTTACCTCTACTGGGGAATGTTTATTTTTGCTTACGCGAATGGCACCCTCGAAGCCGTCGCTAATCCTTTAATCGCGACACTCTTCCCTCAAAAGCGCGCGCACTACCTAAACATCCTCCATGCCTCATGGCCGCTGGGAATGGTTATAGGCGCACTCGCCACTTACGTCCTTGGATCACTTCTGGGTATCGGATGGAAGGGGCAGCTGGCCTTCTTCCTCGTTCCAACTCTTGGATATGTGTTACTCTTCTGGAATCAGAAATTCCCTAAATCTGAAGCCGCCGAAAAAGGTGCCGAGCTGGGCGAAATGACAAGGGACGTCGGAATTCTAGGCGGCGCCGTCATCTGCTACTTGTTAACTTTATTTTTCCGTAATGCCATCGGCTTAGATTCACCCACATCGATTACGGTGGGCGCACTACTCCTTCTGGCGGTCGCCATGATCAGTCGCGTAAACAAAAAGCCAGCCCTAGAAAACATTGGGGTGCTTGCCGTATGCACACTGATTGCCCTCCAGGCACAAATCACCTTTGGGCTCACTAACACCGCCGGTCTAGCAATTACCGTAGCACTGGTTTTGGGTTTAGGCATTACCATGAACTGGGCCCTCGGGTCTTTCCTGCTCTTCGTCCTCTTCATCACTCACGCACTCGTGGGTGCAGTTGAATTAGGCACCGACGGATGGATCGAATCCATCACAGGAAATCTTTTTACAGCCGACCAGGGTAAGGTTTTGTTCATCTGGACCTCGGTCATTATGTTCGGGCTTAGATTCTGCGTTGATTTCATTGAGAAGCGTTTGGGCGTTTCACCAATTGGCCTCTTATTTATGGCCGCAGCCACGGCGTTCATTGGACTTCGCCTCGCCAGCGGCATGGAGAGTTTTGCGGTCGCACTCATCGCGCTTGGAATTTACGCCCTCGGAAAAACATTCTTCTGGCCCACCATGCTCGCCGTCGTTGGCGACCGCTTCCCTCGCTCGGGAGCCGTGGCGATGTCCATCATGGGCGGCATCGGCATGCTTTCTGCAGGATTAATCGGCGGACCTGGATTAGGTTACGCCAAGGACCGCTTCACCTCCGAAGCCCTACAAAAAGACGCACCGGCGATTTACGCATCGGCAAAATCTTCCACTGAATCCCGGTACCTATTCCTCGCCCCCGTCACCGCAATCGACGGCGCGAAACTCGAGGCTGCTAAAAGAGCGGGCGAGTCTGGCACGCCCGAGCAACGTACGATCGTGAAAGCGAATCAAGCGGCCGATCGCGCCACACTTAAAGCCGACTCTTATATTCCTTTAACCATGGCCGGCATCTACCTCCTGCTCTTCTTTTACTTTAAGAGCATCGGAGGCTACCGCCCACTGAAAATCGAAGAGCAGTCCTGATTTAAAATAGTCAGATAGAAAAAGGGCCGATCTTGTGATCGGCCCTTTTTAATTATCGAGGAATCAACGTCACCGACTGGAGGCGCATGAGCTCTTTTCCGGTAATCGTATCGGTGAGCACCTGAACGGAGACATCACCGGGTGAGACCGTGACGTTACCGAGATTGAGTTCTACGCCGTCGCCGCGCTGGACAATCTCGCCCTTAAGTTTTTGGTCTCCGACCTGAACAAAGAAAGTTCCGCCAAAAGTATCCGTGCTTTTCTTGGTTACGGCTCCGCCGTCGGTTTCGACCTTGGCCTTACCATCACCGCCAGGCGCATCATACCGAATCACCACATCAAAATTAGTTTTTTGTTTCAAACGAGTGGACCATTTGACGCCGCAATCCTGCTGACTCCACCCCGTCACGTTCGCCGAGATAGATTGGCCGCGGCCCAGTCGCCACCCGTCGCTCTTAGTCTTACCCAATAATTCGCCAAAGAAAACACTCAGTCGATTCGGCATATTATTTTGCAGCAGAAAAGCTTCGTCACCTTCAGGCGCGGCCTTGCATTGCACTAAGATAACGCTGTCAGCCTGATCAGGCGCGACCGGAGGCAGCTGCACCTCAACATCCAATCCATTGCGCATCACCGATAATTCTTTTTCGCGATCAGCTAAAAGAACCACCTTTTCGATTTCGCCCTTCAATCCGCCCACGACTAATTTTCCGTCCTTAGGCCATTCGTAGACGTGAAGGTAAAGATTTTTTCCTTTAAGCGTAGAATCGCCCCAAGCCTGACGCATAAGCGGCGTCCGAGTGGTACCTCGCACCGACTCACCGTTCACACTCCACCATTTTCCGATTTCGTGAAGAATGGTTAAATCCTCTGGTGCCATTTTTCCGTCGCCCATCGGCCCGATATTTAAAAGCAGATTTCCGCCCTTCGCTGCCGCCTTAGTTAAGAGCTGAATGAAGTGCGCTGGTGTCTTATGGGATTTATCCAACTTGTGGTAGCCATACGATTCGTTGGTCGTTGGAATCGCTTCCCAGTCCTTCTCTTCGGGCTTGTTCATCGGTCCAAACTCAAATGGTCGATCCGGCGTTGAAAGGTAGTCGCCATAAATCGCGCCCGCGACGCGTCCGTTAATAATCAGATTCGGATCCTCTTTGCGCAGGTAAGCCAGAATTTGTTCATTAAGCTCCTTGGGATTGTGATGCGGCGTGTCGCCCCAAAAAAGTGCAGGGTGATAATTTTGGATCAGCTCCTTGATTTGCGGAAAAACTTTTTTCTCTACCACCGCCTTACGGCGCTCAGGTCCGTTTGGCTCAGGGTATCGCGGATCGCCCGACGTAGACCAATCCTGTGCGTGCGAGTAATAGAAGCCCAGCTTCACGCCGTATTTATCGCACGCTACTTTCAACTCCTTCAGCGGGTCCCTTCCAAATTTACTCGTCGCGACCACATTGTAATCATCAGCCTTAGAATCAAACATCGCTACGCCGTCATGGTGCATCGACGTGATCACGATGTATAACATGCCGGCATCTTTAGCCGTCTTAACCCACTCATCCGCACTGAACTCCGTGGGATTAAAAGGCTTCACCACCGTCTCTAAATATTCCTCGCGCTTAATTTTCATGATGCGCTGCAGGTGCTCTGCATACCCTTCAACTTTTTGGCCCTTCCACTCCCCCGCCATGGCCGAATACACGCCCCAGTGAATGAACATCCCAAACCTGGCCTCTCTCCACCAAGCTAAGCGCGCATCCTTATTAGGATCCTGAGCCGAAGGAGTTATAAGCGGCGCCGCAGCACTATCAGTCTGGGCCAAGCCATTAGAAATCGGGAAAAGGGCTAACATTGCGACCATCAGGGGTAATCTCATATTAAACTATATGCTCGGCGGGCTAACAGAACTCAAAGGTTCTTTTCCCGTCGTATATTGTTCCAGGGGGCAAGGTGACACGGGGAGACACATAACGCTCGGGTAAGGGGGCGCTCTGTCGCCGTACGTGCGCTCGCACGACGCATCGCTCGCGCGTCAAAATATGTCGAAATCCAAGCATATATTTTTGTTGAAAAAATTTTATCAGAATGGTTTTTTTAAAACCGTCATTTTAAAAAG
>CAIVVQ010000024.1 GCA_903909465.1 uncultured Opitutia bacterium | reverse complement strand
TTTTCAGCTTCATCGAGCGTCACACACAGCGGCTTCTCTACCAAGAGGTGACAGCCTTTTTCTAAAAGCTTAACTGCTAAGTCAGCGTGGTGATTGGTGGGCACCACAATGCTCACCGCATCGCAACCTTTAGCCATGTCATCAATGGTCGCAAAGCGCTGACAGGAGTGACGGGCGCAAATTTCAGCGGCGCGTTTATCGTCGGGCTCATAGATGCCCGCCAACTCCGCCCCCTCGAGTGTCGAATAAATGCGAGCGTGATGCTGGCCGAGCGAACCCGTGCCTGCCACCCCACAACGTATGCGCGTTGCTGTCATGACAGGAACATTCAACGGGATGCTTCAATCTTCAACCCGAAAACCCACCCGCCTTGGATTCAGGCCCGTTTAAAAACTTTAGTCTAAATCCATTGGGACTTTTCTGAGACGCGAACGCGACGACCGGTCGCAAAACCACGATATTCATCGTGCAGTACCGTATTGCCCAACCTCGTTTGTTAAGTTATAAATAACGCATGACGCAGTTCGCGCAACTATCCGCCCTTGAGCGGTTGCTCGACGACCCCTCACCCGTGGTTCGCAAAGCCGTCATCGAAGGCGTGAAATCCGCTGGCACCGATGGCGTACTTTGGCTCGAGAAGTTGAGCACCGACAAAACCCTGGGCACCTACGCGCAATCCTTGCTCGGCGACCTGCGCACCTCGGAGTCCGCCGCGCATTCTTTCCTTAATTATATCCACGCCGGCAAAATGGACCTCGAAGAGGCCTGCCTGCTCCTCGAACGCGTCATCAACCCAGCCCTACCCGCTAACGCCTACGCTGCCGAGCTGGATCGCCTCGCGGCCCGCACCCGCGAACTCATCGCCGAACCGCTGAACAACAAAGAAAAGTGCCGGCAACTTTGTCGCGTAATTTTCGGTGAAGAAGGTTACCGCGGTGCCGAACGCTCGTTCGCCGCACCCGACTCTTCCCTGCTCTCGCGCGTGATGTCCACCAAGCGCGGCATTCCGATTTCGCTCTGCATTATTTTTCTCCTCGTCGCCCGCCGACTCAACCTACCCGTCGAACCCGTCGGCCTGCCCGGACGATTTATGGTCGGCGTCTTCGCCGGTCGCACCCCATTTTATATCGATTGCTATCAAGGTGGAAACTTCCGCACCCGCGCCGAGGTCCAATTGCTCCTCCTCGATAATCACCTACCCGCCGACGAATCTTTCCTGCAACCCGTGACGGTGGCACAAACCATCGCACGCTGCTGCCGTAATTTAGTTTCGCAACTCGAAGCCCACGGCAACGATCGCGGCAGCCGCCAATTTGTCGGCTTCGTCAACGCCCTCGAAAAAATCGACCACCGTGCCTAATCAAACGCTCACGCTCGCGGATATCCGTCAGATGAACTTTCCAGCGCGGAGCCTCGGCGTACTGGGCGACCCCATCGCACATTCGCTTAGTCCGGCGATGCATAATGCGGCCATCGCCGCTGGTAGCGCTCAACACCCTGAATTAAAAGGGCTTAATTACTACCGCCTGCATATTAAATCCGCAGAATTAGCCGAAGCACTCAATCTCCTCAAAGCGAAAGGGTTCATCGGATTAAACCTTACGGTGCCGCATAAAATCGCCGCACTGAAATTAGTTTCAAGCCTCTCTGTCGAAGCGCGCGATGCCGAATCAGTAAACACACTCACCCTCACACCTCAGGGCTGGACGGGTGATACCACCGATGGACAGGGCTTCATTGCGGCCTACGAAGAAAAGAGCGGACAGAAAATCGCGGGCAAAGAAGTCGTTATCCTCGGTGCAGGCGGCGCCGCACGCGCCGTCGCCGTGGCAGTCTTAAACGCTCAGTGCCAAAGCCTCTTCATCACTAATCGCGACGCGGCCAAAGCCCAGGCCCTCGTCGCCGCACTCAAAAATCCGCGCGCGCAGTGTGGTGAATTAAAATCAGTCAGCCCCAAAGCCGTAATTATCAATTGCACGACACTCGGACTGAAATCCGATGATGAAACCCCGATCGCCGAAAAATTCTTACAGAGCGGACAATTTATTTTCGATACGACGTACGGCTCACATCAATCCAAACTCCTGCAACTCGCCCAAGCTCACGGCATCGCTCATTGCGACGGACGACCCATGTTGCGCTGGCAAGGGGCCGTTGGATTTAAACTTTGGACCGGCATCACTCCCCCCGCTACACCGATGCGCCAAGCCATCGGCGAGAAATAATATTTTATGAGCCTGACCGACCTTCAAATCTATATCGCCTTCCACCCCGCTGTCGCGGCCGTCTACGCGGGAGCCATTGGTGCGTGCGTCGGAAGTTTTCTCAACGTCTGCATTCATCGCCTCCCTAAGGGGAAATCCATTATCACCCCGCCGTCACACTGCGCGTGCGGTCAGCCCATTCCTTTCACTTTAAATATTCCGCTCATCGGCTGGCTCGTACTCAAAGGTAAGGCCCGTTGCTGTGGTGCCAGCATTTCATCGCGCTACCCGATCATCGAACTCCTCACCGGAATTCTTTTCGCACTCGCATTCCTGACCCTCGCCCCCGTCAAAGCTATCATCGCCTGCGTTTTCGTTTCCCTGCTTATTATTTTAGCGGGTTGCGATTTGAATGACATGCTCGTGCCCGATGCGCCCAATTTTGCCTTGGTCGGCACTGGCCTCCTGCTCTCCATCATCGCCCCTTCGCTTCACGGCGAAACTGGCTCGCACCTCGAAGTCATCAACCGCATCGCCTCCGCCAAGGACGCCCTTCTTGGCATCGCCGTCGGCACTGCCCTCATCTGGTGGATCCGCACTGTCGCCACCGTGATCCTCAAACAAGAGGCCATGGGCGAGGCAGACATTATCCTATGTGCTGGGGTCGGTGCCTACTGCGGCTGGCAAGGGGCCCTATTCTGCCTGTTCGGCGGTGCCATCATCGGAGTGTTAATAAAGTTACCCTCTGTTTTGGCTCTTTTTCGTCAAAAAGAGGAACGTGAAAGCGTGCCTTTTGTGCCCAGTATGGCGGCTGCGTCTATTCTTTGGTTCTTCTACGGACCCCAGCTGATTCAGACCTGGCAGCTCTGGACCCAGGGTTAATATTTCGGACTTGTCACGCCGACCCTATTTAAACGAAATCAACCTTACCCCAATGAAGCACCTCGCTCTTGTCACTCTCCTCGCCGCAACCGCACTCGTCGGTTGCAGCAGCTACGATGCCCCTACCCACAACGGCAACGTATCCTTAGAGCCAGCCCACAATTTCTTGGGTATCGTAAAGGTCGAACCCGGCTCCTACGGCGAAGTCAGCAATACCACCGTTCACCTGAGCATGAACGATTTCGTCTCCCGCCGCGCCAACTCTGGTGACCGCATTACCCTCCTTTGGGGTGCCATCACCATCACCGACTACTAAAAAGTCCAACAAGTGTCCTTGCAGAAGCCCCGAAATCGGGGCTTCTTCATTTATAGGCAAAATGAACGACTCCGGCTGTAATGTCGCACGACACCTCCGCACCGCGGCACAGACGACGCCTTTCGCTTACGCCACCCTGACTCCGCTCTCCGTGAGCAATGAAGGCCACGTCGTGCACCAGCACCGGACGTTCAAAGTTTTGGATCAAGAAAGCGACGCAGCCGCGCGCATCTTTTACGCCGACGGAATTCAGAAAGGCACACGCACCTTACTCGCCGTCCAACCCGGCCACGACCTCATCGTGTGCATGTTTGCGTTATTAAAACTCGGCGCGGTGCCCATCGCGATCGATCCCGGCATGGGTTGGTCGAAAGTCCTTAACTGTATTCAACACACTCAGCCGACCGCACTGGTCGCGATGCGACCCATCGCCCTGCTGAGTCGCTTGCCACTCAAAGCCTTCAAAAGTTTTTCTTCTCGTGTCGCTATCGGCGGCAGCAAGTGGAGAAAGTTATTAGTCGACTGCACTTCCGCGACACCGCTACCAATCGCCGACGTAACCGCTAACACCGAGGCCGCCATTCTTTTTACTTCGGGTTCAACCGGCGCACCGAAGGGCGTGAATTACACGCACGGAATGTTTGATGCCCAAATCAAACTCATCCGACAGACTTTTAGAATTCAGCACGGCGAAATCGACATGGCGATGCTGCCCGTGTTCGCCTTATTTAATCCGGCCCTCGGGATGACCACCGTCACACCGATGATGAATCCGTCGCGTCCCATCGAGGCCGACCCCGCGCCGATCGTCTCCGCCATCCGCACCGAAAAAGTAACGAATTCCTTCGGCTCCCCTGCCATTTGGGGACGCATCGCCGAATATTGCTTAAGGAAAAATATAAAACTCCCTAGCCTACAACGCCTGCTCATCGCCGGCGCACCAGTACCCAACTGCTTACTCGAAGACCTCCGCACCATCGCACCCAATTGCGAAATCCATACACCCTACGGTGCCACCGAATGCCTACCGGCGACCACGATTGAATCGACCGAGATCCTTAAAGAAACTGCAACGGCGACCTTACTCGGACAAGGCACGTGCGTGGGTCGACCGGTCAGCGGCGTACAAATTAAAGTTATTCAAGAAGTGAATGGAACCATTGCTAATTTAAGCGACGCCACCGAGTGCGCACCGAATACGATTGGCGAAATCATTGTCACCGGCCCCAGCGTCACCCACTCCTACGATCAACTGCCCATCGCCACCGCCCGCGCTAAAATCCATGACGGCGAAAAAATCTGGCACCGCATGGGCGACCTTGGTCGCATCGACGCTGTCGGTCGACTCTGGTTCCACGGTCGCTGCATTGAAAAGGTGCAAACAGTCCATGGCATCATCACCACCGAATCGATTGAGCCTGCTTTTAGAAATCACGAAGATGTACAACGATGCGCCCTCATCGGCACAGGCACTACTCCTAAACAAATTCCGATTTTAGTCATCGAACCTAAACCCGAATCGTTCCCTGGTAATGAAGGCGAACGGGAGACATTCATTAAAAACTTACGTATCCACGCACGACATAATGCACTGACACATCAGATTCAGAAAATTGTCTTTCAAGAGAGCTTGCCGGTTGACGTTCGTCACAACGCTAAAATCCATCGCCTAAAATTGGCCGAGGAATGGACCCGTAGATTAAGCCCTAAAATCAGCCTTAAACTATGAATCCCCCTGTCGTCTTAGTCACGGGCGGGGCAGGTTTTCTCGGACAGGCCATCGTGGCCCGCTGCCAACAACGCGGGTATAAAATTCGGGTCGTCGGACGGAGCCCCCGACCCACCAATCTTTCATCCGAGATTGATTACCTCCAAGGCGACCTCGCCCAATCCGAAATCGCACAGGCCGCCGTCAAAGGTTGTGATTACATTTTTCACGTCGCCGCCAAAGCCGGCATCTGGGGTCGGTGGGACGACTATGTCGCCGCTAACATCACTGCGACCTATCACCTCATCGAAGCCGCGAAGTTAAGCGGCGTACGTGCTTTCGTTCACACGAGTACGCCAAGTGTTGTTTTTAGCGGTGAATCTTTTAACGGCGCTAACGAGTCACTTCCCTACGGACATAACTGGTTATGCGCTTACGCCGAGACCAAAGCTGAGGCCGAAAAAATTGCTTTGAAGGCCTCCAGCGTACAGATGCCCGTCTGTGCCTTGCGCCCACACCTCATCTGGGGTCCTGGCGATAACCACCTCTTTCCACGCATCCTCGCCCGCGCTCGCGCGGGTAAACTCAGCATCGTCGGTGACGGTGAAAACTTGGTCGACGTCACCCACGTTGACACCGCTGCGAACGCACACCTCAGTGCGCTCGATGCCCTGCTCTCCGGCCGTGCCCATGGCAAAGCGTATTTTATATCGCAAGGTCAGCCCGTAAAGCTCTGGGAGTTTGTGAACCGCTTACTCGTCGGCGCTGGCCTGCCCGCCGTCACACAAAAGATCAGCCTCAAGAAAGCCTACACCATCGGCTCGATCCTCGAAGCCGTGTGGACTCTCCTGCGTTTAAGCGGTGAACCACCGATGACGCGCTTTGTGGCAGTTGAATTAGCCAAGGATCATGCGTTCGATGTTTCAGCGGCAAAGCGCGATCTCGGATTACAACCCGCGCACGAAACCTGGGCAGCACTCGACGCATTAGCGGCAACTTTTCGAACGAAGAAATAAGGGCTACGCTTGCACACCGACGTTTTCCCGTCACTCCTTGCCTATGCCCTCCGACGGACTGCAGTCTAATAAATCCTTCATCGTGACGATGAAGACGTGGTTCGATCAAACCGATGGTCTTGGTATCTTACACCACTCGCACTACGTGCTGTTGATGGAGCGAGCCCAGAAAATTTTCTTCGTGGCCATAATGGGCAAAGACACCATCGACCCCGCCATTGCGCCCGATGTCTACGTCGTGGTACGCGACATCTCTGTGCAATACATGGTGGCGATTCGACCTGAGTGCGAAGTGCGCCTTGTGATGAACGTGAAAAAAGTTCGCGCCGCCGGGCTGACGGTCGATTTCGAATTCCGCAGTGCGGATGATAAAGTCCTTTACGCTAAAGCTTCACGCACAGTCTGTCGCATGGACGGCGTGACACATCAGCCCGCCGCGTGGTCCGACGAGTTTCGCGCCAAACACGAAGCCCTGTTAAGCAGTTAACGGGAAGTTAATTCGGCACAGATTCCACAGGTCTTTCCACTGCACCCACGCGCCGTGCAGTGCTCCCGTCCGTAGAAAATAATCCGGAGGTGTAATTGATTCCAGGCCGACTCCGGAAAGACCTTCTTGAGGTCACGTTCCACTTGCTCGACGGATTTTCCAACACTGAGTTTCCAGCGCTTGGCTAAACGATGAATATGCGTGTCCACCGGAAACGCCGGCACCCCAAACGCCTGCGCCATCACCACCGATGCGGTTTTATGTCCGACCCCCGGTAATTCTTCTAAGTCTTCAAAACTCGATGGTACCTTACCGCCGTGTTTCTCCATTAACATTTTCCCTAAGCCCACTAAGGCTTTTGATTTCTGTGGCGCCAAACCCAGCTGACGGATCAGCTCGAGTACGCGCGACTCTTTCATCGCTGCCATTTTCTGCGGCGTACCAGCCTCAGCAAATAATGCAGGGGTGATTTCATTCACCTTCTTGTCCGTACACTGCGCCGAAAGCACCACGGCCACCAATAAAGTGAAGGCATCCACGTGGTCCAACGGGATCGGCGTCTGCGGGTACAGTTTCGCCAGCCGTTTGGCCACCCGGTCAGCTCGCTCTTGGCGGGTCATATAACCCGACAAATAGGGCCTGTGTGAATAACTTCCAGCACGTTATCGTCCGCCCCGATTTAACAGGTATTCGCCCCTAATAATCACTCTCGTTTGCTCTAATACCTCCACCGTTTATTCGTGCAAATTTGCGATGCTTTTAATTCTTATAGACTATAAATTTATGGTCCAACTGCCCTTTGATCCTTCGAAAATAAATCGCGAATTGGCCCGTCACTATATCGCGGCGAGCGAGGGCGACATCCAGGCGATGTTTAAGGCCATCGGGTCGCAAAAGTTTTCTGAGATGTACAGTCACATCTCCGACGACGTGAAATTCAAGGGTCCGCTTAATTTGCCCGAAGAACTGGAATACCAAGCGCTCGCCGATCGCATAGCGACTCTTTCGGAAAAGAACCATGTGAAGACCGCATTCTTGGGCGACGGACTGCAGGTCTATCAAACCAACGAAATCGTCGGACACGTTTGCTCCATTCGTAACCTGACGACTTCTTACACGCCGTATCAGCCCGAGCGCTCACAAGGCACGCTCATCACTCACTGGATTTATCAATCGACCATCGCCCAGTTAACTGGCTTCGAAGCAGTCAACTCCTCTCTGTACGATCGCGCCAGCGCCCTCTTCGAAGCCGCCGTCTGCGCCGTGCGCATGTCCGAGGTCGACGCCAACACCATCCTCGTCGCCGCCAATCTTTTCCCGGGTGACATCGAAGTGCTCAAGACGCACTGCGAAAACACGACCGTCAAACTCGTGTTCGTCACACCCGATGAAGAAACGGGTCGACTCAGCGGCAAGGCCATCGAGACCCTCATCGCCGCCCACGCTGGCAAAGTCGCTGCCGTCATCTTCCCTCAAATTAATAACCTCGGTCTCATTGAAAACGTCGATGAACTCACCGATGCGTGTGCCGCGAGTAAGGTACGTTCGATCGCGGTTATCGATCCAATGCTTCTTGCAACCGGCGGATTGAAAGCACCTGCGAGCTACGGTAGCAAGGGTGCTGACATTATCGTTGGTGAAGGCCAACACCTTGCAATCGGCGCCAATTTCGGTGGACCCGGACTCGGCATCTTCGCCGTTCGTCACAACGCTGAACACAAAAACGAAGTGCGCGAAACACCCGGACGTTTTGTCGGCAAAGCCAAAGACAACGCCGGTCGCGATTGTATCGTGATGGTAATGTCTACACGTGAACAACACATCCGCAAAGACAAAGCGACGTCGAATATCTGCTCCAATCAAGCGTTCATCGCCACCATCGCTGGTGCTACGATTCTCGCTCGCGGCGAGAAAGGCATGTCCGCCAGTTGCACCAAAGGTCACGACCTCGCCCACCAAACCGCGGCCCGCCTCGGTGGTATTCCTGGACTGAAAATCTGCTACGCTAAACAAGCTTTTTGGAATGAGTTCAGCCTCATGCTGCCCGAACCCGCAGTTGCCGTCATCGCCAAGGGCCGCGCGGCGAACTTGCACGTGGGAGTCGACACCACTGGCCGCACGCCCTGCGGTTGTGCCTTACTCAAAATTTCTTTCAGCGATATTCAATCCACGGCTGATGCCGATAAACTCGTCGCGTTCTTCGAAGGGCTCTACGGTAAATCGACGAAGCTCGCTGAATTAGCAGCCGTACCCGCCGCTTTAAAACGCAGCACACCCGTCGGACTTCCCTCTTTCGCGCTCAGCGAATTAAAAGAGTATTACTCTAAACTCGGTGAACTCAATGTGTCGCCCGACACGGGATGCTTCCCACTCGGATCGTGCACGATGAAGTACAACCCGCACATCAACGATTGGGCGGCTGGACTACCCGGTTTCACGGGCCTTCACCCTCAAGCACCGCAAGAAGACGCACAGGGATCACTCGAACTGCTCTGGCAAATTCAACAATGGCTTCAAGCCATCACCGGACTCCCTGGCCTAACGACTCAACCCGTGGCTGGCGCTCAAGGTGAATTGGTCGGACTGAAACTCTTCCAGGCCTATCACCGTCACCACGGCCAAGGTCACCGTGATATTATTCTTATTCCATCGAGCGCACACGGCACCAACTTCGCCAC
>CAIVVQ010000023.1 GCA_903909465.1 uncultured Opitutia bacterium | reverse complement strand
GAAGCCCTCTGCGAACAGCCGGGCGAATACGCACTGCGCGGTGGCATTCTCGACGTCTACCCACTCAACGCGCAAATGCCCGTGCGGATTGATTTGTTTGGCGACACCGTGGAATCACTCCGGCCCTTTGATCCGTCCACGCAACGCAGTGAAGGTGAAGTCAACGGACTCGTCATCTGCGCCCCTCGCACCGAGGCAACGAATGTTAACGAGAAACCTTTTTTTACACACTTACCGAAACACGCGATTATTATAGGCGTTAACCAAACCTTTGACGAGGCACTGTGCCGCGAACTCCTTCAGTCCGATATCAATCTTCTCGCGCTCGAAGAAACCGACGAAACAGAAGCGGGTTGGTCAACACAGTCGCTGGAATGTACGCCGATTGATTCACTTCTGATTGGAAATAATAACGATGGCACCGACTCTCGACTCTCGCTCTTACAACAAGCCGCTGATCTGAGTCGTGGCGGCCGACCCTGCATTTTGGCGGGCGACACCGAAGCCTCGGTTGAACGCTTACAGGCCGACCTCGCAGCGGCGAAACTCAAAGGCTTTGCCCCGCAAATCATCCAAGCGCGTTTCAGTGGTGGCATCATCATCGAAGCAGGCTCACTCGCGGGCGAACTTTCCGGCGGGTTGATTTTATTAACCGAGCGTGAATTATTAGGACGGAAACGTCGGCCACTGGCCACACTGCCCCGTCGACGCACCGCCATACATGCCGCGGTCGGACGTGCACTCGACTTCGGAGAGATTGCTGATGGCGACACCTTAGTGCACACCACGCAAGGCATCTGCCTGTTTCGCGGTATCCGTCCGTTTGAAAACGACGGACGCACCGAAGATTTCGTTTCGCTGGAGTTCGACGCCAAGGCGACCTTGCATTTACCGCTGCGCGAATCGCACCTCCTCTCTCGCTTCGTAGGCATTGGTCGCGGACACCCTAAACTTTCCAAACTCGGTGGCGGTGGCTGGGATAAGTCCCGCCGCGCTGTAGAAAAAGCCACAGTCGATTTAGCCGCCCAACTCATCGCCCTGCAGGCCGAGCGTGTTTCCAAGCCCGGCATCGCTCATCCAAAAGATGATGAGAATAATTGGATGGGCGAATTCGAGCGCTCCTTCCCGCACCGCGAAACGCCCGACCAGTTACGTGCAATCTCTGATTGCAAAGCGGACATGGAACGCACGGCGCCGATGGATCGACTCATCAGCGGCGACGTGGGATTTGGCAAAACCGAAGTCGCACTGCGCGCGGCCTTCAAATGTATCGTCGGCGGCCGGCAGGTCGCGATTCTGGCGCCGACCACGGTGCTCGCCCAGCAACACTACGAAACTTTCCGCGAACGTCTCACCCGCTGGCCCGTTACCGTTGAATTACTGAGCAGCTTCCGTAGCGCGAAACAGAAAGCCCAAGTTCGCGCCCGGGCCGTCGCTGGTACGGTCGACATCGTTGTCGGCACGCACGCTTTACTTTCGGAAGGCACGAACTTCGCCAAGCTCGGCTTAGTGATTATCGATGAAGAACACCGCTTCGGGGTAAGGCATAAAGAGAAACTCAAACGCCTACGCACGGAAGTTGATGTCCTAGCGATGAGCGCCACGCCGATTCCGCGCACACTCTACCTCGCACTGCTCGGCGCTCGCGATTTAAGCGTCATCGAAACCCCGCCACGTGAACGCCTCGCCATTCGCACCATCGTGCGCAGCTACGATGAAAAATGTGTGCAGGATGCAGTGCAGGCTGAACTCGCTCGTGGTGGCCAAGTTTTCTACCTTCATAATCGCGTCGACACCATTCGCGCCGTTGCCGAACGTTTAAAAGCCCTGATGCCCAAGGCCCGTATTGTGGTTGGACACGGACAGATGAGCGCGGGCGAACTTGAAGAAACGATGGCTGCATTTGTCGCGGGTGAATACGATATTCTTGTTTGCACGACCATCATTGAAACCGGTTTGGATATTCCTAATTGCAACACACTCATCATTGAGGGCGCAGACCGATTCGGCCTCGCCCAGCTCTACCAATTGCGCGGGCGGGTGGGCCGCTTCAACCGACAAGCGTATGCGTACCTCTTTCTGCACCGTCATGCCGAATTAGTTGAAGGCGCACGCCGGAGACTCTCGGCCATTCGCCAATACAATCAACTCGGTGCGGGATTTCGAATTGCGATGCGCGACCTCGAACTGCGCGGCGCCGGAAATATTCTCGGCTCAGCCCAAAGTGGACACATCGCCAGCGTGGGCTTCGAGTTATACTGTCAGCTCCTCCGACGCAGCGTTTCAAAAATGAAAGGTGACCGCACCACCATCGTCGACCGTTGCGAAGTGCACCTCGATTTTGTTTCTCATGCTGATGTGATTAACGATGGTCACTACGTCACGGACGACGAAGGCCCGCTCCTCACTGCCACCTTGCCCAGCGACTGGATTCCAGAGACCCGTCTACGCATTGAAGCTTTTCGCAAAATCGCCCTCGCGCTCGACACCACTGAGCTTGGCGAACTTCGCCACAGTTTACAGGATCGTTACGGACGGCTCCCCGCGGAAGCGGAGGCATTGATACAAATTGCTGAAATTCGCTGCCTTGCCGAAGTCAAAGGCGTCGCCACCGTCGGCACTGAAGGCAATACCCTTCGCTGCCAACAAGTGACAGCCACTGGCCAATCAACCTCCGTCTTAATTGGAAATCGCTTTCCCCGCTTGACCGCCAAGGACCCCCTGCGGAAACTCGCCGAGATTCGTGGCTTCCTGTCGCGACTCTCCCATCCTAACAGTCAATGAAAGTTTCCACCTCCTTAATCACTTTGCTTGCCCTTAGCCCGTTGCTGAATGCTCAAGCCTTGGCACCTAAGGAGGCTTCACTCGAAGAGACCGCCGCCAAGCGCTGGTCGGAAATGAATTCAGATCGTGTGGCTGGCAGCGCCAACGGACAAGTGATTACCCTCTCTGACGTCCGCCAACAAGTCACCCCCTTCGTGCGTGAAATTCGCGCCAAGGCGAAGACCGATGAAGAATTTAATAAAACTTTAGATTCAATTGCGGAAGAAACCCTCAAGCAATTTGCCGACCGCCAACTCATCATCGCTGAATTTAAAAACAGCATGGGGAAAATTCCGGAGAGTTACGTTGATGGGGATATTGAAGACACCATCCGCCGTGATTTCGGCGGCGACCGCAATCGCTTTGTTGCGGCACTGCGCGCTCAAGGCACCACGCCCTTGGCTTACCGTCGTCAGATTGAAGATCGGATTATTTTTGATTACATGATTGGTCAGGTTCGTCGTACCGCGCTCGAAGTGGGCCCTGGTCGCGTGGCCGAATACTTTGCTAAGCACCAGGCCGACTTCACACACAAGGAAAGCGTTAAGCTGAGTCAGATTACTATTACACAAGGTGCGGCCGAGACGATTGAAGAAGCCAAAACCCGTGCCAATGCTTGGGTGGATGCACTGAAGAGCCCCGAAAAAATCGCGGCAACCTTTGCTTTTTATAAAGTTATTCCACCGAATCAAAAGGTGACACTTAACTTTGCCGAAGTCGCTAAGTCCATCAGCACCGACGATTATGCGAGTGCCGGAGGCGACGCCGGATGGAAGTCGATTGAAGAACTGAATGAACGTGTCGCTACTGAGTTGCGGACCCTTAAAGACGGCGAAACCTCCAATGCCCTACAATTTGATTTACCCGGAGGTAAGTCCATTTGGTTTATTTTAAAGCGCGACGGCTTTAAGCCCGCAGGCAATGGCTCACTAGATGACGTCAAAGTCCGCTCCGAAATTGAAGAACGCGTTCGCATGGAGTCGATGAAAGATGCCGTGGATAAATGGATGGGCGAATTACGCGCCAAGAATCACGTCGAGTTCCGCTAAAAATGTCGAACGCCTCTCACGCTTTTCGCTGCCGCGCCTTTCCGCAGCGAACTGCAGGCGTGCTACTCCACCTCACTTCGCTGACAGGTCCAGGACCGGTGGGATCGGCCGGTGCGCACGCTCGCCAATTCATTGATTTTCTTGCGGCGGCGGGTTTCACCTGGTGGCAGGTCTGCCCGCTCGGTCCAACGGGCTACGGCGATTCGCCGTATCAAGCCCTTTCGGTTTTCGCCGGCAATCCCTACCTGCTCGATTTGGCGAACCTCGAAGACCGCGGTTTACTTAATGCCGCGGAAGTTAAAGCAGCGGGCCGTATCGCTCAAGAATCGACCGACTACGGAAGGCTCTGGCATGAATTACGTCCGCTGCTCAAGCACGTCGCCGTCCGTGGCAGCGTCGCCCTCGCCAAGGACCATCACTTCCAATCTTTCAAACAACAGCACGCGGCCTGGCTGATGCCCTGGATGCGTTATTCGGCACTCCGAGAGCAAAATCAATTCACTGCGCCCGCCACCTGGAAAATCATTAAGCCTGATGCTGAGTTAATGATCGAGGCCGCGGTACTGCAGTTTTTATTTCATGAACAGTGGCTCGCGTTAAAGAAATATGCGCACGAGAAAGGAATAAAACTTCTCGGCGACGAACCGATTTATGTTTCGGCCGATGGTTGCGACATGTGGGCGCACCCCGAACTCTTTCAATTGGATCGGCACCTTCAACCCATCTCGGTTGCGGGCGTGCCACCCGATTATTTTTCGGAAGACGGACAGCTCTGGGGCAATCCGCTCTACGACTGGAATCGCCACGCCCAAAATAATTTCAGCTGGTGGCGTTCGCGCGTTCATCACGATTTAAATCTTTTTGATGCGGTGCGCATTGATCACTTCCGCGGCATTCACGACTATTGGAGCGTGCCCGCCAGCGCGCTGAACGCCCGTCACGGCGAATGGAAACAAGGCCCTGGCATTGATTTCACTCATGCCCTGGGCGACCTTCCGCTCGTGGCCGAAGACCTTGGTTTACTCTCTCCCGGTGTCGATACGCTACGCCAAGCCGCGGGCCTGCCGGGTATGTCGGTTCTCCAATTCGGCTTCAGTAATCCTGAAAAAAATCCACACCACCCTTCGCAAATCACACCCGACCGCGTGGCGTATTCGGGCACGCACGATAACGACACCGTGCAAGGCTGGCTCGACCACGCCTCGGAAGCCGAGAAACAAAATGTTCGCGACTGTTTAGGCGACTTCACCAATGGCCCCATCGCCATCGCGCGGGCGGCACTGGAGAGTCCGGCCATCTGTGCGGTGATTGCAGCGCAAGATTTACTAGGGCTCGGCTCTGTAGCGCGCTTCAATACACCCGGAACCGCGCAAGGGAACTGGACATGGCGGATGAGTGATGCGCAGGTGCAATCACTCTTCGCCCAAGCGCCCATGTGGCGCGAAATGCTAATTCAGTCGCAACGCACTAACGCGTAAGCCGGCGGTATTTAGGTCGACGTGGCGTATCGGAGCTGATGCCGAGTCGGCGGCGGCGGTCCTCAAGGTAGTCGCCGTAATTCCCTTCGTGCCAAACGATTTTCCCGTCGTCTTCAAAGGCCAAAATATGCGTGGCCACACGGTCGAGGAACCAGCGATCGTGCGATATCACCACTGCGCATCCTGCGAAAGATTCGAGTGCATCTTCAAGGGCGCGGATGGTATTCACATCTAAATCATTCGTTGGCTCGTCGAGCAGCAAGACATTGGCACCCGCTTTAATCAATCGGGCCAGGTGAATGCGATTACGCTCTCCACCGGACATAATGCCGACCTTGCGTTGTTGGACATCGCCTGTGAAACCGAAACGCGCGGCGTACGCTCGAGCAGGCACCACAATTTTTCCGAGGTGCACCATTTCCTGTCCGTCCGAAATTGCTTCCCACAATGGCTTATCCGCGGGCAATGAATCGCGCGATTGATCGACGTGGGCGAGTTTCACGGTGTCGCCAACGGTCAGTGTTCCCTTGTCGGGCTTCTCTTCGCCCGTGATCATGCGGAACAAAGTCGTCTTACCCGCACCATTCGGTCCGATGATTCCGACAATGCCGCCGGCGGGTAGCGAAAAGTTTACGTCCTCCATCAAGACGCGATCACCGTAGGCCTTCATCATGCCCTTTGCCTCAATCACTGCACCGCCGAGACGTGGGCCTGGCGGAATCCAAATTTCAGTCGCTCGCTCGCTCTGCACTTGATCCTGCGTGAGCATTTGTTCGTACGCACGTAAGCGTGCCTTATTTTTTGCCACGCGAGCTTTAGGCGATGAGCTCGCCCACTCGCGTTCGCGTTCCATCGAGCGTTGACGGCCCGCGGATTGCTTTTCTTCGGCTTCGAGTCGAATGCGCTTTTGATCAAGCCAGGATGAATAATTACCCTTCCAGGGTACGCCACGTCCGCGATCCAATTCCAAAATCCAGCCCGCCACATTATCCAAGAAGTAACGATCGTGCGTGATGGCGATGACTGTGCCCTTATAATTTTTTAAGTGTCGCTCCAACCAATCCACCGTGTCGGCGTCGAGGTGATTGGTCGGCTCATCGAGCAAAAGAATGTCAGGCTCCATTAAGAGCAGTCGACACAAGGCCACGCGACGCTTCTCGCCGCCCGAAAGTTTTGAGACAATCGTGTCCGCAGCGGGACAGCGCAACGCCTCCATCGCCATTTCCATGCGCGCATCCAAATCCCAACCGCCACGCGCATCGAGGATGGATTGAATTTCACCTTGGCGGGCTAAAATCTTTTCCTGCTCCTTCGCGTCGTCGGTTTCTGAAACTTTCACAAACGTGTCATCGTACTCTTCGAGTAACGCTTTCATCTCGGCGACCGCTTGCTGCACATTTTCGGCGACGGTCTGAGTTTCATTCAACCGCGGCTCCTGTGCTAGGTAGCCCACGGTGTAACCTGGCACGCGACTGATCTCGCCGTCAAATTCACTGTCTTCACCGGCCATGATTTTCAGCAAAGTGGATTTGCCTGAACCGTTCAGTCCGAGCACGCCGATTTTGGCGCCAAAGAAATAGGAAAGTGAAATATCGCGGAAGACCGGCTTCTTCTCGAAGTACTTCGTGACCCCCGTCATCGTAAAAATTACTTTTTCGTCCGCCATAGGCCCAAAAGATTTGCCCAACTCCCTTTTGGTGCAAGCGGAACCCTAAAAAGTCGACTTTTACCGGCCGCCATCCCGCTTGACACCCAAGGCCTCCTCCTCATTAAATCTCGGAAGTCACCTTTCATTAAGGTGGGTCCATTCTTGGACCCGCCTTTTTTGTCCCCCAAATTTTCACCACACCACCTAAAAAAATCATGAGCGTAGATATTAAGCCCTACCTGCAGTACCTCGAAAAAGAAAAGCACATCCCTAAGGATGAAGCCTGTGCACTCATCGCCGAAGCCATCAAGGCCTCGGTCGAGAAGTCCATCATGGCTGGCCAAAACATCGAGGTCGTCGCCGACCCCGTGACCGGCAAGCTCGACGCCTACGCCGTCTTCACCGTGACCGACGCCGTTTCGGACCCATTGCGTGAAATGAACCCTGTGATGGCCATCACCCTTGATGTCGACGCCCGCGTTGGCCAAGAGGTTCGTCGCCCCATCGCCGTGGCCGACCTCGGTCGTATCGCCGCTAAGACCACCCAACAATTGCTCAATCAGCGTTTCCGCAAGATTGAGAAGGACCAAGTCTTCAAGGAGTACAAAGACAAGATTGGTGACATCGTCACCGGCGTTGTTCGTCGCACCGAGCGCGGCAATGTTGTTGTTGAACTCAGCTCCGCAGAAGCCGTACTCACTCGCGCTGAGCGCTGCCAAGGTGAAGAATTCCGCACCGGCGATCGCATTCGCTGTTTGTTGCTCGAAATTCGCGAAGACACTCAACGTGGCCGTGAATTCGTGCTTTCCCGTGCGCACCCTAATTTCGTTCGTCGCTTACTCGAACTCGAAGTTTCCGAAATCGCCGACAAGACCGTCAAGATTGCCGCCATGGCGCGCGATCCCGGTTACCGCACGAAGATCGCCGTGGATTCATCGGATCCTAAGGTCGACCCCGTCGGTGCTTGCGTTGGTGCCCGTGGTGCCCGCGTTCGCAACATCGTGAAAGAATTGAACGGTGAGAAAATTGATATCATCCGCTGGCACCCAGAGCCTCTCCAACTTTTGGAAGAGGCGATTCGCCCGGCGAAACCACGCAATGTTCACATCGATGAACGCAATCGCTTGATTCACTTCGAAGTGGATGAAGACGACATGCGTATCGCGATTGGCAGCAAGGGCCGCAATGCCCGCCTGACCTCGAAGCTCATGGGCTGGCGCCTCGACATCACGAAGTCGACTCGTGCCGCTGAAAGCGTGGAAGCTCAGCTCGGCGAAAAGGCCATCCGCCTCGCTGCCCAACTCCAACTCTCACCTGAATTGGTCGCCAAGTTTATCGGTCTCGGTATCGAGAGCGTGGCCTCCTTTGAAGGTGTAGGTCCGGAAGACTTTGCTGGCACTGACCTCACCCCGGAAGAAATTTCGACGGTGTTGGAAGCAGTCGCAAAAGCAAAGACCGTAGGCTAATTCGCTTCATCGCTTAACGCCCCTACCCTCACCTTACTGTTAGCACATGACCGAGAAGAAAAAACCCGAAGCCAAAAAATCCACAGCGACCCAGCGTTATAGCGACGTCGCCAAGGACCTTGGCATCGAGGTCAAGTTACTCTTGGCCTTGGCCGACAAGTTTGTGGAGGCGTCCCCGGAATACAAAGATTACGTCTACCCTGAAGGCAAGAAGCCAGCCGCCTCGAGTAATTTTTCGAAAACCTATCGTGATGACTTCTTGAAATTCATTGCAGATAAAATTCCGAAGAAAGCTGTCGAAGAAGCACCGAAGGCACCTGAGCCCGCACCGGCTCCAGTGAAAGTGGAAGCACCTAAGCCAGTTGCGCCAGTTACTGCTAAGCCCAGCACCCCTCCACCGGTTTCAATTCCTCCACGCGTCGCCACTCCCATTGCGCCTCGTGTAACCAGCACCCCACCACCACTTCCGCGCGTCGGTCCATCGAGCTCCGCTCCACGCAATGAATTGCCGCCGATTGTAATTACGCCAGGAAATCAAACCCCTGCGAGCAATCGCCCAGCGCCGCTTCCACCGATTGCCCGTCCGCCCGTTGCACCCATTGTTAATCGCCCTGCCGCCAGCAGCAGCGCCATCACTCCGGGCAGCAAAGGAACCGTCACGGTTCGTCCTCCGATTGTCGTGCGCGATTTCGCCATCGCCCTTAATTTAAAGCCCTTCCAAGTCATCGGCTCCTTAATGGAGTTCAACAAAGTCGTCAGTGTCACTTCGGTGATTGATGACGCCGACGCTCGTAAGGTCGCAGAAAAACATGGTTACACTTTAGAAATTCGTCACCGCGGCGAAGGCGCGCAACCGGTCAAAAAAGTTGAGAAGGCCTCCGAAGATGATCCCGCGCTCATGGTGGCCCGTCCGCCAGTGGTTTGCGTACTCGGTCACGTCGACCACGGAAAAACCACCCTGCTCGACTTCTTCCGCAAATCCAATGTCGTCTCTGGTGAAGCCGGCGGCATCACCCAACACATCGGCGCTTACTCCGTTAAGTACCAAGGCGAAAAGCCTGAGTATAAAGGTCGCTCCGTAACTTTCCTCGATACCCCTGGTCACGCCGCTTTCGCAAAAATGCGCGAGCGCGGTGCCAGCGTCACCGACGTTGCCGTACTCGTTGTCGCGGCGGATGACGGCTTCATGCCTCAGACTGAAGAAGCCCTAAAGTTTGCGCAGAAGCACGCCACTGCGACTGTTTGTGCGATTAACAAGGTCGACTCCAAGGGTTCGAACATCGATCGCGTGAAGCAACAAATGCAACAGCGCGGCATCACCCCTGAAGATTGGGGTGGCGAAACCATTACCTGTCCCGTCTCGGCGCTTAAAGGTACGGGCATGACTGAACTTTTAGAATCCATTTTACTGCAGGCGGAAATCCTCGACCTCAAAGCGAACCCCAAGTGCCCCGCACAAGGTGTCATCGTTGAATCGCAAATGGAAACCGGTCGTGGTCCGACTGCGACGGTCATCGTTCAAAAAGGCACCCTGAAACCTGGCGACTCTTTCGTCTGTGGCGAAACCTGGTGTAAGGTACGAGCGTTGATGGATGAGAATGGTCAGCGCTTACAAAGCTCTACGCCGGGCACACCTGCACTCGTCTTGGGTTGGGACGCAACTCCTGCACCTGGCACTAAATTCCGTACCGTTAAGAACGATCGCGAAGCCCGTGAGCTCGCGGATGAAGCCGCACTCGCTGCACGCAAGGCCGCTGAAGCGCTTGGTGCCTCCAGTGCCCCTGCGGGTCGCCCTGGCATGTCGGACCTCGACCGCCTGATGGCTGCACTCGAGAAAGATAAGGAAAAGATTTTACGCGTCCTACTGAAGGCCGACGTCAATGGCACACTCGAAGCGCTGCAAGGTTGCTTAGAAGAAATTAAGTCAACCAAGGTTCGCCTCGAAATCGTTGGTGGCTCCGTTGGACCCATCACCCAGAGCGATGTGCAAATGGCTGAAGCAGCGGGCTCACTGATTGTGGGCTTCGACACTAAAGTTGAAAACGGTGTGCAAGCGCACCTCAAACGCACGGGCGTTCGCGTCATCACGCATGACATTATTTACGAACTCATCACCCTCGTGAAAGAAGCGATGGCTGAGTTGCTGGATCCAGAGACCAAGGAAAACAAAATGGGCGCCGCCGAAGTGCGTGCCGTCTTCCCTCTCGGCAAGGATCACAAAGTTGCTGGCTGTATGGTCACCGAAGGCTCCGTCAAACGTGCGGCCAAGGCTCGCCTCGTCCGCAAAGGACAAGTCATCCACCACGGCCCAGTCGAAACCCTTCGTCGGTTCAAGGACGACGCCTCGGAAGTCAAAGCTGGCTTCGAGTGTGGTATCAAGTTGGGTGGCTACGACGAGTACCTGCCTGGCGACACCATCGAAGTCATCGAGGTGTTACAAGTCCGCCCCAGCCTCTAAAGCATGTCGCAACGTCAGTTACGGGTCGCTGAATTAGTCCAACGTGAAGTTTCGATGACGCTCCGTCGCAACTGGAGCGCAGAGTCGGCACTCATCACGATCACACAGGCCACCGTTTCGCCCGACCTCCGTCAGCTCCGCGTGGGCTACGCGGTTTCCGGTGGACCAGTTGAAAAGAAAGCGGCTCGTGCCCTACTTAAACGCGTGCGCTTGGAATTAAAATCCACGGTCGGAAAAATTTTACAGATGAAAAACACGCCTGACCTCATCTTCGCAGAAGACGACGTCACCGGCGGCGTTGCACGGGTGCAATCTTTGCTCGATGAGTTATCGCGCAAAGACGGCACTAAAAAAGATACTTCGGCCGACTAAGCCGTCGGGGGTCCGACTTCAGGGAAACCCGACAGCGCTTCGCGAATCGAAGCTGCGCGCCTCGTGTCGCGACCATCGCTATCCAACTCTTCACCGCGACGCGACTGCACGTGCGCAGGCTGACCCTCAATCATGAGGCGATCAATGATGTGACGATTGGCTTCGGGCAAGCAGCCCATGTCGCACGCCATGCGCAAATGCGAAAGCATGTTCATCGATTCGGCACTGCTCAGTAAATGCGCCGAAAGTAGCACGCCCAAGGAGCGCGCAATACGATCCACAAAACGTGGACCCTCTTCAGCGGCTAATTTGCGGCGTGCATTCCATTCCTGTTCAACGAGGGATTTAATCCACGTGCCCAGGTGTTTCATAATCGCATCTTCCGAAAGCCCTAAGGTTTGCTGATTGGAAATTTGGAAAATATTACCGGCCGCCTCCGTACCTTCGCCAAGCCAACCGCGTACGGCGAGTCCATCTTGACTGAGGGCGCGTGAAACTTTTTCGATGTGACCGCCTAAACAAAGTCCGGGCAAGTGCACCATGGCGGAAGCGCGTAAACCCGTGCCAACATTGGTCGGACAGGCGGTTAAAAATCCGAGACGATCCGAAAAGGCCAAGCCCAGCGACGCACCAAGGGCCTCGTCAAGTTGTTCGGCGATATTCCAAGTGCCACGCAAATGCCAACCCGCCTTCACCACCTGCAGGCGAATGTGATCTTCTTCGTTGATCATCACGGAGCACGTTTGGTCGCGACTGATGACTGCCGCCCCGCTCTTGCCTGCGGCTAATTCTTTGGAAACTAAGTGACGTTCGACGAGCACCGCACGTTCCATATCCAGCAAGTCGCCCATCTTGAAAACGTGGGCCTTGCGAAAACGCGGCAACTTGGTGAACGCATCGATGCAACGGTTGGCGATTTCTTTACGCTGCGCTGGTTTCGCCCAACCCGGAAAAGGGAAACCGGAAAGGTTACGCGCCAAGCGTACGCGAGTACTCAATACCACTGCCTGCTGGGCGCCCAGCATGTGGGTCAGTTCATTTTCAGCGGCGAGGATATCTTGAACGGACATAAAAAATTATTCGGTTGGTAGTTGAGCCGAGAGCTGGGTGATTTCGTCGCGCAAGCGAGCGGCCACTTCATAATCCTCGGCGGCAATTGCCTTAGCGATTTCCACTTGGGCTAATTGTAAGCGGTGACGAATTTGTCCGACGGCTAAAGCACCGGTCGGGGCTCGGCCAATGTGTTGCACTTGGTGCTGCACTTTCGTCAGCAAGCCATCCAAAGCATCGAGAAATACTGGCCAGCAATCCGGACAGCCCAAGCGACCCGACCGACGGAAGTCGACATCGCTGAACTGACAAGTCGGGCAGACGATCGCCGGGGCCACTGTCGCCGCCGTGACCGCATCCGCTAACTGGAAAACCGCTGCATCCCCCGCCCCGCCCTTGTTGGCACAGGCTTCACAGTAGTGAACCTTGTTCACCTTGCCTTGGGTGATTTGGGTAAGGTGAACCGTGGCGACTGCGTCGCAAACGGAGCACTGGAGCGGCTTGGACATGCATAGATTAGCAAATGAGGAGTTGCATGATTGGCAAGGGGAAGCGGGAGGCGGGTTTGACATCACCCCCTGCCATCACTTGATGGAAGCCTGTCCGATGTCCTCCAAGTCACGCATTGTCATCACTGGGATAGGCCTCACCGCCCCCAACGGCAACTCCCTGTCTGAGTTCCGTGCCAACCTCTTGGCTGGCAAAGCCCGCATTGCCGAAATCGACGTCCGCCACATGGGCCGCCACCCGGCTGGGGTTTGTGATTTCGACGCCACCAAGTGGCAGAAGCGAAAAGAGATTCGCAACGGCACGCGCGTTGGATCCATTTCGATTTATTGCGCCCGCGAAGCCCTCGCTGATTCGGGATTGAATTGGGAGACAGCGGACAAATCGCGCGTCGGCGTTTACCTCGGCATCACCGAACACGGTAACGTGGAAACCGAAAACGAAATTCATAATATTTCTCAATTCGGTAACGACACGAAATATTGGACGCACCACCACAACCCGCGCACCGTCGCCAATAATCCTGCAGGTGAAGTGACGATGAACATGGGCATCACGGGACCGCATTACACAATCGGTGCGGCCTGTGCCGCTGGTAACGCCGGACTGATTCAAGCTGCCCAAATGTTGCAACTGGGCGAAGTCGATTTCGCATTTGCAGGCGGCGTTTCGGAGTCGATTCACACTTTCGGGATTTTCGCCGGCTTCAAAAATCAAGGCGCACTGGGCGCACACGTCGACCCCACCAAGGCCTCTCGTCCGTTCGACAAGAATCGCAACGGCATCGTAATTTCTGAAGGCGGCGCCATCTACACCTTGGAACGTCTTGAGGACGCTCAAGCCCGCGGCGCACGCATCATCGCCGAAATTGCTGGCTGGTGCATCAACTCGGACGCCACCGACGCCGTCCTCCCCAACCCAGAACGCCAAGCCGAGTGCGTCCGCCTGGCCCTAAAGCGCGCCGGGATGAAGCCCCAGGACATCCACATCGTTTCCACCCATGCGACCGCCACGGCCATGGGAGACATCCAGGAATGCATCGCCCTGAGGGAGGTCTTCGAGGGCTGCCCGCAGACTCATGTTAACAACACCAAGAGCTTTATCGGTCACTGCATGGGAGCTGCGGGCGCCCTCGAGTTGGCAGGCAATTTGCCCTCTTTTGAGGACGGCTGGGTGCACCCAACGATTAATATCGATGAATTAGACCCAGAATGTGCCATCCCGGGGCTGGTCATCAACCAAGCCATCCAGGCCCCCTCCATTAAAGCTATTTTAAACAATTCCTTTGGTATGCTCGGAATCAACTCCGCCCTCATTGTTAAGAAATATGGGGTTGCCTGAACGGGCTAGGATGTTTGAAACAAACCCACGCACATGACGAAGGAAGACATTAAACAGATCGTTCTCGATATCATCTCTGACATCGCTCCCGACGAAGATTTGACGACGGTTAAAGCCGAGGTTCGCCTCCGCGATCAGCTCTCGCTCGATTCGATGGACTTCCTCGATATCGTCATGGAGCTCCGCAAGAAGTACGGCATTGAAGTCCCCGAAGCCGATTACGTGCAACTGGCCTCGCTCGAGTCCTGCGCCAACTACTTGCTCCCCAAGTTCCTGGCCAAAGCCGCCAAGTAAACGGCTGCCCTGCCCGACCTCGGCCACCCCACTCGGGTGGCCTTTTTATTTATAATATAAAATAAGGCCACCTTCGCGAAAAGGTGACCGAATTAAATGGTGGAGCCTATCGGGCTTGAACCGACGACCTCTTGCATGCCATGCAAGCGCTCTACCAACTGAGCTAAGGCCCCATAAAACCGAAAGGTTAAGAAAGGTGCCCCCCTTGGCACGGTCAACGCTTTTTTCCCAACATTGCGACTCTCTGATTGCCATGCCACGCCGAGCCCTTTCCTTCGTTTTGTGGACGAGTCAGCCGACACCCCCGAGGAGGGGACCTTCAGCCTGCAACCAAACCGGGGCCTGCGCATCGAGAAAGATTTTATCGAGACTTTGCCCGTGGGCCAGTGGGACGGACCGATTGAGTTGATTGAGAGTGAAAAGGACGCCGAGAAAGCAATTCACCACTTATACAAAGAACGCGTCGTTGGCTTCGACACCGAAACGCGCCCCTCGCACACGCGCGGCGTCACCTACCTTCCATCGATCCTACAACTCGCCGGTGAAGATCGGATTTTTGTTTTCCGCCTCGATGAATGCGGCGGTGTGCCAATCGCCTTCCCTTTACTCTGTCACCCCAAGAAAGCCAAAGTCGGCGTCGCCGTTCGTGATGACGTGCGCCACCTCCAAGAACGCGCCCCGTTCGACGCTCCAAGCTTCATCGATATTTCCGACTTCACCCGCAAGGCCGGCGTGGAAAACACCGGCCTCCGCGCACTCGCCGCGCACTACCTCGGCTTGCAAATGAAGAAGTCGAAAAAGGTGCAAACTTCGCACTGGGAGCGGCCGCTCTCGAAGGAACAAATTAAGTACGCCGCCAACGATGCGTGGTTCGGCCGTGAATTATTTCTCAAATTAGAAAAAGACGGCATCATTCCTGCGTTTGAATAAGCTTCCGCCTGCCCTCACACTGGGAGTTTTTGGGGTTGGCAAATCATATTAAAAATATAGAGAGAGAAGGCATGGGCCTGCCCCGCCATTTCTTCCTAAGTTGTGCCTTTGGTTTAGGGATCATCCCCGCCAACGCCCTAACGATTCAATTCTATGAAGATTTAGCGAATCCACTTTCCGCTCAGGCCCGCCAAGGCTTTCTATCAGCTGCCTCGCTTTGGCAAAGTGAGATTCGCACTCCCGTCACCCTCAACATCCGAGTCGGAATGCGTGACTTTGGGACGGGCCAGACCGACATAATTGGCCAGTCGGGTTCATCGTATTACTCGGCGAGTTACAGTGACTTTCGCCAATCCATCACCACCCACGCAAGCAGCGGAACGGACTATGCTTTTTTAAATACATTGCCCGCAGGTTCCACTTACTCGCGACTGATCAACCAGACGAACGACACGCCGGGTAATGATTATTATGCAACGTGGATCGACACTGAGTCACAAGTCTACCTCACGGGCGGCAACGCCAAGGCCCTCGGACTCCTACCCGCAAACTATAGCGCTATCGATGCCCTTATTGAATTTAATTCGTCCTTCTCGTTTGATTATAATCGCGCCAACGGCATCAGCTATAACCAGATGGATTTCATCGGTGTGGCCACCCACGAAATCGGTCACGCCCTGGGTTTCAACTCCATCGTTGATTTGATCGACTTCTACTCAGGGGACGCAGCAGATTTCTTGAGTATGCCCCTTGATTTCATGCGCTACTCGACCACCAGTAGTGCATTGGGGATTCAGGATGTTTCAGCCGGACCAGTCGCAAAATACCTTCGTATCGGCGATACCACACTCGCGATGTCGACCGGCGTCAGTCTCGGCGACGGCGAACAGGCCTCTCACTTCAAAGACAATCTAAGCCTTGGCATCATGGATCCAACCGCCACATACGGTGAGCAGTTAAATATCAGCTCCAACGACCTGAAGGTAATGGACGCTTTAGGTTGGTCGCTCACCAGTATTCCCGAGCCCTCCACTTACGGCATCGGAATTGGCATGGCCGCTTTGATTGCTGCCGTGGCTCGTCGCCGCCGTCGAGTCGCCCAATAATTATTTTCGAAGGCCACTGACCACAAGGGTCAGCCATCCGAGAATTAACATTGCACCACCGATAGGTGTAATCGCGCCCAACCAACGCGGGGCACCGAGTGCCATCGCATAAAGCGTGGCACTAAAAATCACGGTGCCGACGGACCAGAAAATTACTGACCAACGTCCGCTTTGCGCAATTGCGCCAACCGCAACCGCGTGAATCAATAAATAAAAGGTGGCCGTATTCCACCAGGCCAAGGCCTCGGGAATCGAATTTAATTGGGCCTTCAAGGCATGCGCACCAAAGGCACCCAGGGCGACAGCAGTCGCCCCGAGTAGCCCAGAGGTAATCAAACGTGGGTTCACCGCTTAAGCACCGGTATCTGCGCCCGATTTCTTTTGCGTGAACACCAGACCTTTTTCTCCGACTGAAACAATGACGGGCTCTTCCTTATTGTAATCGTTACGTAGAATCGATTCGGCCAAAGGATCCTCGAGCAAGCGTTCGACCGCGCGACGTAAAGGGCGGGCGCCATACTTTTCGTCCCAACCATTATCAACGAGGTAACCACGGGCGGCTTCATTGACCACGAGTTTGACCCCAAGGTTCAATAAGCGTTTTGCCACGGCTTCGACTTCGATGTCCACGATCTTGGTCATGTGCACCTTCGCCAGCTGTTGGAAGATCACGATATCGGTTAAGCGATTTAAAAACTCAGGCTTAAAGGCACGTTTGGTTTCATCCATGATGCGCTCCTTGAGTTTTTCGTAATCACGCGTCGAATCTACGCCGACATCAAAGCCGACCGAGTTATTACGCTGCAACACATCGGCCCCAACGTTGGAAGTCATGATGATAATCGTGTTCCGGAAGTCGACCACGCGACCCAAGGAGTCAGTCAAACGACCGTCTTCCAAGGCCTGTAAAAGCAGTTGAATCACATCGGGGTGCGCTTTTTCGATTTCATCGAACAGGACCACCGAGTAAGGCTTGCGACGGACGAGCTCGGTGAGCTGACCGCCTTCGTCGTGGCCCACATAACCGGGAGGCGAACCAATCAAACGGGACACCGTAAATTTCTCCATGTACTCCGACATGTCGATTTGGATAACCGCTTCCTTCTCGCCGAACATGCGTTCTGCAAGCGTACGCGCCAAGAGCGTCTTGCCGACGCCGGTGGGGCCAAGGAAAAGGAATGAGCCAATGGGGCGACGAGGATCCTTGAGGTCTGCGCGCGAACGACGCAAGGCGCGGGCCACAACTTCGCAAGCGCGTTCCTGACCGATGACGCTGCCCTGCAGGTCTTTTTCGAGATCCAGAAGTTTCTGGGTTTCCTTCTTCTCCATCCGATTCAAAGGCACGCCGGTCCAATCTGCCACGATGTGTAGCATCTCTTCTTCTCCGACGACGATCTTCTTCTCGTCGCGCTTCTTGCGCCACTCTTCGAGCAACTTCTCGCGCTTCGCGCGCATTTTCTTCTCTTGGTCGCGCAGGTTAGCGGCTTCTTCAAACTTTTGGTGACGCGAGGCCTCTTCTTTTTGCAGAACCACGGCATCAATGTCCGCCTGCGCTTTATCGAGCTCAGGTGGCAAGTTCAGCGAACGAATACGGGCACGAGCACCCGCTTCATCCATCACATCGATGGCCTTATCGGGTAAGTGACGTGCGGTAATGTAGCGGTGCGACAAGCGCACGGCGGCTTCAATAGCGGCATCAGTGTATTCACACTTGTGGTGGTCTTCATACTTATGACGAATACCGCGCAGAATTAAAATGGCATCTTCGGGCGATGGGTCATCGATTTTGACCGATTGGAAACGACGTTCCAAGGCGGCGTCTTTTTCAATGTGCTTACGGTACTCCGACAGAGTAGTCGCACCGATACATTGAATTTCGCCGCGCGAGAGTGCGGGCTTTAAAATATTTGAAGCGTCCATCGCACCTTCGGCCGCACCAGCACCAACGATGGTATGCATTTCATCGATGAAGAGGATGACGTTCTTGGCGCGCTTAATTTCGTCCATGATCCCCTTAATGCGTTCTTCAAACTGACCGCGGTATTTCGTACCAGCGACCATGAGGGCCAAATCCAAGGTGATTACTTTACGGTCCAATAAAATTTCAGGGACAATACCCGAAGCGATTTCCTGTGCCAGGCCTTCCACAATCGCAGTCTTACCCACACCCGCTTCACCAATGAGGACGGGGTTATTCTTGGTGCGTCGGCATAAGATCTGAACCACGCGGCGGATTTCTTCTTTGCGTCCGATGACGGGATCCAATTCGCCCGCCTTGGCTAACTCGGTTAAATCACGTCCGAAAGTTTTGAGTAAGGACAAGCGCTCGCCGCGACCGGGGCGGCTGCTTTCTTCGGACTTACGCGAAGGAGGAGGCGCGTCGTCACTATTGCCTTCTTCGCTATTCGCCGAGGGTTCATCGCCCGAAGCTTTGCTTTCGCTCTCAGCACTGGCCGCTGGATCGATGTCCGCCAAAATTTCTTTGCGACAGCGCTCGAGGTCGACGTCTAAGTTTTGCAACACGCGCGCTGCGACGCCTTCGCCTTCCTTTAGGAGGCCCAACAAAATATGTTCAGTACCCACATACGCGTGACCCAAGCTGCGCGCTTCAGTCACAGCGTGAGCCATCACCTTCTGCACGCGAGGTGTCAGCGGAATGGAATCAGGCACCTTGGCTTCTTCGGGTCCGGGACCCACTTGCTTCTCAACCGCCGCACGGACAGTTTTTAAGTCGAGCCCCATGCGACCCAAAACATTCACGGCTACACCCTCCCCGAGCTTGATCAGCCCAAGCAAGATATGCTCCGTCCCCACGTAATTGTGGTTAAAGCGACGAGCTTCGGCTCGGGCGAGCTCAACGACCTTACGGGCGCGGGGCGTGAAATTATTGTTTTTGTCCTTATCCATGAATTTTGGGTGGGTGTGTTTGGGGACTATTTAGCAGTTAGTATGCCCAGAGCCCCAAACCCTTCAAGCGTTCCCCGCTCTTTGTAAATAACCCGCCTTTTGCCTTTGCCAGCCCGCGTTCGGGGTTGTTTCTTTTAGCAAGATTATGGGAATAAACATGCAAGCCGCCGGTCCCGCACTCAAGGAGCTCGTCCAGAGCCTCCGGGGTCGGAAAGTAGCCGTATTGGGCCATATGCGTCCAGATGGTGACTGTATTGGCTCCCAAACCGCCCTCTGCCGCATGCTGCTCGCCAGCGAGGTCGACGCCATTTGCGTCAACCGCGACCGCGTGCCCCCGAACATGATTTCGTACACCAAGGGCGTCACCTTCATCACCGGAGATAATTACGCCATAGATGCCAGCCGCGAGGCGATCTCCGTGGACTGTGCCGATGCGTCCCGAATTGGGACGGAATTACTCGCTAAGTTTGCTAGCCCACTTTTAGCGAATATCGACCACCACGCTTCTAACCCCGGCTACGCGAAAATTAATATCATCGTCAAAGAAGCCGCCGCGACGTGTCACATTCTCGCTCAAGCCGCTTTGCAATACGGACTGCCGGTCGACGCCTTAACCGCCAAGTGCCTCCACCTCGGCATCGTGACCGACACTGGACGTTTCAGTTACTCCAGCGCCACGGCCTCGGTTTTTGAAATCGCCGCCGAATTAATTAAGCGTGGCGCCAAGCCCGCCGAAGCCAACTTTCTCATATTCGAACAAGAGAGTCGCGGTAAACTTGACCTCACCAAGCGCTTCTTGAACACGCTTCAATTCCATGAAGACGGAAAAATTTGTTCCGGCGAAATCACCCAAGCGGATTACGCCGACACCCAAACCACCAAAGAAGATAAAGAAGGCCTAGTGGAATTTCCACGCTCAGTCGCGGGCGTAGAAATTGCCGTACTCATGGAAGAAGGCAAAGATGGTATTCGCGGCAGCCTACGCGGACGCGACCCCAAGCTCCGTCTCGATTTACTGGCAGGAAAATTAAATGGCGGCGGACACATGTTGGCTGCGGGTTTTAATATGTTGGGTTGTACTTTGAAAACTGATCGCGAAAAAATTCTGCAAATTGTCGCTGCCCATTACCGCGAGTATTCCGCCCAATGAGCGAGCCACTCTCCGAGCCCGAGGGCATTTTATTAGTCGATAAACCACAAGGCATCACGTCGCACGACGTGGTCGATAAAATCCGTCGCCTTTACGGCACTCGCCGCGTCGGTCACGCCGGCACGCTCGACCCCATGGCCACTGGTTTGCTCATCATTCTCGTCGGTAAAGCAACCAAGGCATCGCAGTACCTGATGTCGCAAGAGAAAGAGTACATCGGACAAGCCACACTCGGCGCGACCACCGATAGCCAAGACGCCGATGGCGAAGTCACCGAAACGA
This sequence comes from uncultured Opitutia bacterium, assembly GCA_903909465.1. GTDB lineage: Bacteria > Verrucomicrobiota > Verrucomicrobiia > Opitutales > UBA953 > UBA953. Next base: position 16,233 of record CAIVVQ010000023.1, on the reverse strand, counting down.
AGCCCGTCCCTGAGATCAGCGAGCAACAAATTAAGGACGTCCTTAAATCCATGCTCGGCGATCAATACCAAACGCCACCCATGCACTCCGCCAAAAAAGTCGGCGGCAAAAAACTTTACGAACTCGCCCGCAAGGGCATCGAGATCGAACGCGAGCCGCGCTTCATTCGCATTAACCTTTTTAATTTAGAAAACTGGGCATCACCGAATATTCAATTTCGCGTGCAATGCACCAAGGGCACCTACGTGCGCACCATTGCCTTTGACCTCGGGAATAAACTCGGACCCGGCGCACACCTTTCGATGCTTCGTCGCACGATCTCCGGCAGTCTGAATGTCGACAAGGCCCACACGCTCATGCAACTCGGCGCCATGAGCCGTCTGCAGTTAATCGAATGCCTCGTGCCTGTGCATGAAGCCGTACCCAGTATTGCCTTAGGATGAGTTCCCCTGCCCTACACTTAGCCATCGGCGCCTTTGACGGTGTCCACCTAGGTCACCGGGCAGTGTTGCATTCGGCGCGCGATTTAGCCCGACAAACCAAGGGCCAGGTTGGTGTCATGACATTTGACCCGCACCCCAGCCGCATCCTTCGACCGCAGTCCGCCGTGCCGTTGATTTTTAATCGCGCCCAAAAAGACGAACGCCTCACCGAGGCGGGCGCTCAACTCATCCATCACCACGCCTTCGATGCGCAACACGCCGCCATGGAGGCGAGCGATTTTCCAAAGTGGTTACAAAAAACTTTTCCCAATTTACAGAGCTTACACGTCGGCGCTAATTTTCAGTACGGACGAAATCGGTCGGGCAATAATCAAACGCTTGTCCGAGATGCGGCCGCCATTGGCGTCAAAGTTCACTTCGTGGATCCCGTTATCTTAGAAAACGAACCCGTGAGCAGTTCACGCATCCGCACCGCATTAACCTCGGGTGCCATCTCCCTCGCCAATCAAATGTTGCTGCGACCCTACGAAGCCGAGGGCTCCATTATTCCCGGCAAACAAATCGGGAGGCGCATTGGTTTTCCTACTTTAAATATCGATTGGAGTCCTGAGCTGCTCCCTGCCTTTGGCGTTTATGCGGTCGAACTCGTCACCCCCAACGGCGTGGCTGAGCCCAGCATCGCTAACTGGGGCCTACGTCCGACCGTGGAAACGGCAACCCCTAAGCCCCTGCTCGAAATCCATTTACTTCGTCCCACCGAAGCCCTTCCCGTGCACGGCGAAAGCCTGCGAGTGCGGTGGTTAGAATACATTCGTGACGAACAAAAATTTGCCGACCTCAGCGCCCTCGAACGTCAAATCACGTCCGACGTCCAAAAGGCAAAGACGATTCACGGACTGGCCTAGGCCTGCTGCGCGAACTGACTGATAATTCCACCGAACGAACCGTTGGAGAAAAAGATTACGCAGCGCGGACGCTTGGTCTTCGCCGACGGCGCCAGCAACTGCGCGAGCAAGTCATTCGCTGTCGCTGCTACCTGTGCACTTCGACCCAATGCTTTCAACGACGCGACGACGGCCGCGCTATCAAAGCTTTCGGAGCCTAATTTTTCCGCACGATGGGCGGGAACTAAATAAATCGCATCCGCCTTGGCGAGGGCTTCTTGAAATTCATCCTGCATGATCTTCCGAGCTGCGGTATTACTGCGCGGCTCAAAGCAGGCGACCAAGTCGTGTTGCGGGTAACGCGCGCGCAATGATTCAAGCGTAAACGACAGGGCCGTGGGGTGATGTCCAAAATCTTCGATGACTATCAGGTCAGCTCGATTCACCAGAACTTGCTGACGGCGCATCACGCCTTGAAAGTTTGCAAGTGCATTGAGTTTCAAAACTGTTGGATCCGATGAATTGAGTAAGAGCCCGGCCGAGACGGCAGCGACCGCCGCGTTACGCGCATTAAAAAGACCGGGGAGCGACCATTTCACTTTACCCCACTCGCGGCCCTTCCAGTGAAGTGTAAACGAAGCACCCTCGGCCGATTCTTTAAAGTAGGTAATCACGGCATCATTGTGAGTGCCGACGCCAACGCGTACCACCGGACACCAGGTCACGGATTTTACTAATCCTTCGACATTTTTATCGTCACCGTTGGCGACCACTACGCCACTACCGGGAACCACGCGCAGTCCATGAGTGAAAGTGCGCAACACATCTTCTAAATCGCGGAAAATATCGGCGTGATCGAATTCGATATTATTAATCGCGAGTACCTTCGGGAGGTACTGAATGAACTTACTGCGTTTATCGAAAAATGCCGAGTCATACTCGTCGCCCTCAATCACAAACGGTGCGCCCGATTTTCCTGGTGCAGCGCTATCCGGTAAATCACGGGGCACGCCGCCTACTAGCCAGCCGGGGTCAGTGCCATTCGCCCGCAGTAAGACTGTCGCCAAACAAGTCGTCGTGGTTTTACCGTGCGTACCGGCGATTACCAAGTTGCGACGGTCATTGAGTAAATAATTACGCAGCAGTTCGGGAAGTGAAACATACTTTTGCCCCGGATTTTGCAAGAGCCACTCGACCTCGGGGTGTCCGCGCGAGGCGACATTGCCCACCACGACTAAATCGGGTTTTAATTTTGCCAAACGGTCCGCACTCCAACCTTCGAGCATCGTAATGCCGCTCCGCTGCAAGTGATCGGACATCGGCGGGTAGATTCCCGCGTCGGATCCCATGACATCGTGGCCCATCGAGCGCATCAACAACGCCGCATTGCCCATTGCTGTGCCACAGATGCCGATAAAATAAATCCGCATAACACGGTATAGGGCATCCGGCCGACGGAGGGCGAGTAAAACAAAAAGCCCCCGGGCAATTCACTGCCTGAGGGCTTGCTTATGAACACATCAAACCCACTAACTTGCCCGGTGAATCGGGCCTAAATCGGTATCGTGCGGGTGATTCCGCTTTTCCTTTTCGAGGCGGTGCCGACGGCGCAGCTGGCGGTCCACCTTATCGACCACGGTATCAATCGATTTATATAAGTCTTCGGACTCCTCGCGCACCACGACATCAGGCCCCGGCAATTCGAGTCGAATCTGCGCTGCAAACTCGCGGCTGTGGTCTCGAGTATGATTGAAAACTAACTCGACGTGAATTCTCACAATCCGAGGGTTGTGCCGTAAAAGTTTTTCAACTTTGACGTGCACCGTTTCTTTCAAGGCTTCGGTGAGTTCAAGGTGAACCCCCGAAATGACGATTGGAGCATTGCTCATTGGGTTGTATTTAGGTTAGACGAGTGACCCACATCCCATGCCAAAAAATAAAACCATCGAAAGATACTTACAGGATTTCTCCTGTATCATCATTACTGGGGCTTCTTCGGGCATAGGACGCGAACTCCTCTCGCGCATTGAATATTCTGGCACCGCCGCGAGCGTATTCAACCTCTCTCGCACTCCTCCCGAAACTATTTCTAAAGCCCTGAAGTTTACTCATCTTAACTGCGACCTGTCGCAACCCGCTCACATCGAGTCAGTTGTTGCCGAATTAAAGAAACTAATGCCAAGTACTGGCAGAATTCTACTCGTTAATAATAGCGGCTTCGGAGCCTACGGCGAGTTCCCCGCTCCGGGCATCGATCACACTCTGCGCATGGTGGACGTGAATACGCGTGCGCCAGTTCACCTCACCGCCCTCTTATGGAATGATATAAAAACGCGAGGCGGCCAAGTGGTCAACGTGGCCTCGCTCGCTGGTTATCAACCCACCCCCCTAATGGCCACTTACGCCGCGACGAAAGCGTTCTTACTGAATTGGAGTATCGCGCTCGATGCCGAAGGACGTGCCTTCGGGGTGAGTTGTGTGGCGATTTGTCCAGGGCCCGTCTCAACGAATTTCTCGAAGGCCGCTGGTTTCGAAAGTTCCACCGGCTTAGGCGGTCAGACGGTTCAAGCGTGCGTCGAAGAATCCCTGCAAGCCATGATGCGTCAACGGCCTCAAATTATTACTGGCTGGAAAAATCGGCTCTTGGGTTTTTTCAGTGCGCGTCTACCCAAACCATTCGTAGCCAAAATTGGCCTACGCATGATTCGTAGACTAAAACTGGATCGCTTCGTAAAAAAATCTTAAGCGCCGTCTAGCAACTCGCGGGCATGCGTGAGTGCCACCTTACTGGAACGGTCTCCGAGCATCCGAGCAATTTCGCTTTCACGTTCTTTGCGCTTTGCATGCACGGGTGCGATTTCCACATTCGTCGATTTCTCATCCTGCGTTTTAGTGACCACATAGTGCGCATGTCCTAAAGCAGCCACCTGCGGTAAGTGCGTCACGCAAAAGACTTGATGCTTCTTGCCTAAAGCGGCGAGTTCACGGCCCACCTGCGCCCCGATTTCACCACCGACGTTGGCGTCGACTTCATCAAATACCAATACGGGTGTTTCGTCGACCGAAGCCAAAACGGTCTTTAACGCCAACATCACGCGGGCGGCTTCACCACTCGAAGCGATTTGATTCAAGGGTAATAAATCCTGACCTGCGTTCGCACAGAATAGGAATTGGACAGCGTCCGAGCCCATCGGCCCAAGCTCGGCCTTAGCGACCTCGATTTTTAAGTCAGCCTTCTTAAAGCCCAACGAGCCCAACATCTTTCGTGCCGCTCCCGCCAACTTATCGGCAGCCTTAAAACGTGCGGCATGCAAGACGGTCGCCTGCTTCTTGAGTTCGTTTTCACACTTCGTGACTTCAGCCTTTAACTTAACGACCTGCGCTTCCACGTCGCCTTGCGAAAGTAAACGGGCCCGTAAGCCGTCGCGCTTGGCGCGCACAGCCTCCACCGTCGGGCCATACTTACGACGGAGCTCCAACCAGAAATTCATTTTCGTATCGAGCTCGCTGACGGATTCCTCATCGGCATTTAGCCCACGAGCCAAGCGATTATAATCGGCACGGATGTCATCGATTTCGGCCGCCAGCGACTCAATCCGCTCGAACAAAGCGGCGGCCTCAGGATCAATACGCGCCGCATCCTGTCCGGCTTTGAGGATCTTAGGGAAAGTTTCTGCGAGTCCGTCTGAGCCTAAACCGGACTCGAGCTGTGCGTACAAGGCCGCGAGCTCTTGGACGCGCGATGAACGTAAGTGATCGCGCTCGAGTTTCTGGATGGCCTCATCGCTGAGATCCAGCGCATCCATTTTCTCTAGCTGGGCGCGCAAGAAAGCGGCTTCGTCATCTGAGATTTTTTCCGCCGTAGAAATTTCGGTGATTTGATTTAGAAGTTCGTTGCGACGCTTCCACTGTAGACGATAGGCCTGCAAATCGCTCGATAAGCCGGCATGGAGGTCGAGCATCTCCAGTTGCGTTTCCGCCCGCATTAATTTCTGCGGCTCGCCTGGACCATGAAAATCAATCCAACTCTCACCGAGCTTTTGCAGCTGTGCGAGTGTGGCCGAACCACCATTAATCGAAATCCGTCCCGCCTTGGCTACATGCACCGAACGTTTAATGATGAGCAGCCCGTCCTCACACTTCGGCAAATCTAACGTTTCTAATACTTTATTATAGTCGGTATTTTTACCGACCTCTAATTCGGCTTCCACGGTGCACTCTTCTGCCCCCTTGCGCACGACGGTCTTCGTCACGCGATTTCCCGCCAATAGTGAGAAGGCACCAAGGAGGACTGATTTACCGGCACCCGTTTCGCCGGTGACCACGGTGAAACCAGACCCCAGCTCCAGTTCGGTGCGATCCATCAAGGCGAGGTCGCGAATGGCGAGCCGACGGATCATGCGGATGGACGTGCCCCGTATAAGGATGAACCCACTCGCACACAGGTTGAGCCTGCGTGGACGGCAATCTCTAGGTCTCCGCTCATACCCATCGAGAGTTCGGGAAGTTTAATGTTAAAGCGCGACTCGAGGGCGTCGCGACAGAGTCGCAACTCATTGAAAGTTCTTTCGGCGGCAGTGTTACCATCGGCAAGCGGCGGGACCGCCATCAGTCCTATCACACGCAAAGCCGGCTGAGCAAGGGCCACTTCGAGTACCGCTGGTGCGTCACTCAATTCACAACCAAACTTCGCCGGGTCATTGCCCGAGTTCACTTGAATATAAATATCGCGCTTGAGGTTTAACTCCTGGGCTATGCGACCCAACCGCTCAACGAGCTCGGCGGAGTCAACCGATTGAATAACATCGAAAACCTGCAAAGCCGACTTCGCTTTGTTCGACTGCAAATGCCCAATCAACTCCCAGCGTAAATCCGCAGGCGCTAGTGGACGCTTTGCGATGGCTTCTTGCACGCGATTCTCGCCCACTGCACGCAGTCCAAAGCGATGAGCAAAAAGGGCCGCCTCGACTGGATGTGTTTTGGTGACTGGCAACAAACGTACCGTGCGCGGGTCACGTCCGCAATCGACGCACGTGGCGTTGATCCGGGCTAGGACCGACTCACAATGGCCGGTAAACTGTTCGTAGGTGACCACTACGACCAGAGGGAAGGAGAAAGGACTGAGAGTCAACGCCACCCAAACCCCACCCCTTTAAGCCCCTTAGCCCTACCCCCTTAATTTATTCATAAACTAAGGAAAACAAGCAATTCATGATAAGTAAATCTACACTTGAAGGCGTTTTGCATTAGATTTATTAATCACCCTCACGCCGTTTATGCACATTGAGAACCTGAAGATCTTTAGGGACCTAGTGGAGAATGAAAGTTTCTCCAAGGCCGCTAAGCTGAACGACATCACCCAATCGGCCGTCAGCCAGCAACTGCGTTCAATGGAGAAACACTTTAACGTCTTAATCGTCGACCGCAGTCAGAAACAATTTCGCCTAACGCGCGAGGGACGCAGCCTCTACGAGGCGTCTAAGGACATCCTCAATCGCTATGAAGAGGTCTCCAGTGAAATGCAAGAGATGCGCAAAGTAGTCAGCGGTACCGTCCACGTCTCCACCATTGTCTCTATCGGACTGCACGAACTTCCGCCTTACGTGAAACGCTTCATGCAGGAGTTTCCGCATGTGAATGTCCGCATCGAATACCGTCGCTCCAACCTCGTATACGAAGATGTGGTTTCGAGTGCCGCCGACTTCGGGCTGGTCGCCTTCCCTCAAAAATTCCGCCAGATTGAAATCATTCCGTTCATGGAAGATCAACTCGTTGCGATTTGCGCACCGAAGCATAAGCTCGCCGGAAAAAAAGAAATTGAATTGGCCGACCTCCAGGGCTGCCGCTTTATTGGTTTCGACCAAGATATTCCGACCCGTAAAGCACTGGATCAATTCTTCCGCGAGCAACGCATCGAACTCGAACCCTCCATGGAATTCGATAATATCGAAACCTTGAAACGGGCCGTCGAAGTCGATGCCGGCGTGGCCCTCGTTCCCGAAGGCACCATCCGACAAGAAATCGAGCAAGGGACCCTCGTAAAACTTCGCCTACGCGATCGTCGAGTGGTCCGCCCCCTCGCCCTGCTCCATCGTAAAGGTCGCGTCCTGACACCAGCGATGAAGCGTTTCATGACGCTCATGCTGAATGGCCTGAACGCCAAGAAGGTCGACTTAGCCTAATCAGACTCGCAAGGCCTTCTGCGTGCGCATCACCATCGCGAAGATGGGTAATGCTTGTGCCACGAGGCAACCCAGCCCGAGCCAGAGCATCGAAAATTCGGGAGCGGCTCGCAAAATTAAGCCGGCAACCAACCACCAAAGTAAAGCGGCCATCAAAGGCTCAGGTGCACGTCTCAATGTGGCCCTAACCAATGACCACCCGCCCATTAAAGCCGCAACCATGGCATAAGCGGCGATAGATGTGAGGGCGGCCAAGGCAAAGTGTGCGTAAAATATAAATCCGGCGTTAATCATGACTCCGACAAACACGGCAGAGCCAACGCGGAATTGATTAGGGAAGAAACTGATTTTTGAGCGGTGGGCTTGGAGGTAAAGCACGGTCGCAATGACGGCCATGGTCAAGGTCAGCGTCCAAATAAAGCGCAGCCCGCTAATCGGAATCGCATAGTAATCGATTGCCCACTGAGCCAGCAGACACTTAGCGATAATAACCGACCACAGTGCACCCAGTCGATCAACCACCACGGCTTCGCGGTAAGCACGTTCCACTGACAACGCTAATTCGGTATGCGACTCCGAAGGCAATGAGGTGGGCGGCGTTTCCATGGTTAAGCGTGACGATGCTAGGGTCGTCCCAAAGTGCAAACCGAAGAAAGCGATTCCACTCTAAGCATTTACCGCGGCTTAATCACGTATGAATGCTCTACATTCTCGTTAACCGCATCTGCACGCGTGACCCCAGGAACAGCGGATCGAACATATTCAACTTTTGCTTGATCTGACTCGACCGTAACCCGAATGTGCCCCGAGCTACCCATGATTACCCCCGTGTAACCGTAGTCCTCCGCGCTCTTCGTGCCGCCACTTGGATTACTGGGCTGGGGAACTTCTTGATAAACGATGCCATCTAAATCTTCCTTCGCATAGATGTGATCGTGACCATGAAAAATAGCGCTGACGTGGTGCTTCACGAAAAGGGCGTGTAACGGCAACGGCCAGCCTGGTCGATGTTGGGCAAATCCGTCCGAGCCATCCGCGTTCTTACCACCCCACTCCATGTAAGGTGCAAAGCGTGCACCGCCGCGAACATCATGCCCTAATCCGCCAACTAAGTGGTGAATGAAAACGAAACGGAATTTTGCCTTACTCTGTTCAAGCGTCGCAGTTAACCATCGGTACTGAGCCTCGCCCAGCGTGGCCGACCATTGGTCTGGTCCGTTTTTTTCACGCGAAAACCAAAATGGATCTAAGACAATGAACTGCGCATTACCCCATTCCCATGCGTAGTAATCCTGCAGCATGCCAGCACTGGGCTCGGGACTGATATTGCCCGAGTAAATGCCGCCACTCTCGGGATTAGGAAAGAATTTCTTGCGCATGCCGACCGACCAAATGGGCATGGAGTCAGCCCCGCCTAATCGCGAACCGACTTCGCCATCGTGATTTCCCAGCACCATGAACAACGGAACGCTGTGTGCGATATTCCCAATATAATAACGTTGGGCGAGGTACTGAGCTTCGGCCTTCTTAAACTGACTGCCAAATTTATCGACCATCGAGGTGTCACCGAGATCAATTAAGAAGTCGGGGCGATCCTTCGCAATATTAGTCAACGTCTGCTGATAAAGCTTAGGGTCCGTGCTGACGTCTAAATGTGAGTCAGCTTGTATCGCAAAAGTAAACGCCTTGCCCGCTGGGCGTTGGGTTTGAAAATTTGCTACCGCAGATTTCTTCTCCTCCCCAGAATTTAAACGATAAACCAATTGATAGTAATACTTAGTGCCAGGCTTTAATTTACTAAGGACAAAATCTTTGGGCTCACCCACACTGAGCATCTGCTCCGCACTTTTCTGACTCAATGATTTTTCGTTCTCACCATAAATCAGGTGCGCACCCATCGGCGACCAGCTTAATACATTCACCGTCACGCCATCTGCCATCGGCCGGCAAAGCCAAGTATTAAAAGGATAAGCAGGCACTACTGCTGGCTCTACCGTGGCGCCACCACCCTGCCCTCCTGATTTTGCCCCACGAATTTTTTTAGCATCTTCTGGGCCTGCCATAATCGACAGTGCGAAGATGGAAAAAAGTGCACTGACTCCGATAAAGACCTTGAATCGATTAGAGATCATTTTTTGTTTTTAGATTTTTTCCCGCCTCCACTACCACCCCGGCTCTCCACCGAGCGAGCCCCCGTTGGATTGTAGTCAGGATTGGGCTGAGGCAAAAGCCCTCCTTGTTGCTTTAAGTAATCAGTGAGCCGTCGATCAAGTTCAGCAACGACGTCTGGTAATGCCGCAGCGAGATTTTTTTGCTCAGCCAGATCTGATGACAAATCGAAGAGCATCGACTGACCCGTTTCATAGACCCTTATTAACTTATAATTTTTATAATAAATTGCCGAAGTGGGACCTAGCTCATCTTTATCATAATGCGGGTAGTGAATGACAAAATCATCGCGAGGGCGTCGGGGCGCCTCCAGCGATTTACCCAATAAAATCGGCACCAAACTTGCACCTTCAATCCCCTTTGGCGACGAGTCGCCAGCAATGCCAGCCAACTCAACCACGGTGGGAAGTAAATCCACGTGACTCGCACGCACATGCGAAAATACGCCTGACTTAATCTGCGGCCCCGAAATTAATAAGGGCACTCGCACTCCACCCTCCCAAATCGTGCCCTTGCCATTCGTGAGCATACCATTGCTGTTGGCGCCTTGTGCGCCGTGGTCGGCTGTATAAATAATATAGGTGTTCTGCTCAACTCCCAGTGCCTTGAGCTGAGCCAAGACCTGTCCGATACTTTTATCAATTTCTTCGCAACCAGCGGCCCGACTTAGATTCTGTGAATTGAAATTTTCGCCTAAACGCTTTTTCACTGCAGCGATCGTCTCAGGGGTCGCGGAATCGCCTTGGCGACCAGGGTACTGATCGATTTCCAAGTAGAATGGTTTTTTAGCCTTCACCTGTCGGGCGATAAAATCACAACCCTTTTGCGCCGTGAGCGCACATTGTTTCGGATTGGGGTTCTCAACGTCATCGGGTCCGCCGTTAGAGTTTGCGCCATCGCTTTCATCGAATCCGTGTTCAGTCGGATTCACCCGACCCAAGTGCCACTTACCAAAGTGAGCCGTCGCATAACCTCGCTTACGCAAAAGCGTCGCGATCGTTTCAACGCCTGCCGGCAACTCAGTGATGCAAGCGGGGGCGATGACTTTGTCACCGGGGCTGGCGGCTCCATCTTTCTTGCCCTCACTGACAAATGTCATGTGTAACTGTGCGGGGCTCCGACCAGTATATAAAGCGGCACGCGACGGCGTACATCGGGGAGCTCCTGCATAGAAATCCGAAAAGCTGATGCCGTTTTTACCGATGCTATCTAGATTAGGTGTCTGAATATAGTCGCTGCGAGAACCAGCCACATTGCGGTCGTCGAGCGGCATTGATAATGATGACCAGCCTTGGGCCTCGCCCAAGATAACCAAGAAGTTTGGAGGACTTTCAGCAGCCCAGACCGTACTTATATACAAAATAAGGAATAAGGGGGTTCTCATTCTTAAAGATGAAAACCTTTATGCAGTAAAAGTTTCCCGAAACCAGAACTTTACGTCTTCTGCCAAAGTTTCAGACGCTTAATTTCCGCAGCAACGGGGACGGGGACCTCTTTCTCCCAACCCGGCGTTCCCGCCTGAATGCGTTCGGCCAAGGTGCGCGGCTGACAAGCCAGCGCCTGCAAGCTGGCGCCCGTAATTGGCACTAAGAATCCATTGGTGCGAAGGTGCTCAAACAAGCCGGCGACCTTGGGTCGCACTTGTACGTCTGCGGCGGTGATCACCGAATTATCATCGATTTTATAAGTTTCAGGGAAGCACACTTGGCAGGCAACTGGGTCGGCGATCAGTCGTCGCAATTGGTGGCCGAGCATGGGGTAGACCATGACACGCACCCCTTCCTTAAAGAGCCGTCCGCAGGCCTCCAGCACGCCGCCATCCAAGTGTCGGTAGTGCTCGGGATTAAATAGATCCACCAAGTTATTCATGCCGGCCACCAGTGTGATTTCACCATCGGTGTGTAAGCGGAAATACGCCGGCAAGCGGTACCAGCCACGGTGACGCGTAATGAGCAAGGGACGTTTAAGCGCCGCCACCAAGGCGACACGTCCGAGAACTTCATCATGCGAGCTCGTGTCTTGCCCGATGCACATTTCGAAAATCGTCACCATTTCTTTCGTGCCCTGCAGCGCCCGTTCGGCACAAGCCAACATATCCTCATTCACCAATGAAACTGGGCGATAGGTGCCGCGGGCAACGAGTAGGGATTTTTTGTAAAAGTATTCACCCGCGACGGCAGGGGCGCCGTTTTCATCAAATAAAATTGCGTCGGTTAAGCCCTGACGGACTAATTCAATGAGTGCATCTTGATTATTGAAACTAGCGAATGCTGGCCCACTAAAATGCACAAAGTCGATTTCCACTCGACCTGACCCGACCTCATCAATCAGGGCCTGTAAAAATTCTGAAATTGAGTTACGGGAAAACAATGCCGCGTGAACGAGGTTCACCCCGACCATCCCTAAGGCGTCTTGTTGGCGGCTGACCCCACGATCCCAAAGTCGCAAGTGCAAGATAACGTCGCTAGGCTCAGAGCCAGGCGTCACCTGAAAACGCATGCCCATCCAAGAGTGTCCCTGGGCCTTCCCTTCCTTGGGCGTCGTGGCAACGGTGTCGGCAAAAGTGAAGAATCTCGTATTTGCACCACGCTCGGAAGCGAGGCGATCGACGAGCAAGCCGTACTCGTGTGACATCATCTGCTCCAAGCGCTCACGCGAGACGTACCGCTTGGGGTGTCCGTAAATGGCATCGCTCACGCGCATGTCGTAAGCCGACATACTCTTGGCAACCGTACCGGAAGCGCCGCCCGCTTTAAAGAAATGCCGAACGACTTCTTGGCCGGCCCCGATTTCAGCGAAGACCCCATAGGCAGATTTATCGAGGTTAATGGCCAGCGCCTTACGCGCGGTACCGGCACCCTGTTCTTGATTGAGTTCCGACATAGTCACATCCTGTAGAACCTTCTCCGATAAAACGAGCGGAAAGACTCAGCTTATATTCTCTTTATGGTGGCGAATATTCACCAAACTTTCACCCTACTGGCTCCGCAACCATCTACCCACCATGAAAGAGTTTTTTAAGAACGTACTGGCATCTGCCATTGGAACCTTCGCTGCCGGCATCATCGCTGGCTTCGCGCTACTCATTCTACTCGTCGCTTTAGTTTCTTCGGCTGGCATGCACGCCGAGAAATCCCCCGTAACAGTAAAAAACAAAACCGTCTTAGTCATCGGCAACGGCATAGTCGTTAATGACACCCCCTCTCACGGCAGCCCAAGCTTTGAAAGGCTACTTGGGAGTGACCATACGGTGCAGGTGGATTTATGGCGGGCGGTAGAATCCATTAAGCTCGCCAGCAAGGATCAAGCGATTGTGGGCATCCTTATTGCGGGCGAAGTTGAAGCGGGCTACGTTCAGCTGGCAGAGATTCGTCAGGCGCTGCAAGCCTACAAAAAGTCCGGTAAGCCTTTGATTGCCTGGGTCGAGAACGCTTCGCAGCACGAATATTACTTGGCCAGCGTGGCTGACAAAATTTATCAGCACCCTGCGGGTGAATTAGAATTCAAGGGCCTCGAAACTTATAATTTTTATTTCGGAGAAACGCTTAAGAAAATCGGGGTTGGGGTTCAGGTCACCAAAGTCGGCAAATATAAATCAGCGGTTGAACCCTACCTAGGAGATAAGATGAGCGAACCCTCGCGCGAACAAACCGAGGCCGTGCTTCGGGGCGCATGGAAAAGGATTACATCTGAAGTTGCCAGCTCACGCGGACTGACCGTCGGAACCCTTAATCAATACGCTAATAGTGCGGGGATATTCTCCGCATCCGAAGCGCTAAAACTAAACCTGGTCGACCAATTGATGCAGCGCGACGAACTCATCGCGGAGATGCAAAAAATCGGAGCGAAGGCAGATGAAGGTGAGGCCTCTTTCCGCCAAGTCTCACTCTTTAATTATTCCAGCAAGGCCAAGCTTCCTCACAAAGGCGGGCGCATTGCAGTGGTTTATGCCGAAGGCGAAATTGTCGATGGCTGGGGCGCCGACAATGAGGTCGGTGGCGATCAACTCGCCCATGATTTACGGACACTGCGCAACGATGATAAACTGAAAGCGGTTGTCTTGCGGATTAATAGTCCGGGCGGTTCAGCGTTTGCGAGCGACCTGGTCGCACGTGAGGTAGGCCTCCTTAAAGCTAAGGGCATTCCCGTCATTGTCTCGATGGGTGACGTCTCTGCCAGCGGCGGCTATTATATTGCCGCGCCCGCTAACCTTATCGTCGCCGACCCCATGACCATTACCGGTTCCATCGGGGTTTTTGGGTTACATTTTAATTATAGCGAATTAGCCACTAAACTTTCGCTCGCAACGGATGGCGTGAAAACTTCGCGCTACTCTGACCTCCTTAATAGCCACCGCCCCGCCACTCCTGAAGAGCTTAGTATTGTTCAAAATTTGGTGGACGATGTTTACGACGACTTCCTTCAAGTCGTCAGCAGTGGTCGCAAGATGAAAAAGGAAGGTGTTCATGAAATCGCCCAAGGGCGCGTCTGGCTGGGCGCTGATGCCCGCGAGATCGGCCTCGTTGACCGTATTGGCGGGCTTCACGACGCCATTCAAATTGCCCGCGAAACAGCAAAACTGGATGAGGCCGAAATCATTCAGGTGCCGAGCCTATATTCGGGTCGTGAAAATATTATACAGAAACTTGTTTCAGAGGATGAAAGCGACCAGCCACTCTTTGCCCGAGTCAACTCCAAGAGCCCTGCCCTAAGCTTCGTGAAAGCCCACCTTGATATACTCAAAAAGGTGCAGTCGCTCAATGACCCTAAGGGCGTCTACCTAACCTGCCCCATGCAGCTTAAAACACCTTAAGGCTTAGACAGGGAGTTTGCCTGAGCCTTAGCCTCACTCATCCAAGCCTGCAATTGACGGATACGAGTCTCGTCGGCCGGGTGCGTAGAGAAAAATTCCGGCGGCTTAGTGCTACTGGCATTAGAAAAGCGGCGCCAAAACAGTGGAGCAGCTTCAGGATTATAGCCTGCTCGGGCCATGAAAATTAGGCCGAGGTGGTCCGCCTCAGACTCATGGGAGCGACTAAATGGCAGAAGCATACCAAACTGCGCCCCTAAACCAAAACCAGTCAGCCACGCTTGTCGCGTTCGGGCCGATTGGTTTTTGGTGGCGTGATCGACGGCCACCGCACCCAGTTGCACAAGTAGCACCTGCGAGACTCGCTCACTGCTATGGCGACTCAGGACGTGAGCGACCTCGTGCCCCAATATCACGGCGATATCATCATCCGTTGCCGCGTAAGGAAACATCCCAACATTAAAACCAATTTTTCCGCCAGGCATGGCGAAAGCGTTCGGAGATTTATCATCGATAATGGCAAACTCCCACTTGTTAGCTGGCGGCAAAACGCCGTGTGCGTCATCGCGACGGGCGACCGTCAAAATATTGAGTCCCACTCGACGAATTTGCTCAATTCGTGGATCATTACTCACCTTATTCATTTTGGAGAACTCTCCCGCGGCGACGGCAGATAGTTCGGCATTACTAATAATGAGCAACTGGGACCGACCCGTAATGGGCACAGTTTCGCAGCCGGTGAACATGGCCACCGCAACGAAAGCTAGTAGCACGCGGGGCCTAAGCCTTGACGTCGTCATCATTGGCAGGCGACTGCACGGCGCCACTCGCTTCGGCTTCAGGCGCACCCGCAGCCGCCGCGTAATAACGCTCGTAACTGGCATCGAAACTATCCGTGTAGATTGAGGAGAGCTTAATCGACATACGATTTAGAATCGCGCCAAAAATCGGCACCCCCACTTCGCGCATTCGAGCAATACAATCTCTAACATTACGTGTGCTGATCGCATTATAGCGTACAATATAAATCACGCCGTCAACGTTAGGAATGAGGTTAAGTGCGTCAGAAACCGCACCCAGAGGAGGCGAGTCGATGAAAATGCGGTCATAACGCATTCGCATTTCATTCAACATCTGTATAAATTTATCGTCATTGATAACCTGCGTGGGGTTTCGACAACTCATACCCACTGGCAAGACATCCAAATTGGGTGTAACATTCTTAACGATGGCTTCATCGATGGTGGAATCGCCATTGAACCAGCGACTAATACCAGTTGACCCAACTAAGCCAATCGATGGACCTATATTCGGGAGTCTTAAGTCGGCATCGATAACGAGGACCTTCTCGCCGTGTTGCGCATAAATCAGTGCCAGATTGGTGACCACGAATGTCTTGCCCTCGCCGGGACGCGTCGATGTCGCCAAGAACACCCGACTTGCCATCGTCGCTGGATTGACGTGCATCGAGGAATAGATTGCCCGCATCGCCTCGACTGCGACCAAGTCCTTATCGTGTTGTGCCAATAGTGCACGTTCGGGCCCCACGGTCTTCGTGATCTGCGGAACAGTCCCCAGCAACGGGATTTGCAAGACCGTTTCAATATCGTCTGGAGACTTAATTCGATCGTCGAACATGCCCAAGAAAATAATCAGCGCGACGCCAAAAACTAAACCCAAACCTACGCCAGTAAACGTGTTGATGGTGTAATTTTTATTAGTTGGACGATCGGGAACATAAGCTG
>CAIVVQ010000022.1 GCA_903909465.1 uncultured Opitutia bacterium | reverse complement strand
CGAGTGCCAAAATATTTGTACCTACTGCGGATTTTCCGCCGGCAATAAAGTCGCACGCCGCACACTCAACCCCGCCGAAATTCTTCGTGAAGCCGGCGCCCTCAAGAAACTGGGCTTCGATCACCTACTCGTCCTCACCGGTGAATCCAATAAAGTAGATGTCGATTACTTCGCCTCCGCCCTCGACACGCTCCGTCCTCACTTCTCATCGCTCTCCATGGAAGTGCAGCCGCTTGAAACCGATGACTACGTCCGCCTCCGTCAACACGGACTAAACGCTGTCTTCGTCTACCAAGAGACCTATCACCGCGAGACTTATAACATTCACCACCCGAAAGGAAAAAAGTCCGACTTCGCCTGGCGACTCGACGCCCCCGATCGCATCGGTGCCGCCGGTGTTCATAAAATCGGGCTCGGCGCATTATTCGGACTCGAGGATTGGCGCACGGAATGTTTCTTCACCGCCCTTCACCTCCAGTGGCTCGAACGCAAACACTGGCGCAGCCGCTTCAGCGTCTCCTTCCCGCGCCTCCGTCCACACGAAGGCAACCTTCAGCCTAAAGTCGAAATGACGGACCGCGACCTCGTGCAAGCAATCTGCGCGTTCCGTATTTTTAACGGCGAACTCGAACTCACCCTCAGCACCCGCGAAAGCCCCGCCTTCCGCGACAGTGCCTTCAAACTGGGCATAACTTCCATGAGCGCCGGCTCGCGCACCAACCCCGGCGGCTATTCCGAAGGCAAAGAGGCCTCACTCGAACAATTCGAAATCGAAGACGACCGCACTCCTGGCGAAGTTGCGACCATGCTCCGCGATTCGGGCTACGAAACCGTTTGGAAAGATTGGGATCCTTGCTACGATCAATCCGAGACCGTCATCGCATGAGCCCCCAACGCGCCTGGTTAGAATCCGATCAAACTAAACACTGTAACACAGGCGCACAGCTAAAACTTTCGCCCGAAGAAAGCGCACACGTCGTGCGTAGCTTGCGCGCACGTCGCGGCGACACACTTATTTTAATCAACGGCGAAGGTCTGCTGGCGGAAGGTAAACTTCTTTCTGCCGATGGTGATGGCGCCGTGGTTGAAGTGATGCGCATGCGTACATCGCCTCGCCCCACTCCAGAAATTTACGTCGCCCAAGGTATGCCCAAGGGCGGCACGATGGACGACCTCGTGCGTAATGTTTGCGAAGCAGGCGCCACCGGCGTCATCCCACTCGAAACCGCTCGCTGCGAATTAAAATTAGACGAGGATCGCGCTCGCACCAAACTCGTACGCTGGCACCAGCAAGCCGTCGAAGCCTGCAAACAATCCGGCAACCCGTGGCTCGGCATCATCACACCACCTAAACATTTTTCCGTTTGGATCGAGAACCTACCTCCGCGTGCCGCCGGCGAATTGCGCCTTCTCGGCTCACTCGACCTCGACGCCTGTAGCGTACGTGACATTGATTTTAAATCGGCCCAGAAAATTATTTGGCTCATCGGACCCGAGGGCGACCTCAGCCCCGCTGAACACGAAGCCGCTCGCATCGCTGGATTTATTCCCGTTTCGCTCGGCCCGACCGTACTGCGCGCCGAAAACGCCGCCCTCGCCTGCGTTGCAATTACGAACGCGCTAGCACGATAGGTAGGGGCGCGACTGCGTCGCGCCCGCTGCATTAGGTAGGGACGGCGCTCCGCCGCCGTCCGCTGTATCTGATTTCCCCTTGGTCCCCTTGCCAACGTGTCACCGTGCCCACTCGCCCCCTGGAACTCTACTTCTTCGCCTTCGCGACGACCTTCTTCATCCGATTCAAAATTTCCTGCAGGCGCGAACGCGGACAGCCGAAATTCAATCTCACATGCCCGACGCCACCAAAATCAGTTCCATTGCTCAGGCCTGCACCGCCTTTTTCAAATTCAGCATGCGGATCCTCAAAACCTAAAGCTGAAACATCCAGCCAAGCCAAGAAGCTCGACTGTGGACGCTGACGTAAAACAACGCCGGGCATGTCCTTTAATTCTTTTTCAATTAATTCTAAATTGCCGCGCAAATAATCCACACACGCGATGCGCCACTCTTCACCATGATCAAAGGCAGCCTGTGTAGCGGCTAAGCCAAAAACATTTTGGTCGAGCGACATGCCCTGCAGGATTCGACGGAATCGGGTGCGTAATCCAGCGTCCGAAATAATCGCAAACCCACACGTCAGGCCCGCAATATTATAGGTTTTGCTGGCAGCCATCAAGGTCACCGTGCGTGCCGCAGCATCATCATTCAGTGCCGCAAAAACGGTGTGTTTTGCTTTTGGATCCAAAATTAAATCGCAGTGAATCTCGTCCGAACAAACGGTGAGGTCGTACTTCTTCGCAATCGCTGCGAGTCGCTCCAATTCTTCGCGCTCAAAGACGCGCGCCAATGGATTGTACGGATTGCACAATAGTAATACACGCGAACTGGACTGCGCACAGGCGACTTCCAACTTCGCCCAATCATACGTCCATCGTCCGTTCTCGAAAACCATTTCCAGTTTAATCGAGGTACGCTCTGAAATCGTCGGCGCTGTTAAGAATGGTGGATACGCTGGAGACGAGGTCACCACGGTCTCGCCGGGCTTCGTGGCACAACGAATGGCCGCATGAATCCCTGGCACCAACGAACACATAAACGTAATCCACTCGGGACGAATGTCCCAACCGTGCCGACGTTTCATGTATTTCACAATCGACGCAAAAACTTCGTCACGCTGAGCGGGATAACCAAACACGCCATGCGCCGCACGCGCCTTAACCGCTTCCACCACCGCTGGTGGTGATTCAAAATCCATATCCGCTATCCAACTAGGGATAACATCCCGATTGGCATATCGGTGCCACTTGGTGCTGTCCGTGCCCGCACGCTCCGGACAACTATCAAAATTGAAAGCCATACTGGGGTGAACCTTGGATTGAACCCGCCAGCGCGTAAATGCAATTTCGCGGCCACCCGTCCCGTCTTATTCAGATTCCAAACCCGCCCCACCCGTGAGCCTACTTGACGACCTCGATCGCGGCCTGCTCGACCTTGTCTTTCCACGCGACTGCATGGTCACCCAGCAACCCATGGACGACCAGGCCGGCCTATACTTGTCCGACTCCGGAGCCCGCCAACTCGAACGCATCCACGACCCTCGCTGCCACACCTGCGGCCACCCATTCGATGGCGTCCTCGAAGGCGATCGCACCTGCCCCCATTGCCTGGATCTCAAACCAGCCTTCGGTCGTGCAGTTTGCGCCTTCCGTGCCCGCGGCCACATCCGACAAATTATCCATGAAATCAAATCCACCCGCTGCCCCTTCTTGGCCGATGACCTTGTGGCCGTAGCGGCCGAGGATCCACTCTTTCGCCGACACCTCGCCGGCGCCCACCTCATCCCTGTTCCCCTCCATCATACCAAATTGAGTGAGCGCTCTTATAATCAAGCCGAACGGATCGCCCGATCACTGTGCATGCACATTCCTGGCTGCACTTGGTCACACGCACTCATCAAAATTAAACCCACACCTTCGCAGACATTGCTCAATCGCACCGAGCGACGACGAAACGTCGCCAAGGCCTTCGCACCTAATCCGTCCGCACGCATCTCGCCAAACATTCGCTACGTCGTCATCGATGATGTGCTCACGACTGGCGCGACACTTCACGCTTGTGCCACCGCACTACGCAAAGCCGGCGCCGTCCATGTCGACGCCGCCACCCTAGCCCACGGCTAAGGCCGCATCTAGGTCCGCTTCTGCAATCTGCATTTTACTTATAACAAACTGTCGCATATCCGCCGCCAACGGCGCGCGAAATGTCCGAGTTAAATGAGGGGACTTAAACTCGAGTCGTGCCGCATGTAGTGCCTGCCGATTCATTTCCAAGTTCTTTTCCAGACGCTCCGTCCAACCATGCTCCACAAATTCCAAATACAACGAATCGTCTCCGCCATAAAGTTTATCGCCCACAACAGGGCAACCCAGCCACAAGGCGTGCGCTCGTATCTGATGCTTTCGGCCCGTATGCGGTTGCACCCGCACCAACGTGTAACCACCGCCCCATAAAATAGGCTCAAAGAATGTCGCCGACGGTGAAGTGCCCGGCCCTTCGCGTACCGCCGTCTTTACCACGACCTTACTCGTTTCATCCGGACCCAGCGGTTGATCCACCTGCACGGGTTCCCTTAACTCACCTTTTAAAATCGCGTAATAAGTTTTTGCTACCCATCGACGTTCCATGGCGGTCTGCGAGGCCGATGCGGCCGCCACATTCTTTGCGATTAAAATAATTCCACTGGTCTCACGATCAAGTCGACTGACCAAGTGCATCGTTTCCAGTCCACGCCACTCGCGCACGGCACCGACCAACGATGACCAAGGTCCATCCTTCGAGGGGTGACAGACCAGCCAACCAGGTTTATCGAAAACTAGAAAATCGTCATCCTCCTCAATTAACCACCCCGGCAACTCCGCCGGATTCACCTTCGGTGCGGGCCGACTGGGCACTGCAAAATCTCCGCCACTCATGGTTTCACGCTGAGCTTATCCTGCCATGAACCATGCGGCGCCGACTTTCCTTCGTAACGTGCCAAAACTTCGCCGACTAAATAAAGTGAGCCCATGACGACCACTTGGCCGGCCGCGCTGCATTCCATTGCAGCAGGAAATAATTCCGCCACCGACGAGGAACGCACCGCCCCGCGATAATCCGTCGGCACCAAAGTTTTCATCTCCTCAACCGAGCACGCGCGCTCATGCGCAGGTGCGACT
>CAIVVQ010000021.1 GCA_903909465.1 uncultured Opitutia bacterium | reverse complement strand
GTTTATTTGGCCGAGTGCGCCAGCGAAATCAGCGGGCGACTTGACGGCGACGCCCTTGGGGGTCGCGACGCCGAATTTTTCAAAAAGCTCTTTGGCTTGGTATTCGTGAATGTTCATAAAATGAGAAGGGGGCGCTCGGGTGAGATCGTCCGTTAATTAAATATTAAATCGGCTTAGTTGCCGGTGAGGTCAGTCTCTTTGGCCTTAAGGGCTTTATCGATTTCCTTGGACCAGTTGTCGGTCTGAGTCTGGATTTCTTTTTCGATACGCTTCAAATCATCATCGGTAACCACTTTATCTTTGTTGCCCTTCTTGGCGATTTCGAGGGCGTCGCGACGAGAGTTGCGCAGACGAACGCGTCCTTCTTCGGCCATGCGGTGAGCGACCTTGACCATTTCTTGGCGACGTTCGCCAGAAAGTTCGGGCACGGGGCAACGGAGGAAATTCCCTTGTGGAACGGGGTTAATCCCAACGTTGGCGGCCTGAATTGCTTTACGGATGTCTTCCATCACGGCCTTATCGAAAGGCTGCACAACAATGGAGCGCGCGTCGGGGGTGGTGATGGCTGCCATGTCTTTGAGGCGCTGGGTCATGCCGTAGGACTCGATGTGCACCTGAATGTTCTCAACCATTTGGGGGCTGGCCTTGCCAGTGTGCAGTGAGCTGAACTCATTCTGAGTCCACTCGACGGCTTTCTTCATGCTGCTGCTACCGTCGGAGATGATTTTTTTGATATCCATAAAATTAAGCGACTAAGGTGCCGATGGATTGACCCATCACGGCTTTCTTCATGGCGCCACGATCGGCCATTGAGAAGACGATGATGGGCATCTTGTTGGCTTCGCAGAGAGAGAAAGCTTCAGCATCCATCACGCCTAAGCGTTTGTGGAGGGCATCGGCGTGCGAAATTTTGGTGAAGCGTTTAGCGTCTTTAAATTTCATGGGATCCTTATCGTATATGCCGTCGACTTTGGTGGCTTTGAAGATGGCATCGGCCCCGATTTCATTGGCTCGAAGGGCTGCGGCGTAATCGGTCGTGCAGTAGGGGTTGCCCGTACCCGCAACGAAGATAACAATGCGTCCGTTCTCAAGGTGACGTGTGGCGCGACGTTGAATGAAGGGCTCAGCGATGCGATCCATCGGGATGGCAGTCATGACGCGTACTTCGAGTCCAGATTTTTCCAGACGATCCATTAAGGCGAGACCGTTGATGACGGTGGAGAGCATGCCCATGTTATCGCCGGTGGTGCGGTCGGTGCCGTTGGCGCGTGCGCCAGCAAGGCCACGGAAAATATTTCCACCACCGACGACGAGGGCGACTTGGGTGCCAATGGATTGGAGCGACTTTAATTCTTCGGCGAGGCGATCGAGGACGCTGCTGTCGATGGCTTCACCGGTTTTGTCGTTACGAAGTGCTTCACCGCTAATCTTGAGGACGACACGTCTAAATTTGGGTTTTTTAGAGGATGAGGTGGGCATATAGGGGAGATGGAGCAGGAGGCCCCATTCGTCAACCTTGCCTTGTTTTGTCACGCTTGACTCCGACCGCCGAAAAGCTCTTTAGTGCCCTCCTGCAGTCCGATGGTGTAACGGTAGCACAGGAAATTTTGGTTTTCCTTGTCCAGGTTCGAATCCTGGTCGGACTACAGACTTTTTAATAGGGCGAATAAGATTTCGTCCTTTTAATGGGGTGCCTTCAGAAGAGCTGACGCACGGCGGGCTTGGTTACCTTGCCCATGGCATTCCGTGGAAGCTCTTTTACCACGCTTAATCGTTGCGGAATTTTGTAAACTGAGAGTCGTTCTTTGCACCATTCGCGTAGGGTAGTGAGCTCGAGGCTGTTGGCCGGATTTTTTAGAACCACGGCGGCGCTGACGGCCTCACCCCAAGTGTCATCAGGCATGCCGATCACCGCACACTCGAGAATGTCGGGATGTTCGAGTAAGACGGCTTCAATTTCGAGTGCAGAAAGTTTGTAGCCTCCGCTCTTGATGATGTCCACCGAGAGTCGACCCATGATGCGGTAGTAGCCCGTTTCGAGGACGGCCATATCGCCCGTGCGGAACCAGCCATCGTCAAACGACTCAGCGCTCACTTCTGGTCGCTGCCAGTAGGCCTTAAAAACATTTGGTCCACGCACTTGAATTTCGCCTGGTTCGTTTTCAACGGTCACAATGGCGCCGGACTCGGATTTGAGGCGAATCTCCACTCCAGGGAGCGCTTGGCCCACTGCACCTGGCCGGCGTTCGCCGTGATAGGGGTTGGAGATGGCCATACCGATTTCCGTCATGCCATATCGTTCGAGGAGTATTTGTCCCGTGAGGGCGGTCCATTGTTCGTGCACGCTGGCGGGCAGGGCGGCGGATCCTGAAATCATTAAGCGGAGTCGCTTAAAGGCGGCGGTAATCGAGGCGCGTTCGGCAGGTGAGGCCGCCTCGATGGCTTGAATGAGTTTAACGTAAATGGTGGGTACAGCCATAAACACCGTGTAGGCGTTGGCTTGGAGGCGCTCTAAGATGGCGGGCTGGTCAAAGCGCGAGAATGGCTCGATGAGTGCACCCGCCCAGAGTGCACAGGACTGAATGTTGATAATGCCGTGGATGTGGTGCATCGGCAGGAAGAGCGGGATGCGATCGCTGGCACTCCATTCCCATGCTTTAATCAGGCTTTCAATTTGCGCTTGGATGTTGGCGTGTGTGGTGACGACTCCCTTGGGTTTACTGGTCGTGCCGCTGGTATAAAGAATCATGGCCTTACGATTTGCGGTCAGCTCAGGTAATTTCTTAACTGCTGACGTTGGTACTTTATCTACCGCGATGACTCGGACGCCTAAGCGTTGGCAAAGGGGCGTAATCTTTGCACTCGTGGTTTCATCCGCTAAAACTGTGGTCGAACCTGAATCAGTTAGGGAGTATTCCCACTCGGGCTCGGTGGCCGAAAGGCAGATGGGGACTTTGATGGCACCGGCGCGCCAAATCGCCCATTGCGCAGCTGCATAATTAAATCCTGCGGGCAGAAGAATCGCAACACGTGCCTCGTTTAAGTCCGTGGCCTCACCTAAAAGGTGGCTGGCTAAGACGGCAGAACGATCGAGCAGGTCTTGGTAAGTATACGAAGCCGTTGGAGTGCGGAACGCAATGGACTGAGCGTGATTTTTAGCACGCGCAATAAGGGCAATTTCGGGCATGGAATTAAACGAGGGCTTTAACTGCTAAAAACAAAACTGAAGGCCCAAGCAAGCATCCGATGCCAGTGTGAAAGGTGGCGACTAAGGCGCCATACGGAACAAGCTTTCGGTCGGTGGCAGCGAGGCCGGCGGAAACTCCGCTTACCGTGCCAGCGAGGCCGCCAAACACCATTGCCGATCGAGGTGTTTTAAGACGTAAGAATCCAGCCAGCATCGGAGTGGTCACCATCACAATAATCGCTTTGATAACGCCCGTAGCGATACTCAAGGCCATCACGTCAGACGATGCACCGATGGCGGCACCTGTGACGGGTCCGACGATGTAAGTAATCGCCCCCGCACCAATCGTCGTCATGCTGACTGCGTCGCGGTAACCAAAAGCGTAAGCGATGAGCACGCCGACAATAAAGGGTACGACGGTTCCCAGTAAAAGTGCGACCGCACCAATCCAGCCCGCTTTCTTAGCTTCTTCGGGGTGGACTTCGAAAGCGGTGGCTACAATTGCGAAATCGCGTAACATATTTCCGCCCATTAAGGCCAGTCCGCCGAAGTAGGTGACATCGGCAAGGCCTTTAGAACCTCCGGTCATTTTGCCACCGACGTAAGCTAAACCTAAACCAATTAAAATCGCGATGGCAGAGCCTTGAATGCGGCCGAGGGTGAGTTTGCGTGAAATAAAACCAGAGAGTAGGGTGATGATTCCAACAACGGCAAAGGCCATGATGAGGCCATTGTCCTTGGAAACTTTTTCGAGAATTTCAGTAAGCATGGAAATAGGTGTTGGGTTTTAAGTTACGCTTTATTTCTCGAGTCGATTAATGAAGGAGATGCAGAGTGAGCAGGCAGCGACGGTGCCGACGGCAGCAAGTAGTGCGACGGGGCCACCGCGAAGGGCAGCGATAACGTTTTGTTGCATGGCCATCGCCACGACGACGGGGATGTAGAGGGCGCTCCAGTATTGGACGCCGGTCTCGGAGGTTTCGGTGAACATGCCGCGCTTATGCAGGAAAAATCGGAGCGAAATGAGCAGAATCATCGCAATGCCGACACCGCCGACATTAGTGGTCATTCCTAAAGAGCGACCGATGAGTTCACCAAAAATAATGCCAAGCAGGTGGCATCCAGCTAGGAGTGCGGTTCCGTAGATAGTCATAGAATGTGGGGTAGGCAAAAACTGAAACCAGCCACATCAGTTGTCAATCCCGCCAGCCAAACAAAAAGGGTCAGGTCATCAAATGATGCCTGACCCTTTTATTGCGAATTTGAAACGATTACGCGCGACCGAGGTATTCTTTATTCTCAGTGCTGACCTTAATCATTTCGCCTTCCTTGATGAAGAGGGGGACGTTGACGATTAGGCCATTCTCACAGGTGACAGACTTCTGGACATTGCCAGCGGTGTCGCCCTTAACGGCGGGTGGTGCTTCAAGAACTTTAACGGTAACCGATGGGGGGAGGTCGACGGTGACCGGACGATCCTCAACGAAGAGTACCATGTAAGAAGTACCGGGGATGAGGAACTCTTTAGAGTCTTCAAGGGAGGCTTCCGAGATATAGTGTTCTTCAAAGGTATTGGGGTCAGAGAAGACGTAACTTCCGTCGGCTTGATAGGAAAGTTCAAGAGACTTATTGGAGTTATCAAAGACGTCAAAACTGACTCCGATACCGCAACGAACGGGGATCTTGGCGCCAGTCTTAATGGAGCGTAATTCCATTTGAACGTACGAGGCGTTGTTAGGAGGGGTGCGCACGAGGCATTCAAGAACGATGCATAGCTCACCATTGTAGCTCATGATGTTCTTCTTCTTAATACGATTAACGGGGATGTTGGCCATGGGATTAAAGGCGAAGACAAGCCGCCTCGCTCAACACGGTCAAGCAGGACTTGACCGCCATACCTCAGAAAAACGATTTTACTGATAAACTGGGGCCCTTTACCAAGCGCTAATGGGGTCGTCTTCGAGGGGGTCGACCACCGTGACACGTAAATCGTTCTTCCAGTT
>CAIVVQ010000020.1 GCA_903909465.1 uncultured Opitutia bacterium | reverse complement strand
TCCGTGCTGTTTGGAAGGTGGGAAAGAGGTCGGAACTTGAGGGTTCTGGGGAGATTGGAAAGCAAAAAAGACAACTAAGATAGGGTTAAAATCTCAGCCCCCGTTTCGGTGACCAAAACGGTGTGTTCAAAATGGGCCGAAACCTTGCCGTCGGCGGTCCGGGCGGTCCACCCGTCGGCTGCCATTACGATTTTATGGGTGCCGAGATTTACCATCGGCTCAATTGCTAAAGCCATACCAGCCAATAACTTAGGTCCTGTTCCAGCTCGGCCAAAGTTCGGGATTTGGGGCTCTTCGTGCATCTTTCGTCCCACACCATGGCCAACGAAGTCGCGCACGATGCCGTACCCCCCTGGGGTAAGGGCCGCCTGGATGGCCGCCGAGATGTCCCCTACCCTATTTCCGGGCTTAACGGCGGCGATGCCAGCCATGAGGGCTTTTTCGGTATCCAGGCAAAGGGCGCGGGCTTCGGGCGAGACCTTCCCAACCATGATGGTGCGAGCGTTGTCGCCGATAAAACCATCACGGCTCACGACCACATCCAACGAAACTAAATCGCCATCGCGTACGATGCGATCGGGCGAGCCGATGCCATGGACGACTTCGTCGTTAAGCGAAATGCAAACATAACCTGGATACGTCAGTCGGCCGACCGCGTAACCGTGACAGGCGCTTTCGCAGCCATGTCGTAATAATAAACCACGGGCTGCGGAATCGAGACCCGCGGTTGAAATTCCGGGCACGACCAAACTAGAGAGGTCATGCAAAACCCTTGCGGCGGCGACGCATGCCGCGCGCATTCGGTTCACTTCATCCGTAGACTTAAGGTCGATCATTCAGACAAAACTTACAGGGCGAACGAACTCCAGTGATTGGCGACCCACGCCGTCAAACCGAGTAAAAATAAAACCAGACAAGTTCTTTCCATGGAGCCGAGGGCATTGTTTTCGGAACCCGGACGTGGACCTTGCGACGGAATGGGCATGCTGCCAATGCGACCCTTCTTTAAGAAGCCTTCGTAATTACGTTGTAATAAAAAGGTCTCAATCTGACGCATGGTATCAAGCATAACGCCGACCGTAATCAAACCACCGGTGCCGCCTAAGAATGAAGCCAAGCGCTGAGGGAAGCTCAATTGCAAGGTCAGCAAATCAGGCATCAGTGCAATGATAAGCAGGAAAAGTGAGCCGGCAATCGTGAGGCGCGTCATCACGAAATCGAGGAACTGTGCGGTGTGCTCACCGGGACGTACACCGAGTACGTAACCGTTATTCTTTTTCAGGTCATCGGCGATTTGCACCGGACGGAACATAATCGAAATCCAGAAATAACTGAAACCGAAGATGAGTACCGCGTACGAAATATAATGGAACCAACCGCGTCCTTGGAAGACGTCCGCCCACGAACGTAGGAACTCGAGCTGAGGTGAAAGCGTGCTCAACGGATTGAGCAACATCGGAGGGAAACTCAAAATTGCACCAGCAAAAATCACTGGCATCACGCCCGCATAATTCACTTTCAGGGGAAGGTAGTTGGTTTGAGCGCCATACATCTTACGACCCACCATGCGTTGCGCATATTGAATCGGGATTTTACGGACCGCTTGATTAATGGCCACCATCGCCGCCGTCACCAACACGAATAAAACTAACATGCCGAAAGCTTTTTCCAAGCCGTGCGAATTCGCTGCAGCCGTGCCGATCTTGCCACCAAAGGTCATGCCGTAGAAGGAAGTGAGGGCGCCTGGAATGTCGGCCATAATGCCAACCGTAATTAAAATCGACGTGCCATTACCGATACCGCGCTGCGTGATTTGTTCGCCAATCCAGAGCATTACAATGGAGCCCGCAGTAAGAAGACAGACGCCCAGGAAAACGAAAAGCGTTTTGCTTTCCATCACCACAATGGTGCCCGTGAAATTGCCTAAGCCCAGGGCCTGACCCACTTTGGCGGGATTACAAAAGGCACCGAGGAGTAAAGAAGACTGAACCACCGCAATGATGATCGTGAGGTAGCGAGAATACTGAGCGACTTTTTGGCGACCCGTTTCGCCTTCTTGTTGTAAGCGCGCAATCGATGGCACCACGGCTGACATCAGCTGCATGATAATCGAAGCGCTGATATAGGGCATAATACCCAAAGAGAAAATGGAGCCCTTCAACATGGCACCACCCGTGAACATATTGTACATCGCTACTACGCCACCCGAAGCCTGATCAGCCATCGAGTGATAGTAATCCATGATGTCCTTCGGGTCGACGCCCGGCAAAGGAATGTTCGCGCCAATACGGGCAACGAAAATCAGGGCGACCGTCGCGATTAAACGAGCCCTGAGTTCGGGAATCCTCCAGCAATTGGCGAAGGCCGAAAACATCGCGGAGGTGGGTTGGGGTTATTCGGCTACGCTGGTCGCGAGCACGATCACTTTACCACCCGCAGCTTCGATTTTCTTCTTCGCTGCTTCGGAGAAGCGGTGAGCCGAAACCGTGACCGCACGCGTGATTTCGCCAGTGCCCAAAACCTTCAAGAGTGGAGCGTTGGTACGCAACACGCCTTCAGCTTTGAGTTCAACGAGACCAAAAGTTTTGCCCTTCAATTCTTCGATGTCGCGCAGGTTAACCACGGCGTACTCGATGCGGTTCACATTCTTGAAACCACGGTGAGGGAGACGACGGTAGAGAGGCATTTGACCGCCTTCGAAACCGGGACGGTGACCGCCGCCGGAACGAGCCTTCATACCTTTGTGGCCACGACCTGAAGTCTTACCATGTCCAGTACCACGGCCGCGGCCGAGGATCTTGTGACGGTGAGTGGAACCCTTAATTTCTGGGAGAGCGTGTAATTTCATAGGTGTGGATTTCGCTTAAGCGCGAAGAGACTTAATTTGTTCGAGGGTACGTAATTGTGAGAGACCATCCATGGTCGCCTTCACAATCGCTTGTGGATTGTTCGAGCCCATGGACTTGGAAAGTACGTCTTTGAGGCCGACGACTTCGAGCACAGCGCGAACGCCGCCACCCGCAATCAAACCGGTACCAGGAGAAGCGGGACGAAGCATCACGACGCCGCCGTCAGCACGACCAATCACTTCATGAGGAATGGTGTTGTTGCGGAGGTGAACGTGAGTGAGGGCACGGTGAGCACGATCGGTTCCCTTGCGAATCGCATCAGGAACTTCCTTAGCTTTGCCGTAACCAACGCCGACACGACCTTTGCCGTCACCGGCAACGACCAACGCCGCAAAATTAAAACGACGACCACCTTTAACGACCTTCGAGCATCGGTTGATGTGGACGACTTTATCGTTGTACTCAGACGCAGGCGCATCGTTGCGATTGTCGCGACGAGGATGACGCTGACCAGGTCCACCAGGACCACGGCGATTGTTGCCACCCGGACCACGGCGATCCGAGCCTTGGCCGGAAGCAGGGGCTGCAGATGCAGCGGGTGCAGCAGATGCTGCGGGTGCTTTATTGGTATCTTCGCTCATGTAAGTTTAGAATAGGAGGCCTGCCTTACGGGCGGCATCAGCAAAGGCTTTAACGGCACCGTGGTAACGGCGACCGGCGCGGTCAAAGACCACGGTGGTGAGACCAGCGGCTTTGGCTTTTTCGCCAAACGCAGCGCCAAAGACAGCGGCACCGGCCACTGAGGGGCGGAGCTTCTTGGCGCGCAAGTCTTTCGAGGTGGTCGCAGTGGCAA
Organism: uncultured Opitutia bacterium; assembly: GCA_903909465.1. Classification (GTDB taxonomy): domain Bacteria; phylum Verrucomicrobiota; class Verrucomicrobiia; order Opitutales; family UBA953; genus UBA953. The sequence continues at coordinate 9,740 of CAIVVQ010000020.1, read as the reverse complement.
CCAAGGTCAAACCACGATCGTCGTCGATGGCTTGAGCGTAGATGTGCAAGTGCGTGAGCTTGAGCGCAACGCGAGGACGAGCCGCGGAACCGCGAACGGTTTTACGGATGCGCCAGCGACGCTTCTGGGCTAACAAATTCTTTTTGGAAACTTTCATAGGTTAAACAAATTTAGGATTAAGCAGTCTTCTTGCCTTCCTTACGGCGGACGTATTCGCCTTCAATGCGAACGCCCTTACCTTTGTAAGGTTCAACAGGTTTGTAGAGTTTGATGGAGGCAGCGACTTGACCCACCATGTGGCGATCAGGTCCGCTGATGACGAGCTTAGTGCCGTCGGTGACTTCCACTTTCACTCCCGCAGGAATGGTGTAGCGGATCGGGTGAGAGTAACCTAAAGCGAGGTCGAGGACGTTACCCTTGAGAATAGCTTTGAAACCAACGCCTTCGATGAGGAGGGTCTTGGAGTAACCTTTTTCAACGCCTTCCACCATATTGCGGATGATCGCGCGGGTGGTGCCGTAAAGTGGGCTCTGGTCTTTCTTCTCCGAAAGGTCAGCGACTTGGACGACCGACTTGTCGACGGTGACGCCGATGAGTGCGGGGAAGGAGTGCGAAAGTTTTCCTTTCGGACCTTCGATGGAAATGGTCTGTCCGTTCACAGCGACTTTAACGCTGGCGGGAACGGGGACGGGTTGTTTGCCGATGCGGCTCATGACTTTATATTAGATTGATTGAGGTGGATTACCAAACCTTGGCGAGGAGTTCGCCGCCGACTTTTTGACGGCGGGCTTCAGAGTCGGTCATCACACCACGGGAGGTGGTGAGAATGGAAACACCCATACCGCCAATGACTTTAGGTACAGTGGAGTAACCAGCGTAAACGCGGCGACCAGGGGTCGAGACGCGCTCAATGCTGGTAATGGCAGGAACGCCTGAAACGTATTTCAAGCTGAGCTCGAGCACGGGCTTATCGTCGCGTTCAACTTTGCGGAAGCCAGACAGGTAACCCGACTCAGTCAGGATACGTGCGACGCCTTCGCGGAGTTGTGACCACTGGATAGAGATCGTGGCGCGTTGGGCCTTTGAGCCGTTGCGGATGGAGGTAAGGAAATCTCCGATGGTATCGTTAGAAGCGGACATAGTCGTAAGTTCGGAGTTTACCAGGAAGCTTTGGTGACGCCGGGGATTTGACCACCGAGGGCCAATTCACGGAAGGTGATACGGGAGAGACCGAACTTGCGAATGAACGCACGAGGACGGCCCGAGATTGCACAGCGGTTCTTGAGACGCACCTTGGAAGAGTTGCGCGGCAGCTTGGTCAGCTTGCGCTGAGCGGCGTAGAACTCTTCTTCCGTGGTCTTTGGGTTAGAGAGGATCTTCTTCAATTCAGCGCGCAAGGTTGCGTGCTTCGCGACGAGACGTTCGCGCTTGAGGGAGCGTTGGATGACAGACTGCTTAGCCATACGTGTAGTAAATTAGGGGTTAGGCTTTAGGGGCGGTGGCGGCAGCATCGGTCGCTGCGGAAGAGCGACGGAAAGGCATACCCAGGAGGCGGAGGAGTTCGCGACCTTCGTCGTCGTTCACCGCGGTGGTGACGATAACAACGTCCATACCAATGTTGGCGCGCTGTGAACCGTCGGCTTGAGTTTCAGGGAAGATGGTGTGGTCGGAAATGCCCAACGAGTAGTTACCACGACCGTCGAGACGGTTAGAGGTACCGCGGAAGTCGCGAATCATTGGCAAAGCTACAGCCGTGAGGCGGAGGTAGAATTCCCACATGCGTGGTCCGCGCAAGGTCACCATGCAACCGAGAGGCATGCCTTGACGAACTTTGAAGTTCGCCACGCTCTTGGTGGCGCGGGTGATAACCGGCTTCTGACCAGAAAGCTTCGTGATTTCTTTCACGACTTCGGCCATGTGACCCTTGTCTGCTTCCGCCTTGAAGGCAGAGTTGAGCACGATCTTCGAGAGGTTAGGCACTTGGTGGATATTTTTGTATCCACGGCTCTTGATGAGCTCGGGCACGACCTTCTCGAGGTAAACTTGTTTCAAATAAGGCTTAGACATCTTCGTATAAATTCTCGGGTGGTTTCGTGAAATAATTATTTCGCAGCTTTGGCTTTTTTAGCCGCAGGCTTCTTGGCGCGACGCGCGTCCCAGAGGGAGGAGAGCATCACATTCGAGCGGTGCATGCTGGCTTCTTTTTCGGTGATACCACCGGTGCCATCTTCCGAACGCTTTAAGTGACGCTTAACCATGTTGAGTCCTTTTACTTTCAAGCGTTCATCCGCGCGATCGTAGTTCAAGACTTCGCCGCGTTTGCCTTTTTCAGCACCCGCGATGACGACGACTTCGTCGCCTTTTTTGATATCAGTTTTAGCCATGGCGATTAGAGAACCTCGGGGGCGAGGGAAATGATTTTCATGAAGTTTTTGCTGCGGAGTTCGCGCGCAACTGGCCCGAAAATACGGGTGCCTTTCGGGTTACCGTTGTCATCGAGGATGACGACGGCATTGGTGTCGAAGCGGAGGTAGCTGCCATCCTTACGACGGATTGGAGCCACGGTGCGTACGATAACGGCGCGAACGACGGTGCCCTTCTTGCACTGGGCATCAGGGGTAGAGTCCTTAACGGAGCAAATGATAACGTCACCAATACCAGCGGTGTCGGTGATTTGGCCGAGGCGGCGAATCATCTGAACCTGGCGGGCTCCGGTATTGTCGGCTACATCGAGCCGTGAAAGCATCTGGATCATAAAAAAATTATTAAGGAATTATTCGATGGACTGAGCAGCGATTTTAGCGGCCTCAACCACGCGGACGATGCGCCAGCGCTTGAGTTTCGAAAGGGGGCGGGTTTCCATGATTTCGACTTTGTCGCCAACTTTGCATTCATTCTTTTCGTCGTGGGCATGGAGCACGGTACGGCGCTTCACTTCTTTGCCGTAAACAGGGTGCAAGACCGTGTATTGGAAATTAACTTTCACGGACTTGTCGCCGGAACGAGTAGCTACAAAACCTAGTAGGTTTTTGCGATTGGAGCGAGATTCGGACATGGTGTTAAAGGTATTAAGGATTATTTAGTAGCGGCCTTGGACTTCAGGACCGTTAAGCAACGGGCGATGTCGGCACGGAGGAAACGGAAACGCGCAGAATTCTCGACGGCACCGGTGGCTTTACGCAGACGGAGTTGCAGGAGTTCTTCGCGGGCTTCGCGAACGCGCTTTTGGAGCTCAGTCGCAGCCAAGGGACGGATAGCCGCGGCGAGAGAAGGTTTGTCTTTCTGGTAGGTACGCATCGAGAAAAGAGGTCAGTTATGAGTGGCAGGTGCCGTAGGCATCAATACTTTTCGAGTTCTTCGCGGGCCAGGAAGCGGCAGCGAACTTGTAGTTTGGTGTCGGCGAGGCGCATGGCTTCGCGGGCAACGGTGATTGGCACACCGGCAACCTCAAAAAGCATGGTTCCAGGCTTAATGGCGGCTACGTAGTACTCGACGCTACCCTTACCAGAGCCCATTCGGACTTCGGCAGGCTTGCGGGTGACTGGGGTGTGAGGGAAAATACGCATCCACATCTTGCCCTTACGCTTCAAGGCGCGGGAGATGGCGATACGGGCAGCCTCAATCTGTTTGGCAGGAATACGGCCACGGTCGAGGGACTGGATACCGAAATCGCCAAATGCGAGGGTGTTGCAGGTCGTGGCATTGCCGCGGATTTTACCCTTACGGTGTTTGCGCCACTTAGTGCGGGCAGGTTGAAGATTAGCCATGGAAGCGAGTGATTAAAAGTTAAGTTGAGAAGGTTTAGAATTCGGAATCCTTAGCGCAGATCCAGCACTTGATACCGAGTTTACCGTAAACGGTGCGAGCTTCGGCAAAACCGTAGTCGATATTTTCACGGAGGGTGTGGAGGGGAACGCGACCCACGCGAGCAGACTCAACGCGAGCGATTTCAGCACCGCCGAGACGACCACCGAGACGAAGACGAATGCCGTCCGCACCATTTTGCATGGTGGACTGAATGGCCTTCTTCATCGCACGACGGAAAGAGATACGACGCTCGAGTTGGAGCGCGACGTTTTCAGCGACGAGTTGAGCGACCAAGTCAGGGCGCTTCACTTCGTTCACTTCGAGAATGATATCATCCACTTTTTGCTTACCAGCAACTTTCGCAATTTCTTCGCGGAGTTTCTTGAGTTCATCGCCCTTGCGGCCGATGACCACACCTGGACGCGCAGTCCAGATACGTACGCGAACCTTAGGGCCGGCACGCTCAATGAAAATACGTGGCACCGCGGCTTGGCGGAGCTTTTCCTTAAGGAACTCGCGAATGCGGTAGTCCTCGAGAATGAACGCAGGGAAGTCACGCTTGGTAGCGAACCAGCGAGATTCCCAGTTACGACGAACGGCTAAACGGAAGCCGATTGGATTTACTTTCTGTCCCATTGTAAGCTTTTAGAGTTTTATTTAGTGGCCGAACCCAGGGAGACACGGATGTGGCTCATGGATTTGTGGATTGGGTGAGCGGAACCGCGAGCGGCAGGCATCGAGCGCTTGAGCACTGGGCCTTGGTTCACGGTTGCCGAGACGATCACGAGATCGCTGCTCGAAAGGTTGTGGTTGTTCTCCGCATTGGCCATCGCGCTGGCCAAGGTCTTGGCGAGCAAGCGAGCGGACTTGCGAGGAATGAAGCGGAGAAGCTGAATGGCTTCTTCGGCGGGGAGGCCTTGAATTTGGCGCGCAACTTCGCGCACCTTTTGGGGCGACATACGAGCAAAGCGGGTGGTGGCGTGAACTTCCATGACGGTATAAATAGTTTGGTTAAGAAATTAGATGCGAGGGTTAGCGCGGAGGTTAACGACATCGCCAGCAGTGATGCGGGCTTTGTCATCGAGGGAGAGGATGAGAGCGACAGCACGTTGTTCGGAAGACTCCGCAACGACGACCGAGCCCAAAGCTCGACCGGCGCGTGTCACCGTACAAACCGTACCTGGACGGAAGCCTTGATTGTAGCCGCTGGCCAAGACCACGAGGTCTGTGCTGCGACCGGCAACCACTTCGACTACCGCGGCTCGACCCACTGACTCGGCCGACCCCATGACGCGACCACCCGCGACGCACACAGCAGTGGCGACGAAGAGGAAAGCGAAAATGGAGGAGGCGACGCGCATGTGGATTACTGAGCTTCCTTGCGTGAAGGTTGGGTGTGTTGACGGAAAGTACGCGTAGGCGCGAACTCACCGAGCTTATGGCCAACCATATTTTCCGTGACGTACACGGCGATGAAGGCCTTGCCGTTGTGAACTTCGAGGTTCAAGCCAATGAAGTCAGGAGTCACCGTCGAGCGACGGGACCAAGTTTTGATTGGCTTACGATTGCCCGCTTTTTGAGCGACAACAACTTTGTCGATCAGGTGAGGATCAACAAAAAAACCTTTTTTACGTGAGCGTGACATGTGAGATTAAGCTTGTTTCACTTTCCGACCGTTACGGCGGACAATGATTTGGTTGTTCGAAGCTTTCGCTTTGGTACGAGTTGGGAAGCCCTTCGCGAGCTGACCCCACGGAGACTTAAGGTGTTGGCGACCGCCCCCACCCTTCGACTTACCACCGCCACCACCGTTCGGGTGATCGACAGGGTTCATGGCCATACCGCGGACACGTGGACGACGACCCTTCCAGCGGGAACGACCGGCCTTACCGAGGCTAGCGTTGTGGTGATCAATGTTACCAACGATACCCACCGTGGCACGGCAGTTGGCGTTGACGTAACGTTGTTCGCCCGAAGGTAAACGCAGAATCGCGCGATCGTCTTCGATACCAAGCAGCTGGGCAAAGCCACCTGCAGAACGAGCGATTTGCGCGCCGCGTCCGGGTTCGAGTTCGATACAGTGAATGAAAGTTGCAGGTGCGATTAAACGCAAAGGCAACGACAGACCAGGGGTGAGCTGCTCTTGGGGTTTGGTCGTGCTGACGATAACATCGCCAATCTTTAAACCATCCGGAGCGAGAATGTAGCTGTGGCTCTTGTCGGGGTATTCCAACAGGGCCAAGTGTGAGGTGCGATTTGGATCGTACTCGATACGTAAAACGGTCGCAGGTTGATCCAAGAGATCGCGACGGAAATCGATTTTACGGTAAAGCTTTTTGTGACCTCCCCCACGACGACGCGAGGTGATGCGGCCGTAACAGTTACGACCACGGGCACGGTGATTACTCTCCGTGAGCTGACGCTCAGGGCGACCTTTGTGCAGGCCATCGGTGCGAACGCGTACGAGGAAGCGTTGGCCGGGAGTGATAGGATTGGAAGAAATGATTGGCATGTTAACTGGCGACTTAGGCGAGGGAGATGACGTCGCCCTTCTTCAGGGTAACGATGGCACGGCGTGAATTCGTTTCGGTGAAGATGGAGCCACCGCCGAGACGGCTGCGACGCACCTTGCCCTTACGAATGAGAATATTTACTTTCAAGACGGTTACCTTGAAGTTCGCTTCGATGGCGGTCTTCACTTGCACGCGGTCAGCGCCAGGAAGAATTTCGAAAACGTACTTGTTGGCTTCGGCAAGACCCGAGGCTTTCTCAGTGAGAATCGGGCGGCTGATAATTTCTGAAGCAGGCTTCATGGTGTTAATTAGTTTTTGGTGCGCTCAAGCACTTTGGTGAGGCCTTCGAGGGTGATGAGAACGCGAGGCGTCTTCACGAGGTCGAGGGCATTGAGGTTAGAAGAGTTCGAGAACAAGGCGCGTTCGAGGTTTCGGCTCGCACGTAACACGGGCTCGCTCCAAGTGCTGTCAACGACGAGCAAGCGCTTACCTTCTGGGCTAACGTTCTTGAGAACCTTAGCGAAGAGAGCAGTCTTGGGCTTAGCGATTTCGAAGCGCTCGATGACGGAAAGTCCGCCATCGGTAGCGAGGTCGAAGAGCGCACGTTGTAACGCGATCTTCTTCGCTTGCACGGTGATGGTCTTAGACCAATCGCGCGGGCGAGGGCCGAAGACGATACCACCCTTGTAAAGTTGAGGCGCACGCTTGTCGCCGTGACGCGAACCGCCCGAGCCTTTTTGAGGCAGCATCTTCTTACCAGAGCCGGAGACTTCACCGTAGTCCTTGGTCTTGGAGGTACCTTGGCGCTTGTTGGCCTGGTAGGAGACGATGACTTGCTTCAACAGGGCGATACCCTTGTCGCCTTCGAAAGCAGGAATATCGAATTCCTTTTCCGTGAAGGAGGCACCGTCAGACTTGTAAACTTTGAGCTTCATAGCAGCGAATAGTGATTAGGGGTTATTTGGACTTCTTGGCTGGACGAACGAGCACGAGCTCGCCGTTAGCACCAGGGAAGCTTCCCTTGATGAGGAGGAGGTTTTTATCGGCCAACACTTGGACGACGCGAAGGTTTTGGACGGTGCGACGAACGCTGCCCATGTGACCAGGCATCCGCTTACCTTTGAAAACGTGGCCAGGGGTTTGACGCATGCCGATCGAACCGATTCGGCGGTGCATCATGTGACCGTGCGAGTCAGGCTGACCCGACATGTCGTGGCGCTTCATGACGCCTTGGAAGCCACGGCCCTTAACGGTGCCGATGACGTCGACCATTTGGCCGGCGGTGAATTTTTCGACGGTGAAGATATCACCGACTTTGACTTCCGCTGCGGCAGGCAGACGGATTTCTTGTAAATGGCTAACGGGCTCAACGCTGGCCTTCTTTAAGTGGCCGAGTTCGCCAGCGGAGAGTCGACTCTCCTTCTGAACGCCGAAACCGATTTGTACCGCGTGGTACCCATCGTTTTCGATGGTCTTGACCTGCGTGACAGGACAAGGACCAGCTTGGACGACCGTAACAGGGACGAGGTTATTCTCCGCGTCATAGACCTGGGTCATTCCGATTTTCTTACCGAGTAGTTGGTGTTTCATTTTCTAAGAGGCAGGTGATTTCTTTCGAAATCGTTGGGTCAGTGATGACCTGCGTTAGGCTTTGGGATGTCCTTGCGGAATCTTGGGTCCTGTCGAGGGTCGCTAAGCGCCTGCGTTTGGGTTAGGGTTGAAGGGTGAAATTAGGCGATGATGTTGATGTTCACGCCGGAAGGCATGTTGAGCTTACGGAGCTCGTCGACGGTCTGAGCGTTAGGCTCAATGATTTCAATCAGACGCTTGTGCGTGCGGATTTCAAATTGGTCCATCGACTTTTTGTCGACGTGGGGCGAACGGTTCACCGTGAGACGCTCAATGGAGGTCGGCAGAGGGATTGGGCCAGAAACACGGGCGCCGGTGCGCTTCGCGGTGTCGACAATCTCATTGGCGGATTGATCCACCATGCGGTAATCGAAACCTTTAAGTTTAATACGAATTTTCATCAGGCTAGCCATCGGAAGTTTTGGTGAGGGGTGAGAGATTAGGTACGTGCAGGTGCGCGAGAAGAGGTCTCGACGACTTGCTTGAGAATAGCGGCAGGAACTTGCGCGAAGTTGCTTGGTTCCATCGTGTAAGAAGCGCGACCCTTCGAGAGCGAGCGAACATCGGTAGCATAACCAAACATTTCAGCGAGCGGAACGAGGGCGTTGATATTGCACAAGCCAGTCTTCGTTTCCATACCTTGGATTTGACCGCGACGACGGTTTAAGTCGCCCATGATGTCGCCTTGGTACTCCTCAGGAGTGACGACTTCAACTTTCATGATCGGCTCCAAGAGAATCGGCTTAGCGTCTTTCATCGCGTCCTTAAACGCGAAGATGCCAGCCATCTTGAAGGCCATTTCATTTGAGTCCACTTCGTGGAAGGAACCGAAAACGATGGTAGCTTTGAAATCGATTACGGGGTAACCAGCGACGGTGCCGTTGTTCGCGGCTTCGTTGATACCTTCGATCGTAGGCTTGATGTATTCCTTAGGAATTGCACCACCGACGATTTCGTTAACAACTTCAGCACCCTTACCAGGGTTGGCTTCTAATTTGATTTCGGCGTGACCGTACTGACCACGGCCACCGGATTGGCGAATAAACTTACCGACGCCTTCAGCGTTAGCGGTAATGGTTTCGCGATAGGAAATTTGTGGCTTACCGGATTTCGCTTCGACTTTAAATTCGCGCTTCAAACGGTCGACGATGATTTCTAAGTGCAACTCGCCCATGCCCGAGATGAGGGTCTGGCCGGTTTCAGGATTCGAAGAAACGCGGAAGGTAGGATCTTCTTTAGCTAAGCGCTGCAAACCAATCGAGAGGCGCTCTTGGTCGCCCTTGGTGTTAGGCTCGATGGACATCGAGATCACAGGGTCAGCAAAGGTAGGTGGTTCTAAGACGAGGTCGTCTTCCAGGGTGAGCGTGTCGCCCGTGATTACGTCCTTCGGTCCGATGATCGCACAGATGTCACCTGAGTAGGCGACGTCGATTTCTTCGCGGTCCATCGCACGCAAGAGCACGATGCGCGAGATACGCTCATTCGAACGAGTGCGTGGATTGTAAAGGTTATCGCCCTTCTTGAGTTGGCCGCGGTAAACGCGGAAGAAGACGAGCTGACCGACAAATGGGTCGGCCCAAAGTTTGAAACAGAGGCCGGTGATTTTTTGAGTGTCATCCGAACCAATGCGAATTTCGCTGTCACCATCGTTGGTGAACGCGCGTTGGCCACCCATGTCGATTGGCGATGGCAAGAAGTCGACAACGCAGTCGAGCAACATTTGCACACCCTTATTCTTAAAGGCGGAACCAGGAATCACGCCAATGAAGTTCATCGAGAGGGTCGCCTTAC
>CAIVVQ010000019.1 GCA_903909465.1 uncultured Opitutia bacterium | reverse complement strand
CGACAAACTAGTCGATCAACTCGCTGACCTTGAGCGTGAATACCCGCAATACGCTGGAACCGACCTCGGAATCGGCGATGACCAAGCCGAGGGCTTTCAACAACGCGACCACCGCGAGCCAATGCTGTCGCTCGATAACACGTACGACGAAAAAGAATTTCAGCAATTCGGCGAACGGCTCGCTGGAAAAGTTGGACATCGCAACGCCTTGGAATTCGTCATCGAACCTAAAATCGATGGCGTCGCAGTCTCTTTAACCTACGAAAAAGGTAAATTCGTCTGTGCTGTCACGCGCGGCAATGGTTCCCGCGGTGACGATGTCACCCACAACGTCGCCTTAATTAAATCCATCCCACGCACACTCAAGAATGCGCCCGACATTCTCGAGGTACGCGGTGAGATTTATATGGAGCTTTCAGAATTCGAGCGCCTCAACCGTGAACGCGAAGCCGAAGGCGAAGCACTCTACGCAAATCCACGCAACCTCGCTGCCGGCACTGTAAAATTACTCGATACCGATGAAGCCAAACGTCGTAACCTGAGCATCGTTTGCTACGGACTGGGTGCGTGCGTGCCTGAGGATACTTTTGCGACACTCAAAGACTTTAAGGACAAGCTAATCGCCTGGGGCTTCCCCGTTCGTGATGACATTCCAGTGCAAAAAAGCATCGACGCTGCGTGGAAAGCCATCGGCCAGCTCGATGCACTCCGTCGCTCGCTGCCCTTCCCCACCGATGGGGCGGTCGTGAAACTCAATAAGCTCAGCGATCAAAAGGCCGCGGGGGCGACTAGTAAGTTTCCACACTGGGCCGTGGCATTTAAATTCCCACCCGACCAAGCGGAGACGATTTTAAAGGCCATCAGCATGCAGGTCGGCCGCACCGGAACCGTTACTCCAGTTGCTGAACTCGAGCCCGTACTCTTAGCAGGCTCCACCGTGGCACGTGCAACCTTGCACAACGCCGATGAAATTTCGCGTAAGGATATTCGCGAAGGAGACACCGTGCGCATTCAAAAAGCCGGCGAAATCATTCCGCAAATCTTGGGCGTCGTACTCGAGAAACGTCCCGCCGATGCGAAGCCGTTTAATTTCGAGGCCCGACTTAAGGAGCTCGGACTCGACGCTGCCCGCGAAGGCGATGAAGCGGCCTATAAATTAAAAGCACCGTCGACCGAGATGAAGGTTCGTCGACTCATTCATTTCGCCAGCAAGCAATGCCTTGATATCGATGGACTCGGTGAAGCCGTCGCCGAACAGCTCATCTCACTTAAGTTAGTCGATGCCCCCGTCGACGCACTCAAAGTCACTCGCGCCGAATGGGCGATGCTCGAAGGCTTTAAAGAAAAGTCAGTCGACAACATGGTGGCTGGTATTGCCGCTGCCAAACAACGCGAACTCTGGCGTGCCATTCACGCCCTAGGCATTCCCAATATCGGTATGCAGACCGCTAAAGACCTGGCCCGTCATTTTAAAACCATGGACGCCCTCGAGTCGGCCAAACTCGAAAACCTTCTCATCACCAAGGTCGGTAAGAAAGGCGGAGAGAGTTACGATTCAGTCATCACTGGCGTAGGCGTTGAAGTCTCTAAATCAATTGCCTCATTCTTCAGTGATCCCAATCACCGCGATTGGGTGAAGGCCATGCGCCAAGCAGGACTGAACTTAGTGGAAAAAACGACCACGCAATCCGTTGCGGCCGTCGCCGGAAAAACTTTTGTATTAACCGGCACACTGCCCTCACTCGGACGTGACGAGGCGCGTGATTTAATCGAGAAAGCTGGCGGAAAAGTTTCGGGCAGTGTCAGCAAGAATACCGACTACGTGGTCGCAGGCGAAGAGGCCGGCTCAAAGCTCACCAAGGCTCAAGAATTAGGTATAAAGGTTTTAGATGAAGCAGGCCTGCGTGAATTGTTGAGCTAACCAAATCACGCAAGTCGTCCCTTTATTTTTGACCTTCAGGCAAGGGCGGTGTCTATTGCCTCGTGGCCACCAAACTTCTGCTTCTGGACTGCGATTCGACCCTTTCGGCAATCGAAGGCATCGATGAGCTGGGTCGCTTGCGGGGGCCCGAAGTTTTCAAGGCGGTCGAAGACATGACCAACGCTGCCATGAATGGTGGCACGCCGATGGAGGCAATTTTCGCCAAGCGCCTCAACATGATTAAGCCCACCCTGGCTGAGTGCGAAGCCATCGG
>CAIVVQ010000018.1 GCA_903909465.1 uncultured Opitutia bacterium | reverse complement strand
TTTGTTTTATAATACTATTATTTGGCCGCGAGCTCGCCGAGTGTGAGCGCGGTTTCGTGTCCGCTCAGCAAACGCTTTTCAATCCGGCTGAGTTCTAGTGCGGCAGGATCGCTACTTAAATCAGGTTCGCCGACGTGGCCATGCGAGCGTCCATCAACCAGGTTCCATAATTCACCCACGGTCATTTTTTCAAGTGGTCGCGCGGGGCGGTGGCCTTCGGTGAAACGCTCGGCGGCCAAGAGGCCAGCATCGCGGAGCATTTGCAGGCAGCCTTCAACTGCGGTGCTCGGTATTTTGGCGACTTTGGCGAGGTCTTGGGTGCGCGGTCCGGGTTCGCCCGCTTGGTAGCGTCGAAGGGTTTCAACACTGCAAACAAAGGCTAAAGTGCGTCTAGCTCGGTGGCTGAGGTGCTCCCAGTCGCGGTGGCGAGCCAGGGCCCGACGGTGCTGGAAGGCGTAGGCGATTTGTCCGCCAATCAAGAGGAAGAGCCACGAGAGGTAAGTCCCAAACATGAAAATGACGATGATGCTGACGCCACCATAAAGGGCTTGGAGTTCGGTGACGTGGCTAACGTATAGTGAAGAGAGTAGGTGATTGAGGACAATAAAGAGGGCGACGCAGAAGCCGCCGACGAGCGCTGCGCTCCAGCGAATGCGCACGTTCGGCATCATACGATGGAAGAGCGTGAAGACGAGCGTGAGTAGTGCGAGTGACAAGAGAAGAGGGCCGTTGCCCGAAAGGAAGAAAACGATTCTTTCTCCGCCCGGTAACATGATGAGCCACTCGCCCATGAGCGAGGTGCCTTGCCCGACCGCATGTGCAATCGCCGCCGCGGATAACATCGTGAGCGTGGCAGCGCCCACTAAGAAAAAGAGTACCAGGAATAATAAATAATTGGCAAAGCGATCGCGCCAACTACGTCCTTTTCGTACGCCCCAAATGCCGTTGAGCGCATCTTCGACGCGGCTGAGCATGAGCACTGCGAGCCCTATTACCAGGGCTAATCCGATGATCCCCGCTTTACCGTTGGCGGCATTTTCTAAAAGCTGATCCACCATCTTGTCGAGGTTCGCACTGATCTCTCCGAGTTTGTGTGGTTCAGTATCCGTTGCACTCGCGCGCAAGGCAGCGGCACTTTTCGCGCCGCTGTTCATTTGCGGCGCAACCCATTCGATGGCGGAGACGACGGCCTTCTTCGCAATATTATCTTCGCGGTGTGCGGGATTGGAAAGAATGTAACCGGAGATGGTGAGTGCGAGTGCGACCAGTGGGCCGATCGACATCAGTGTGTAATAAGTGAGCGCGGCCGATTGTTGCGGTAAGCGATTTTCTTTTACGCCGTGATAGGTCGTGACGATGATGCGCCAACTGGATTGCAAGAAGCCTCGCCAGCCTTTTGATGAAAGCGCCTCAGCACTCCAACAGTTTTTGAAAAGCGTAGAGAGGGAAGGGCGCTCTGATTCCTTAGTGGCTGGGCCAGTAGACATGTGTTTTTGTAATATATTTTAGCAATTTGAGCAATCCTACGCAGCCGGGTGCGTGAATAGCGTGAGCAACACCAATAACTGAGGTTTGCGACGACCACTTTTGGGACATTGATAAGTATCCGCTGCTGAAAACCCTTTTACTCGTCAAAAATTTGTTAAAATCCCCCATTGTGAATAAAGTTTTAACCCGAAGTGCCGTTATGACAGGGGCTTGTGAATAAACCCTACATTTAGTGTTAAATAATAATTGCAGCCCCTACCCCTAGTATTATC
>CAIVVQ010000017.1 GCA_903909465.1 uncultured Opitutia bacterium | reverse complement strand
TCCTGCCCATTGGTGTCCGGACTTTCCTCACGCTTTGCAGCGTGCGAATGCGAGTATATGACTGTATGTTTCTTATAATTAAAACCGCTCCACAAGGAAAGCAGAAAGCGGGATCACCGAGGAATGCGTACCGAATCTCGCGTTAAACTCAGAATTATTTTACTGTTAGCGGTGAGATTTCGGCTAGCACCTGTTGGCAAGCGGCTTGAAGTTCTTTCCAGCGCGGCCAGGTTTCGGCTTTAGCATGGGCGATGAGTCGGAGGGTGCTACGCCATTCGAGGACCGCGCGTTCGAGGTCGCCTTTTCCTGGGCCACGTCCGTCGCTGTCGGGTAGAGGTAATTTATCGTGCAGGGCAAACGCGCGCATGGTTTCGGCGCAGCCCTCGCCGAAGCCGACGGGTAAGCCGTCGCGCAGGTAGCCTTCAGCCGTCAGTGATTTGTAAGTGAGGCGAGAGCATGCACCGAGTCGGCTAGAGTTGCGGCCCGAGGAGCCAACGCGTTCGCCTGCACGTAATTCGGCGAGGTCCCAGGCGAGGTCGAGTGGATCGTAGGTAGCGTCTTCGAGTGCGGCCGCTACGGCGAGTCCTTCGCCGTGTTGAAAGAGTGACGCGATTTCGCCGCGTAAAGTTGGAACACCCTCGTTGGTTATGAGCTTAAGTTTAAGCCAGAGTCGACCCGTGCGGGCTGAAGAAAGGTGGGATGGGGACTGACCGAGTACGTTGGCTAAATTTATATCTTCTTTATCTATGACGCGGTGTTCGGGATTGATGAGGGGGAAATCATCGGCATCGGGCGTCACCTTTACATTGGCCTGACGGTAATCGAGGCGCACGAAGAGGGTATCGCGTTGCATGAAAACACTGCCACTGACTTGGCCGCCTTGCGTGAGACGTGGAAGGATGGGAATAATATCTTTCTCTAAGTTTTCTAATTTCCACTTTCGGTTTTGGAACTGAGGACCCTCGAGTTTCAGCAGTGCTTTGCGGAGCCAGTCGACTGGAATGAGGTTATCATTCTTATCGGTTGAAGGGAAATGAGCGAGTGGGGCGAGTCGACCGTAGTGAATGGTGCCATCGGGTTGGGGAATTTTACACGGCGTACCAATCGTTACGGCGCGCAGGGAGTCGGGCTTAGTGAGGGCGGGGTGCCACTCATTTTTAATTCTAATATAAGCGGAGGCGAGGGGGACGACTTTGGTGGGGCGCAGCCGTTGCCATTGGCCTTTGTAGCTCAGCATCTCTTCGATACGGCGGGTGGTGCTGGGAAGTTCGACCTCGGGCGTGGCACTGGTATCTTTTAAGGAATCGAGGGCGAGGGAGATGGGTTCGCGTGTGAACAGGGATTTCGCAAGATTTTGTGCGGCTGTGATCGGTTCGGAGGAATGCCGCATGACGGTTAGGAAGGCTGGCCAGTCGAGTCCACTTGATCGTTTTAATTGTAACGGCCGGGCTTCACCGAGGCGGGGTGAATCGCCGGTCCATAAGGCGAAACCTTTTTCATCGAGTCCCCGTCGGCCGGCTCGTCCGAACATTTGGAGCAGTTCGTCGGGGCGGATTTCATGTTCGGCGTGTTCGGAGGCGTAGCGTCGATCGGTGACAAGGACGGAGCGTAGTGAGAAATTAATTCCGGCGGCGAGGCCGGTGGTAGCGACGACCACATTGAGTCGGCCAGACTTGGCCCAGGGCTCGATCAGCTCGGTGCGTTGCTCGTAGGTCAGTCCACTGTGGTGCAAGCCCACACCTTGACGGAGTAGTCGGTAGAGTTCGTCGCCCGCGCAGGCTTTTTGGGCGGCGTTGAGTTGTGGTCCATTACCAAGGGGGAGGGCTTGGGCGATGTCGCGGGCGATTTGTTCGGCGGCACGGCGACGAGGGGCGAAGACGAGGATGGGTCCAAGATCGGATTGTAGCCCTTTGATGACGGCACGGGCGATACTACTGCGGACTCCTTCGGGTTCTTTGGTTTCGAGGGCATCGAGCCAGATTTCTTCGAGGGGGATGGGGCGTTGGTGTTCTTCGATGAGGGTGACCTTGCGACCGAGGGACCGCAGCCACTCGGCGGCGGTTTGGGGGTTGCCGACGCTGCCGCTGAGTAAAAGGAGCTGGGTCGTCGGAGGGGCGATGGCTAGAACGGTTTCGTAGGCCGCGCCGCGGTGTTCATCGGCCAGCATTTGGTATTCATCGATGACTAGGAGGTCAGGGCAGTGGTTTTCGAGAAAACGTTGGCGTTGGGTTTCGAGGGTGGCGACAAGGATGGGGGCGTTGAGGTTTTCGCTGATATCGCCGGTGGCGATACCCACGTCCCAGCCGAGGGCGGCCCATTCGGCGCGTTTATCATTGGCGAGGGCGCGGGTTGGGACGGTGTAGACCGCTTGCCCTTGGTGGCCGCCTTTGACGAAAAGTTCGAACACATGGGTTTTCCCTGAGCCCGTCGGGGCCTGAATAATCACGTCATCCCGGCGACGGAGGGCTCGAAGGGCGGACTGTTGCCAGACGTCTGGGAGGATGAGCCTTTGAGCAGCCATGTCGGGTTTAGAGCAAAGCACGCTTGAAGTTAGACGCAAGCCATTGGGCGTTTGCGGTTGCGACATTTCCCGCCTCCGTGCTACCAATCATACATGGCAATCAGTACCGACTTAGCACGTGGACTAAAAAAAGTGGATCGCGATTTAGCGTTCATGATGCAGTGCTTTGTCGAAGTCCTTGAGCAATTGGATCACAAGGACCTTGCGGGCACCTTGCCTTGGATGGGGAAGCGCAAATTACGCGGCGTCCAAATCTTTTCTTACCGCGGTGTGCAAGCCTACTCGATTGCGTTTCAGTTGCTGAACATGGTGGAGGAAAATGCGTCGGCGCAATCGAAGCGTCTGCGTGAAGACAAGAGTGGCTTGGCGTCGGATCCTGGTTCGTGGGGTCGGGCTTTAAATCGCCTGCGTGATGCGGGCATGTCGGACAAGCAAGTCGCCAAGCGCTTGAATCATATTCATGTTCAACCCGTTTTAACGGCGCACCCAACGGAAGCGAAGCGAGCAACC
>CAIVVQ010000016.1 GCA_903909465.1 uncultured Opitutia bacterium | reverse complement strand
GCTACTCTGCCAATTGAGCTACCGTCCTATGTGGGTGTTAGAAAGTGACAAATGCCGGGCTCCTTTTTGGGGAACCTCGGCACCGTTGTCGGACGTTCTGGCGTGGATCTTACTTGATGATATCAAGGATCTGGCCAGCACCGATGGTCTTACCACCTTCGCGAAGCGCGAAGCGTTGGCCTTTCTCCATCGCGATAGGCTTTTGCAAGTCGATCGTGATGGTTACGTTGTCACCAGGCATTACCATTTCGACACCCTCTGGGAGGATGACGGTACCGGTAACGTCACAGGTTCCGAAGAAGAACTGTGGGCGATAATTGTTCGTGAAGGAAGTGTGGCGGCCACCTTCGTCTTGTTTCAAGACGTAGATTTGTGCCTTACCTTGAGTGTGAGGCTTGATGCTGCCAGTTTTGGCGAGCACTTGACCACGCTCAACTTGAGATTTTTCAACACCACGGAGGAGGAGACCGACGTTGTCGCCAGCTTGACCTTGTTCGAGTTCCTTACGGAACATTTCAACACCGGTGACGGTGGTCTTGATGGTGTCGCGGAGACCGACGACTTCGATTTCTTCGCCAACCTTAACCACGCCACGTTCGATACGACCAGTGGCAACTGTGCCACGACCGGTGATCGAGAAGACGTCTTCAACAGACATCATGAATGGCTTGTCGGTTTCGCGCTTAGGCTCAGGAATTTCTGCGTCGAGAGCGTCGAGAAGATTTTGGATCGATTTTTCGCCTTCGGGTGTACCTTCGATAGCGGCCGTAGCAGAGCCACGAACGATCTTAGCGTTGTCGCCATCGTATTGGTACTTGTTGAGCAAGTCGCGAACTTCCATTTCAACGAGGTCGATTAAATCAGGCTCGGAGAGGTCGACTTTATTGAGCCAAACCACAATCTTAGGAACGCCAACTTGGCGGGCGAGAAGGATGTGCTCCTTGGTCTGAGGCATTACGCCGTCAGCTGCAGAAACTACGAGGATGGCGCCGTCCATTTGGGCAGCACCGGTGATCATGTTCTTAACGAAGTCAGCGTGGCCTGGGCAATCTACGTGAGCGTAGTGGCGCTTGTCGGACTCGTACTCAACGTGCGAGGCAGCGATGGTAACAGTCTTAGTAGCGTCACGCACGGTACCACCCTTGGTGATTTCCGCGTAGGACTTGGTCTCAGCGAGACCTTTACGTGCTTGCACAGCGACGATTGCCGCGGTGGTGGTCGATTTACCATGGTCAATGTGACCGATGGTGCCGACATTCACGTGTGGTTTAGTGCGATTGAACTTCTCTTTGGCCATGGTTTTTGTTGGTGAGGTGTTTGTATTTTTTCGGTTTGGAAAGTGGTGGAGCCCCCGACTGGAATTGAACCAGCGACCTCGTCCTTACCAAGGACGCGCTCTGCCAACTGAGCTACAGGGGCGAACCGTCAACGTACTTTGGACGCGAAGGGAAGGGTTTGAATGACCACCGCCCTGCCCACCGTCAAGCGGTTTTTTTGCAAGGCTTTTACAGGGTCAAATTAACCGGTCAGGGGCCCACAATCAGCCTATAAGCGCCTGGAGGCAAACGCCTAGCCCACTCGACCTCACCAGCCCAGTTCCTGACGGCCGAATCGACCCCCGAAAACCCTGACGATTTGACCACCATCGGGGCCGCCTGCTGCCCCATGGTATCTATCCCAATTCTGAGCTCTAAAGAAGACCACAGTGGGGCGGTTTTATCGTTTTTTATGCCACTGAAGTGCTTTTTATACATTTTTTCGTCTATATTACCATTTAAAACGTACTTTTTAGCCCCACTAAGGTTGTAAATCTCGAAATATACCCCCCTTGGCCCGATGGACCCTTGGGCCAAATTGGCACTTCCAAAGGATTTGAAGGGTTCCGTCAGCGGCAAGGGGGTCGCAAGCCGGGGATCTACAGCGGCGGGTTTCTCAACTTCGAGAGGCAGGTCGACGGGCTTACCCGGACTAAACCTCAAGATGGGCTCGAACCCGGGCAGGGGTGCATCTTCGGGTTGAATCGTCTCCTTGGCGACTTGGAGGGGGGCCGACTTTGCCGTCGGGAGGTAAATCGTAGAAGTGTCCATGAGCCCTTGCGATTCGGCCAACGAACTCCCAGGGGGCAAAAGTTCAGCCGCGACCGTTAAAGCGGGCGCCGGAGGCAGACCACCCGCTTGTGGTTTAAAAAATATCAGGGCCGATATAAATGCGACCCCCGTCACGATCATCGCCGTCCGCGTCACCGGCGGAACTTGTCCACCAGTCAGACTACGAATAACACCAAGGAGACGCATGTGTTAAGTGCCCGCGGGGCGCTCAGCCACCGTGACGTTTAAAAGCGAGCGCAAGCCCTGCCGGATAATGGTGAACTGAATCACGTCGCCAGGTTTACGCTTAACGACGGATAAACGCAACTCATTCCAATTTTCAAAAGTCTTTCCGTCGATCCCAACAATAATGTCGGAGGGACGCAGCCCACACTTCATGGCTGGAGATTTATCCGTGACGTCCTGCACCACGACGGCACCGCCACGTAGATTCATCTTTGCAGCGTCTTCCGATTTTAAATCTTCACCAAACAGACCGACGAAGCCTCGAAGAAATTTTCGCCCGTTAGCCAAGTCGGCCGCCACGAGTGAAATTAAATTTGAAGGAATGGAGTACCCAATACCGATATTACCACCGCCCTGCCCTTGTGTACGAATCGCACTATTCATACCGATAATACGGCCTTCAAAATCAATCAAGGGGCCACCTGAATTTCCAGGGTTAATCGCCGCATCAGTCTGAATAAAATCTTCAACCGCATTCAGTCCTGGCGAGCGTCCCAGTGCTGAAATAATTCCGGACGACACCGAAAGCCCCACGCCCATTGGGTTGCCAATCGCAAAGACGACATCCCCGACGCGCACCTTGTCACTATCACAAAAATGAGCGTACGGTAAATTGCGTTCCTCCACCTTTAGTAACGCGATGTCCGTATTATCATCCACGCCCAAGACTTTGGCTTTAAATTCACGGCGATCCGCAAGCGTCACATAGGCATCCTTGGCCATGGTGTTGTTAGCCAACATGACTACGTGGCGATTGGTGATAATGTAACCATCAGGATGCACAATGGCACCCGAGCCTTGGCCGATATATAACTGCACTTCGCCCGTTTTCTTGTCATAATCTTTAATGTCCGACGAAGTGATGCCTCGCAACCGTCGCACGTAATCCAAGGGCAAGGTCGCAGTCGTACGAATGCTCACGACAGCGGGAGTGATACGCGACAACATGTCCGCATAACTTGCGCCCACCACCGCACGATTCAGCTGGCGCGTGTCAGCGTCAAAAGTGACCGCCGGTAGCGACCCGCAAAGCGTTAACCCCAGAACGATGAGCAACCTTCTCATGTCCTAAAAATTAGGCGTCTCCGGCAACAAGGCAAGCGACCTCAGCGGGCCATCGTAAAACCGCCACCAGGCTGAGTGGGCTCGGCTTCGTCGCGCTCACTATTAAAACGCATGGAGAATAAACGAGTTACGCCCTTCTCTTGCATCGTGGCACCAAAGATGGCATCGGCCGCGGAGACGGTGCGCTTGTTGTGCGTGATCACCAAGAACTGAGAGAACTTCGTAAAGTCACGAATGATATCAGTGAATCGTCCAACGTTCGCATCGTCCAACGGCGCGTCTAATTCATCGAGTACGCAAAGGGGCGAAGGCTTCACCATGTAAATCGCGAAGAGCAACGCGACCGCCGTCATCGTACGCTGACCGCCCGACAAAAGAGAAATACCACGGAGCTTCGTGCCGGGAGGCTGAGCAATGATTTCAATGCCGCTCTCCAGGGGGTCTTCCGCTTGTACTAATTGTAAGTCAGCCGCGCCTCCAACAAAGAGACGCTCAAATGTGAATTTGAAATTCTTTCGTACCTGCTCAAAGGTGTCGGTGAATAATTTAAGCGAAGTCTGATTGAGTTCGTCGATTGCCTTCGTGAGCTCTTCCTTCGCTTTCCAAAGATCGTCGCTTTGCTTCGTAAGGAATTCATGTCGGTCGCGCAATGAAGAGTATTCTTCCACGGCCACTAAGTTGATCGAGCCCATGCCTGCCATCCGATCGCGCAATTCTGCGATTTCGCGCACCAGCGGAGGCCAATCGGCATTTTCGAAGGCAGCTAAATCGTCCGACGTTGGCTCACCGCGGTGGACGACCGACTTCGAAGCAACGGGCGCCTCGCCCTCTTCCGCTTCTTCTAAATCATCTAACCCCGAAGCGCCTTCGGGCTCACCCTCAGCGAGCCAAAGTTGTAAACGCCAATCGACCGAACCTACTTCAACTTGGTGATCGGAGGAAACTTTCTCTGAAATAAAACCACATTGTGCGGTCTGTTCCGCGAGTGAAACTTCTAATGACTTCAAGCGGCTATCGGTTTCGCGCAGGCGCTCGCGATCAACCGAGAGCACACGGTCTTCGGATTCTAATAAATTATCTTTCTGACCTAAATCTTCGCGGCTGACATTCAATGCGGCACTGGCGACTTGAATTTCGTTAGCCAATTTCTGCGAAGTTTCGCGCGAGGCACTGGCCTGCGTTTTAAGTTCAGCAATGACGCGCTCATTATTTTGAGCTTCAACTTTTCGTGCTGCCAGACGCGAAGATGCGTCCGCGCGACGGGATTCAAGGTCCGCGAATTCACGGCCGGCTAATTCCAGGCGTTGGCGTTGCTCCGCGAGGGAGAGGCGAACTTCGCCCAATGAACTACGTCGGTTATCGGCTTCGCCGCGTCGGCGCTCCACGTCTTGCTCGCCGTCGACAATTGCTTGGCGTAGTCCGGCGACTTGGGCGTCTTTCGCCGTCAAAGTATCCTGCGCACGGTCGCGACGGATCACCGCATCAGCCTTGGACGATTCGGTTTCGTTAAGCTGGCGTTGCTCGCGCGCTATACGCTCATCGGCCGCCGTCAAAGTCGCACGTGCCGTACGCTCATCGGCTTGGGCCACCGATAATTCTTGTCCCGCAAATTCTGTGGCCGCCCGCAGTGTGGTGACCGATTTCTCCGCTTGTTCGATGTCGGACTGTAATCCGAGTGCCTTCTCGTTCAGCGTCGTGAGCTTATCATTCTCTGCTTCTAATTTCGCCTTAACGGTACGGATTTCACTTTCACGTGAAAAGACGCCCGTGCCTGCGCCGTTTGCCGCCTTCCGCGGACGGCCAGCAAAAATGAGTCCGCGACGGTCAACGAGGTCGCCAGCGGTGGTCGCAACCAAGAAGAATTCAAAAGTAGGATTGCTCCGCCACCAGCCCAGGAAATCAGCCAAGCTATCGCAAATATAACAGCCGTCGAAAAGATTGGAGATGATGCGGGCATGTGCCGGTGCCTTAGGCTGTACGGCCTGTGAGGCGGGTCGCAACCAACCGGGAGAAGCGGTATTCGACTTCGCTAAGCCAGGTGCTGCCACTTGGAAAACCGCACGGCCCAACTCGCGCTCACCCATTTTAGTGATAATGCCAGGCAAGAACTCTGCGCTCTCAAGTGCTACAGCTTCAGAGGCGGCGCCTAAAATATTTTCTAATGCCCCAGCGGAGGCCACATCCGTGACCGTCACCAAATCCGCCAATGCCGCGGCTTTGCCCGCAGGCACGCCATCGGAAAGTTCGCCGCGGAGAACCGCTTTTGCGGCATCTGAAAAACCTTCGAGGCGCGATTGCATTTGTTCCAGCACGCCGAGTTGAGCCGACAATTTAGCGACTTGGCGATCCTGCTCAGAAATGGTTTGTTGCAGACTGCGGAATTCATTGAGCAGCTCGCGTACGCGATCAGCGGCGGCTTGCTCAGCGGTGCGCGCGTTTTGTAAATCGGTGTGACGCTGGGTGGCCACGGTCGCACTTTCATTGGCGCGACGTTCGAGCGCGATGCGCTCGTCTTTGGCTTGCGACAATGATGCGGTTAAATCCACCAAGCGTGCTTGGTAGCCGCGAAGATCAACTTCGTAATTGGTGACATCGGCACGGGCACGAGTCATTTCACCCTCGGCGACTAAAACATCTTGGCGCGCGCGACGGAGTCGTACTTCGGCTTCAATCAGCAAACGACCTAACTCATCGACCTCGGCGGCTTTTTCACGGAAGGTGGCATCCGCGACGGAAACATCACCAGCTGCAGCCGATTTAACATCAGAGCTGCCACGTAAACGGGTTTCGTATTCAACAATGGCTTGCTCCGCCTCGGCGGCCTCCCGACGTATTTCAATCACCCGGGCCGATAAGTCATCGGCACGTAAATCCGCGGTACGTGCGTCGGCTTCGGCATTTTCACGCGCAGTTTTTAAATCAAATAGGGCCTGCTGGGCGCGTTGAACTTGTTCCGCGAGCTCAATGCGAGCGGAACGAGTGGAAGCCAACGCCGCCTCGCGGCTGCGCAAGCTTTCCGCCAAAGTTTCGACTTCGGTGCGACAACCCGTAGCTTCAACTTCAAGTTTTTCGACCTGTGTTTTACGGTCGGCAAATTGTTTAGACTGCCATGCCAAATCGAGGTGCGTGAAGCGGTGACGGAGCCGGCGGTAGCGCAGCGCCTTCGCCGCCTGGCGACGTAAACTGGTGATCTGACGGCCCACTTCGCCAATCACATCGGTGACGCGTGCTAAGTTAGTATCGACGCCTGATAATTTATTAAGCGCTTCTTTACGTTGAGACTTATAACGGGTGATACCGGCGGCCTCTTCAAAAAGGTAACGACGCTCTGCGGGATTCGCCGAGAGGACTTGGTCGATTTGTCCCTGCACCATGAAGGAGTAGGACATGCGTCCAATACCTGTATCCATGAATAAGCGCTGAATGTCTTTCAGTCGCGCGGGCTTACCGTTTAAAAAATAATCGCTTGTGCCTTCGCGATACAATCGACGCATCACCGAAACTTCGGCGAAAGCGGTGCCGAGTTCTTTTTCGCAATCCGCAAAAACTAATTCTACTTCACACTGCGGCATCGCCTTACGACGATCGGTGCCCGCAAAGATCACATCTTGCATGCTCTGGCCACGGAGCGATTTCGCACTCTGTTCACCGAGCACCCAGCGAATCGCGTCGACGATGTTCGACTTACCACAACCATTGGGGCCAACGACAGCCGTGACGCCGGGCCCGAGTTCAATTCGAGTGCGGTCAGCAAAGCTTTTAAATCCGTTGGCGACGATTTCCTTGAGGTACATCGAGGGGTGGCCGTCACGATTGCCCCGCAGGCACCCCTCCGCAAGCGTGATATGCCCGATTTCAGGCGAGTTATTCACGATTAAAAAGTCTCGGTTTCTGGGTTGACGAGCCCCAAATCCCTCTGTTGCCTCAACCCTCTAACTGCCAACATGTCTGTAGAAATCAAGATCCGCAAGGGCGAGACCATCGATAAGGCTCTCCGCCGCCTTAAGAAAAAAATCGACCGCGAGGGCGTCATCAAAGACGTCCGTGCGAAGCGAGGCTATGAAAAGCCCTGCGAACGTCGTCGTCGCAAGACCAAGGTGAAGAACTTCAACAGTTACCTACGTAAGAAGTGGGATAACGCCTAAGGTTTAATTCCAAACCTTCACTAAAAGACCCGCCGACCTCGGCGGGTCTTTTGTTTTACGCGGTACGTTTGGACCCGGAGCAACAAAAAGGGCCGAACCTTGCGGTTCGACCCTTTGGTAAAAGCCAGGTTTTGGCTTAGCGCAAGAAGAGCAACTCTTGGTAGGAAGGCAGAGGCCAGTATTCGTCGGCCACGATTTCTTCCAGGCCGTCAGCAGCAGCACGTACCTTCAACATGGCAGGTAGTACCTTGTTGCAAGCATGGGCAGCGTTGGCGTGGGTGTCGGCTTTCTCGTCGTCGCGTGCCTTATCAAGGGTATCGAGGGCAGCCGCAAGTTCGTCAGCCAGAGCGAGCACATCCTTACGGAGTTTGCCACCCGACTTCGAATCAGCGACCGGAGTGAGATCTGCAGCGAACTTCAAGGCCGCAGGCAAGAGAAGCGTACGACCGATATCGGAAGTGAGCTTCGACTCGGTCTTAACGGAGAGAACGTACGAGTGAGTGTAGATTTCTTCACGGGAGTGAAGTTCATCCTTACTCAATACGCCTTGGCGTGAGAAGACATCGACGGTCGACTTAGCAACAATTTCTGGAAGGGCTTCAGGCGTGGTGCGAAGGTTCTTCAAGCCGCGCTTTTCAGCTTCTTTGTGCCACTCTTCCGAGTAACCGTTACCATTGAAGATGATGCGACCGTGCTTGGTGAGGATTTCCTTCAGAACTTTTTGTAGAGCCACGTTGAAGTCCTTGGTGGACTTCAATTCAGTGGCCAGCTCATCGGCTAACTTGTCGAGCGAGTCAGCCATGATGGTGTTCAGAACAGTGAGAGGGCCAGCGACCGAGAAGGCAGAGCCAACGGCGCGGAACTCAAACTTGTTACCCGTAAAGGCAAACGGACTGGTGCGGTTACGATCGCCGGCATCCTTAGGAAGCACAGGCAAGGTATCAACACCGAGAGTCATCGTGCCACCCTTGCGTGAAGAGGAAGCGGAACCGCTCTTCTTCACTTGTTCGATCACTTCGTTGAGCATGTCGCCAAGGTAGATCGAGATGATCGCGGGAGGGGCTTCGTTCGCACCGAGACGGTGGTCGTTACCAGCTGAAGCCACCGAGGCGCGGAGTAAACCCTGGTGAAGGTCAACGGCGCGAATAACCGCAGTACAGAAGGTCAGGAATTGTGCGTTGTCGTGAGGATCAGAACCGGGCTCGAGCAAGTTGCCGACGCCAGCACCACCGAGCGACCAATTCACGTGCTTACCGGAACCGTTGACGCCTGCGAAAGGCTTTTCAACGAGGAGGCAAACAAAACCGTGTTGCGCAGCGACGCGCTTGAGCAACGTCATCGTCAACATTTGGTGATCGTGTGCAACGTTAGCGGATTCGAAAATCGGCGCTACTTCGAACTGGGCAGGAGCCACTTCGTTGTGACGGGTCTTAATTGGAATACCGAGTTTGAAGCACTCGCGTTCGGTTTCCATCATGCATGCGAGCACGCGATCAGGAATGGTGCCGAAGTATTGGTCTTCGAACTCTTGGCCCTTGGCAGGCTTCGAACCAAAGAGCGAGCGACCACAGGTGTAAAGGTCAGGGCGGAGGTGGAAGAGACGGGAGTCGATGAGGAAGTATTCCTGCTCAGGACCGCACGATGCAGTGATGAAACCGCTCTTCTTGCCGAAGAGTGCCAAGACACGCTGAGCGGACTTGTTGAGCGCATGCATCGAACGAAGAAGAGGTGTCTTCTTGTCGAGGGCTTCACCCTTCCAAGAAACGAACGCGGTTGGGATGCAAAGCGTTGAGCCGTTTTCGCCGTCGAAGATGTAAGCAGGCGAAGTGACATCCCAAGCGGTGTAACCACGAGCTTCGAAGGTCGATCGCAGACCACCGTTCGGGAACGAAGATGCGTCAGGCTCAGCTTGAATTAAAGCCTTACCGGAGAATTGAGCGAGCGTGCCAGGACCGTTAGGCTCGAAGAAGGTGTCATGTTTCTCAGCGGTGTAACCGGTGAGAGGATAGAACACGTGAGCGTAGTGAGTTGCACCGCGCTCGAGTGCCCAATCTTTAATCGCAGCGGCGACCACGTCGGCGACCGCGAGGTCAAGCTTGGTGCCAGACTCGATGCTAGCCTTTAAAGATTTGAAAACGTCTTTCGGGAGACGCTTCTCCATTTTCTCGAGCGAGAAAACATTTTGTCCGTAGATGGCGTCGATCTTCTCATTACGGAAGTCGAACGTGCCTTTAAGACGTGGTTGAGATGCAATCGACGAGATTGCATTTCGGCGGGCTGGGTTGGTGCTCATATTGGGGGATTAGAAGAAAAGGAAATCGGGCTGGTTTTCAGACAATAGAGAGCACCCACCGTGCCACGGCTCAACCCGTAAGAATTCACAGCCTTATTTGACTATTTTTAGGCAAATATGCCTAATTTTAGACATATGGGGACTCGGCACCAGAATCGACTGACTAAAAATCGGGGAGGATTGCTTAATTTCAAGGTACGCTGTGTGCTGGGTTATGCAATTTGACGCCATCATCCTGGGCGCTGGCCCAGCAGGCCTCTCAATTGCCCATGAGCTTCAGCGGGTGGGTGCGAAAGTTAAGGTCCTTGAATCCACCGACCGCGCAGGCGGCTCCATCCGAACCATTCGCGATGGCGAATGGATTATCGAGACCGGAGCCAACACTTTGCAGACCGAGGGGGACGCTGATTTAGAAATACTGAAAGGCTACGGATTGAAAAATGCAAAGCAGTTTGCGCGTACCGCATCCGCCAAACGCTTCATTCTCTCTCGCGGAAAATTACATACGCTCACGGCACATCCCGCATCGCTACTCAAATCCAACCTTCTGAGCTTCACCGAGAAACTTAGATTGGCTTCCGAACTTTTCCGTTCACGGGAAAATTTCCCTAACGAATCGATTCAAGCTTTCATGACGCGTCGGTTTGGTAAAGCGGCTGCTAACCTTCTGATGGATCCCGTGGTTTCCGGCATCTACGCCGGCGACCCCAAGGAATTAAACATGGAAAGTTGCTTCCCTGCGATTCATAGCCTGGAAAAATCCCACCGGTCGGTACTACTTGGATTAATGCAACGTCCAAAAGTGGACCGTCGAATTGTTGGTTTTAAAAATGGCATGCAACAACTCGCCGATGCGATGGCGAAACCGCTAATCGTCGGCGGGGTGCTAGAAAAGAATACTCGCGTTACCGAAATTAAAAAAGAAGGCGATACCTGGACCGTCAGCTGGGTGGATCAAACGCAGTCACAACACACGGCGAGCGCTCCACGTATTATCATCACCCTGCCCCATTGGCATTGGGCACGATTACCTTTACCCAAAAGCATCAAGCAAAGCCTCCAGCCATGGGAACAGTCCCAAGTTCCATCGGTGACGGTGGTCGCCCGTGGTTATAAGCGTAGCGATGTTCCACACCCGCTCGATGGCTTTGGTTACCTCGTTCCCAATAACGAAAACCGAGAAGTACTCGGCTGCCTCTTTCCTTCTTCCGTCTTTAGTGAACGCACCCCCAAAGACCACGTTCTGCTTTGCTGCTTCATCGGCGGAAGCCGTCACCCAGATCTCGCTGCACAGAGTGACGAGCAAATTAGGGCTTCGGTTAATCGCGAATTGTCCGAAACCTTGGGCATTAAACATGCTCCCGTGAAAGAGTGGATTCAGCGCTGGCCTCAGGCGATTCCACAGTACGACGAAAAACAAAGTGCGCGTGAAAAACTTTTAGAGCAAGTCGAGGGCGAGCACGCCGGACTGCATTTCCTCGGTGCGTTCCGTCACGGCGTTTCGTTGATGTCCGTCATCCGCCGCGGACACACGCTGGCTCAGTGGCTCTCGCGGTGAATCACTGGCTCGGGCAAGCCGCGAATCACCCAAAGCGCCGGAAGCATTAGACAGGCGCCAAAGACATAGACCCAAAAGTGTGAGCCGGTTTTAAAATATAAAAAGGCGGCAGTCAGTGGACCAATCACACGGGCCAGTGAACCTGCAGATCTCAGAATACCCAAGTTGCGACCTTGTTCACTTGGACTGGAATACAGTGAGACAAGCGAAGAGACGCTCGGCAAGATAAGGCCCGTCGCAAAGGAAAGCAGGCCCATGCCAATATAGAATACGACCTTAGCCCAAGGCACGAGCGGTGCGACATCCGTAGGCGCAGGAATCAACGCGACCAAGCTAAAAGCGACAATCGCCGAAAGCATTCCCAGCATCGCTACTTTTTTCTGTCCAATGCCCTTCACGATTTGACGAGCCATACCTTGGGCAAAAATTAGGCACGTACCATTAAACAAGAAGAGCGTCACATTATCGCGTGGACTGTAAGCGAATAAAGCGAGCGTGAGAAATACCACCGTGTTCTCCATGCCCGTGAACGCGATTTGGTAAATCAGATTAGCTAAAGAGGTTCGACGCACTGCACTAGATCCCACCGTCGCTAAATCAAAAATGGACGGCTTCTGGGTGTGCGCATTGGCGCGATTTTTAAGCGGCAAGGTTTCAGGGAAAAATGCCCAAACCAAAATAAAGTTCATGGTCGCCATGAAAGCCGAAACAGCTGCGGGTAGCGAAAATGGATTAAGGCCTAATGAGGAAGTTGCTGCGACGGTGTTTATCTCATGTGGTGCCGTTAGCCCTCCGATAACGGGTCCGACTAAAAAGCCCATGCCGATGGCAATACCAACGACCGCCATTCCCTTGGTGCGTTCTTTTTCTTCGGTGACATCCGCGGCGGCGGCACTCGCTACCGCAATATTACCAGCCATCATGCCGCAAATTAAACGCGTCACAACCACGACCCAGAACTGTGCCGCAAAAATCCAGAGCAAGTAAGACAGCGCACTACCTGCTAAAGTAATTGTTAAAATACGACGACGGCCAAAACGATCCGACAGAGCACCCCAAATCGGAGAGAATACAAATTGTAGGAGCGAGTATAGCGTACTGAGTAAGCCACCGAACAAGACCGTCTTTTTGAATACTGTGTCGCCACCGAGCCATTCGGCTGCAGCCGACAAACTTCCAATCAAAGTTCCCGTCGAACCTTCAGAGGTGATGTAGTGAGACAGTAAATGTGGAAAGAGCGGGATAATGACACTGAAACCAATGATATCCATCAGCACCGTTAAGAAAATCAGTCCGAGGATGCGGCGTTGCGGTAACTGGGCTGGGACGGACATAGCGCCAAGATGAGGAGCGTTTCCCCAATCGCAAACAAAAGTGCACACTTGCGAAGTCAGCCGATTCAGCAAAAATAGTCTGATGGTACGGCGCCTCCTTCTATCCCTCACTTTCGCATGTCTGTGCCTGAATCTCACAGCGGCCACCGACCCCAAGCTGCTGCTGATTGAACAACAACTTCAGGGCTTTTCCGACCTGGACTATAATCAATCCGTCGAACGCATGCTCACCGAGTATGAAAACAAAACCGGCGTTGGACTTAAGCCAGGTCAGCTTCGCAAGTGCGGACTAAAAATCTCTTCGCAAGCAGGACTCGGCTTGGCCACACCCAAGTCACTCATTCGCGCCTTAGGAAATGCCCTGATGAAACGCGGCTTCGAAAAACAGTCCGTGATTCTGTGCGACGTTCGCCAAGAAAGCCTCCGTGAATGCGGCTTCCTCCCCCAGCTTTCAACCGACGCTGATAAATTTGAAGGCTTCCCGGTCATCGCCTTTGAGCCTCAGGCCAATAAATGGTCGGCTGATAAAAAACTCTGTTACGAAAACCAAGTCATGCCTCGCCCCGGTGCAGCGATGGTTCCTTGGGGTGATCCGCGCGTCAGCATTCTTCCCAAGACACTGTTCGATGATGTGGATTTCTGGATTAACCTTCCCGTGCTTTCGGACAGCAAAACCTTGGGTGTAAGCGGCGCCATGGCATCGGCCTCCTTGGGAAGCATCGCCAATGCGGAACGTTTCTCCGACAACCCAGCGAATGCTTCTAAAGTTGCCGTGGAAGTTTGCGCCATTCCTGAATTATCCCGGAAGAATGTCCTCACCGTTCTTTCACTCGAACGCTATCAAGTGCTTGGCGGCCCGAGCTTTGACGCCAACTGGTGTAAGTCGGAGAAAATCATCCTCGCGAGTGCCAATCCCGTGATTCTCGATTTCATTGGCCTGCAAAAAATCAATGCCGGTCGCACCGCACGCAATGTGGAAGCCATTCGCCCTGAGCCACCCATCTTCTCCGCCGCTAACGCTGGTGAAATCAAACTAGGCAGCTGCCGCCCGGCGGACATTACCCTGGTTAGATTAAGCGCGGAATAATTTAGAGTTTAACGCCCAAGGCCTCGGAGGCTGTCGCGCGCTCTTCCAGTAATTCCTTTTCGGTGATGGCGATTTTCTCTTTGGAGAAAGCATCGAGCGGCAGACCCTGCACAATTTCCCACGAGCCATCGGGCTTCGTACGAATGGGGTAACCAAACATAATTCCGGGCGTGATTCCGTAATCACCCTTCGAGAGCACGGCAACCGAATGCCAGTCGCCCGCCGGTGTCGGGACGTGAAGGCTACGCAACGTGTCTAATGCTGCGTTGGCTGCAGATGCCGCGGACGATGCACCACGGGCCTTGATGACGGCTGCGCCGCGCTTCTGTACTTCACCGACAAAAGTTTCTTTCAACCAAGCCTGATCGTTAATGCTTTGGCTGAGTGGCTTGCCGCTGATGGTCGCATTGGTGAAGTCGGGATACTGCGTGGAAGAGTGATTACCCCAGATAGCCACGTTCTTTACCTGTGAATTATGCACGCCAGCCTTGCGGGCGAGTTGGGACTTCGCGCGATTCTCATCGAGACGCGTCATAGCGAAGAAATTTTCTTCGCGCAGGCCAGACGCCGAGCGCAACGCGATGAGCGCATTGGTGTTGCAGGGATTGCCTACGACTAAAACTTTTACGCTTTTCTTAGCGTTGCGGGCAATGGCCTCACCTTGTCCGACGAAAATTTTTCCATTAATACCCAAAAGGTCTTTACGCTCCATGCCATCTTTGCGAGGCACCGCGCCGATGAGCAGGCACCAGTCGGCATCTTTGAAACCAACATTCAAATCACCGGTCGCAACGACATCGGTCAGCAAAGGAAAGGCGCAATCTTCTAATTCCATCACCACACCGGCTAAAGCATTGAGACCAGGCCCCACTTCGATAAGATTAAGTGCGACGGGTTGATCGGCTCCAAAGACTGCACCCGATGCGATTCGGAAGATGGCGGCGTAACCAATGTTGCCAGCGGCACCAGTGACAGAAACGCGAATGGGGGGCTTGGACGACATAGTAAGCTATCTAGCTACGGCTTGACCAAAGTGTGAAGCGGAAAGTCACAGTCCCAACTCACCTTGCATCAGGTCATCGGCCGCCGGTGCCGATAAACTGTCCCTCACCATAAGCGTTAAAGGCAGGTGCGACCGGCCGTCCACCGCACACAAAGCCCTGAGAAGTAAGGCCGAAGCCAATGCGTCGTATAAAGCACAGTGAAAATGGCGGCGATTAACGGGGCAATGCACCGTGGCGAGGTCGTCCAATTTAGACCCAAGTTTTAGTAACGAAATCAATGAGCCCAGCTTATAGTCCCCTAAGGTCGGCATCCAAGCCCGGGCCAAGCGACAGGAATCAATCCACGGACCCCACTCTGCCACCATGTCAGTGGCATCCACAAATGATGGCACCGCAGTGGGTCGGCTCCAAGTCGCACGCAAAAAACGTTCTTCCACATTCGCATTATGCGCAACCAATAAACCGCTGCGTCGCAACGATACCCAGTAATCCCACTCCGACTCAAAAGGAGTCAGCCCCGATAAATCTTTCGAGCGTAAGCCGTGGCATTGAGTGTCGACCGACGGAATGGCTCCGCGCGGCGCATGCAGTCGCGTGGCCGTAGAAACAATTTCCCCGTGATGCAAGGTGACGACTCCATACTCCACAACGCCAGTCTGGGCACTGCCCTCAAAGTCCACAACATGCAGTGGGAGGTCGGACCATATAAGCGAAGCTGTTGTCATAACAAATCAGACTTATGGCATGCATCTATCGCCATTCATGCCTGGGATAGCGACCCTTTAAATCTTTCTTCACATGCTCATATGAGCCTTTCCAAAACGCATCGAGGTCAGTCGTCCGCTGCTGCGTGCGACGAGCAGGCGATTGAATGCAAATGACCATTGGTACCTTGCCCTGACAAACCCGCAGCTTACTCCCAGGGAAGTCATACAACTCTTGTACCGTAGCCTCAATCTGTGCTTCACCGTCATCCGTGTATTCAATTTTCGCAGGGTGTTTTTTGCGGGGCAGAATAATCTTCTCCGGACAATAAGTATCCAAGGCCATGCCCTGTTCGTGTGTTAGCCAACCGCGAACGACTGACATCACCGGGCGATCCCGAATATCGCGATAGGCCACTGCACCCTGACAAACTTCTTCTATAACCATGCGACGACCGGCTTCATCAAAAATCGGGATTTCTAATTCGGGACAATGTTTGGCCAAAAAGTTAACCCTTCGAATCCACGCATCGACCGATGCGTCCCAACGTTCTAACTCGAGTCGACCCGCCAGGACTTCGTTTGCTAATAATCGACTCGCCGCATCGGACGTGGCGTCATCACGTTCGGTGGCCTGCAGCACTAAATCACGAAAACGTTTTTCTGTTCGAGTTACCACCCTTCGCTGCGTGGCATCATAGCGCAGACTGATTTTTTCGGAAAAATCATTGGGGGATAATTCCCTCAACCACGCCTCGTCGACCGCGGTAGCCATTGATAAGTATGTCGTCACTTCGCCTTTGGTCTGAATTTCATCCACTTCAGCCGCCACCAGTAGTGGGGCTGAGCGCACGGAAGACTCTCGACGCAGCTCCCCCTTGCGACCGTGGACCAACGCACACCTCAGCGTGCCCGCATCCAGACGCACAGCCAAGCGATCCGAAAAGGCGAGCAGAAGGCATCGCTGTAATGACTCCGGCGTGGCGGGCGTACTTGAAACCTTAAACCCCTGCCCCTCTGCAATCCGAAGGAACTGCTTTGCGGCCATCATTGCCTGACGAGCCGCCTGGGCGTGTACGCCGATGCTTTCACACGCATCGAAATCAAATTTTAAGTCCGACGCACGCTGCAATAAGGATAGTCGCACAAAGAAATCAGATCCCGCTTCCGTGCTCACGCCCTCGCGCGCACGCTCCACTTGGTCACTGACTTTACGGAGTAAAATGTCTCGCCCCTGCGAAAGCCCCGCCAAGGTCGCCGCCTCTGCGACACAATTATAGTCATTCGCCGCCATGAGCATGCGGGCATAACGCGGGTGCGCAGGAAAAACAGCCATGCGCGACCCCATCGAAGTTAATTTATTTTTTTCATCTAACGCGCCTAAGTCATGTAGGACTACTTCTGCCCGCTGTAAACTCGTAGCGTCCGGTTTTTCGTACCAAGGGAATTGATTCGCATCCCCCCACCCCGAAGCATGCAGGAGTAAAATCGTCTCTGCGAGATCGACGCGCTTAATCTCGGGCGTCTCCCGCAGTGGTCGTGCCTGATGATCCGTATGCGACCATAATCGAATGCACCGACCGGGACCCGTTCGACCCGCACGTCCGGCACGCTGTTCGGCCGATGCCTGCGAGATCGACTCGATCATTAAAGTATCGATGCCGCGCACGGGGTCGAATCGTGCCACCCGCGCCAAGCCCGCATCGACCACGGCACGAACGCCAGGAATGGTTAGCGACGTCTCTGCTACATTGGTGGCAACGATGACGCGGCGGCGGTCGCTGACATTAACCGCTCGATCCTGTTCAACAGGCGAAAGCTCGCCGTATAAGGGCAGCACATCGACACCTGATGACTCTCGCAGTTGATTCACGGCATTCATGGTGCGCATGATTTCGTAAGCCCCAGGCATGAAAACTAAGACGTCGCCTGCTGGCTCCTCGCGTAAAACTTTTCCTACCTGCTCGGCCGCGTAATCCCAAACGGGTCGATTAGTGGTGCGTGGCATCGGGGCGTATTCAACTTCAACCGGGAAGGTGCGTCCGTCTGACGCTAGAGTTTCGGCATTCCCCAACCACTGTGCCACACCTGCCGTATCGAGCGTGGCCGACATCGCCACGATTAATAAGTCGGGTCGACTTTTTATCTGCAGCTGACGGGCCAAAGCGATGGCGACGTCAGAGTGTAAATTGCGCTCATGGAACTCATCAAAAATGAGTGCACCGACTCCTTTTAATTCCGGGTCTGATGCCATCTGGCGCAACAACAAGGCCTCAGTCACAAATTTAATGCGCGTAGCGGCGGATTCTTTGCGTTCGAAACGAATCTGGTAGCCGACTTCATCGCCCAACTTCACTCCTCGCTCATCGGCAATACGGGCCGCCAACATTCGTGCTGCAATGCGCCGCGGCTGTAAGACAATGATTTGGCCTTGGACCAAATTAAGGTCCAACAACATCTGCGGGATACGTGTCGACTTTCCCGAACCCGTCGGCGCGCGTAATACGATGCGCCGTGTTTGACCGCAGGCCTTCACGAGCGATTCCGCTAAAGCATCGACGGGTAAGGCGGACTTCATTTGACGGGCAGGTGAATGATTTTTGCCTGCGCACCCTCATGATTGATTGTTAGCCGTGCAATCGTTATGGGCTTATTGAATCGGTGCGGCCCGGCACTGCCTGGATTAATCCGCAGGGCGCCATCAACGTTTTCGATTAATGGCTGATGTGAGTGACCCGTGATAATAATGGTTGGCTTAAATGATGCTTCATCAATCGACAGGTGACCGTGGTGCAGCAGCACACGCTGACCCGAAATTTCTTCTAAGCGAAAATTCGGTAGGCCGGAATCATCATCGCAATTTCCCACCACCGCTAGACACGGCGCAATTTCATTGAGCTCCGCAAGAATCCAATCCCCTTCCACGTCGCCCGCATGCAAGATCAACTCGCAGCCCTCCAGCGCCAGAATGGCTTCGGGACGCAGCAAACCATGCGTATCAGAAATTATTCCAATTTCTTTCACGCGGTTCACAATTAACTAGGGCGACGCAACTTATTATCTGAGACCGAGCGCAAAGCAGTAAACTCGGCGCCTAGAGTTTCTTTCAGTTTTTCACGCAAGGCGGGCGGCAGTGCACCCACTGCGGCATCGAAATCCTTATCCCCCGGAAAGGCGGGCTTGGCGCTCTCGACGGCAGGCTTCGATGACTCTAGTGGCAAGTTATAGGCAAAGCCATTGTCTGGCGGTGGCGCACTCATCATGGATTCATCGTCCACCACCAATGAATCAACCGACGTGTCTGCCATTGGTTCTTCTCGCGTGGGTGATGCGACCGGCAAAGGCACGACAACGGGCGCCGCTGGTGCAACTTCAACCACGGGTGTGGATACCGAACCCTTTATTTTTTTTTGGCCGGGCTCCCGAGGGAGACCAGCTGCAGCGGTCGCTATGTCTTTGATAAGACTATCGATGGATCGCGATCGACTTTGCTCGATGGCCTTCAGCATCGTGACCTCAAAGTTCGCCCGCGGCGAGAGACCGTGACGAATGCCCGATTCGCTGGTCTGCAGGCATTCTAAAAGTCGGACCAATTGTTCAGTGGCGAGGCCGCTGCCTAAGAGTTTGCTAGTGCCACCCAAGCGTACCGCATCGAGCACGGCTTGGCGGACGAGCAATTGAAGGTCGGCGAGCACGCGCATCAAATCGCGCCCTTCAGCATGAAACACGTCGCATAAAGCGAGTACCGCTTTGGCGTCGCCTTGAGCGATGCCCTTCGCGAGGTCGCCGGTTTGCTGTGCCGATGCTAAGCCGTAAATGGAGAGAACATCCGCTTCAGCGATTTTCTTACCCGAGAAAGAAATAATCTGGTCGAGAATGGATTGCGAATCGCGCATCCCGCCATTGGCGAGACGTGCAATCGCCGTGAGTGCAGCGGGCTCGGCTTGTACGCCGTCTGCTTTGACAATTCGTTGTAATTGCGCGGCGATGACTTCCTCCGAAATCGGATGGAACTCAAGGCGCTGACAACGCGAGGTGATCGTCGGCAGCACTTTGTCTGCCTCAGTCGTAGCTAAAATAAATTTCACCCAGGGAGGCGGCTCTTCCAGGGTTTTTAATAAAGTATTAAAGGCGTCCTTCGTGAGTTGGTGTACTTCATCGATGATGAATACTTTGTATGGACAGCTCGTAGGGGCGAACTGACATTCCTCGCGGATACGCTTGGCATCTTCGATGGAGCGATTCGACGCCGCATCGATTTCAATGACGTCCATGCAATTACCCTGCTCGATGGCTAAGCAAACCGGATCGTCTAAACTAAAGTCAGCCTTCGGTCCGCCGGTACAATTGAGCGACTTCGCTAAGATGCGCGCGGTCGTGGTTTTTCCCGTTCCCCGCGGACCGACAAAAAGGTAGGCGTGGGCCAACTGCTTTGTCGTAATCGCATTTCGCAGCGTACGGACAATGTGTTCCTGCCCGACGAGTTCATCGAAGCGGCGAGGGCGCCAGCGGCGCGCAATTACCTGGAAAGTCGGGTCAGCCACGTCCCTTTAGCAAAACCCGCAGAAGCAAACTGTCAACGGGGCAAAGGATTCTATTCCCACTCGATCGTGGCGGGTGGCTTTGACGAGATATCGTAAACGACGCGGTTGATGCCCTTGACCTCGTTAATGATACGTGTCGAGGCACGCTGTAAGACATCGTAAGGCAAGCGAGCCCAATCAGCCGTCATCGCATCGGATGAGGTGACAGCGCGGAGCGCACAGACATTATCGTAGGTGCGTCCATCGCCCATCACGCCTACGCTTCGCACAGGCAAGAAGACGGCGAATGCCTGCCAGACCTTGTTATAATTTCCAGAGGTACGAAGTTCGTTAATAAAGATATCGTCGGCCTGACGGAGGATTTCCAGACGCTCCGGGGTGATGTCACCACAGATGCGCACAGCGAGACCCGGACCAGGGAACGGGTGACGCCAGACCATCTCGCGAGGCAAGCCGAGGGCTTCGCCCAGTGCGCGCACTTCATCCTTAAAGAGTTCACGCAAGGGCTCGAGCAACTTGAGCTTCATGTTCTTCGGCAAGCCACCCACATTGTGGTGACTCTTAATCGTAACCGCAGGACCACCGCTTGGAGAAATTGATTCAATGACGTCCGGGTACAGTGTGCCCTGTGCCAAAAACTCGACCTTACCCTTGCGGGCGAGATCCTTCACGGAGCGATCAAAGACGTTGATGAATTCGCGACCGATAATCTTTCGCTTCTGCTCGGGGTCCGTCACGCCCTTCAACTTACTTAAGAAAACCTTGGAGGCGTCGACCACGCGGAGGTCGACCTTGAATTTACCGCGGAACATTTTTTCGACCTGTTGACGTTCACCGAGGCGGAGCAAACCGTTGTCAACAAACACGCAGGTGAGTTGCTTGCCGATGGCACGCTGAATCAACGCGGCGGCGACAGAAGAATCGACTCCGCCCGAGAGGCCGAGAATGACGTGTGACTTGCCTACCTTCTCGCGGATTTCGCGCACCGCAGTCGCCACGTAATCATCCATCACCCAATTTGGCTTACACTTACAGATCCGGAAGAGGAAATTGCGGATGAATTCGATGCCGCGCTCGGAGTGGGCGACTTCGGGGTGGAATTGAATGCCGTAAAAACGACGCGCTGCATCTTCAACCACGGCGTTGTCGGAGTTTTCGGTGCTGGCCACCGCTTTAAAACCTTTCGGCAGGCGAATCACTTTGTCGCCGTGCGAATTCCAAACGCGGAGTGGGGATTTTAATCCCTTGAGTAACTGTGAGCCCGAAGCACGGAAGGAAAGCGTGCCGTGTCCGTAT
>CAIVVQ010000015.1 GCA_903909465.1 uncultured Opitutia bacterium | reverse complement strand
GCGGTGGACATAATCCTCCGGGTGCTCAGGAACGTTATAATTAATTACGTGCGTCACGCCGGTGACATCGAGACCGCGTGAAGCGATATCGGTCGCCACGAGAATCGGATACTTACCGGATTTAAAGCCTTGGAGTGCTTCGGTGCGTTCAGTTTGCGAACGGTCAGCATGCATCGTCGCGACTTGGGTGCCGTGACCTTCAATCCATTCGGTGATGCGGTCGGCATCACGCTTGGTGCGCGTGAAGACAATGACTGATTTATATTCACTGCGTTTTAATAATTCTAACAACAGGTCATACTTCTGAAACACGTCCACAGGGTAAATCGCGTGGTCAACCGTTTCAGCGGCGGTGGAACCAGTGCGCACATCAACGAGGGTCGGATTACGCAATGCCCAGTTGGCGATTTTGCCAATGCGCTCATCGACGGTCGCCGAGAATAGAAGTGTCTGACGTTCCTTAGGGCAGGAACGAATGATGCGGGTGACGTCTTCGATGAAACCCATGTCGAGCATGCGATCCACTTCATCAAGAATGAGAACTTGAATGGACGAAAGATCCAGAATGCCTTGCTGCTGGAGATCGAGTAAACGACCCGGTGTCGCGATAACCACATCGACGCCTTCAGTAAGTGCTTTCACTTGTGCGCCATAACCTACGCCGCCGTAGAGCAACGCGGTTTTCGTACCGAGGTACTTGCCGTACTTCTTGAAATTTTCGTCCACTTGTACCGCGAGCTCACGCGTTGGCACCATCACCAAGCAGCGAGGCTTACCAGCAGCGGGGCCAAGTCTTGCGAGTGTGGGCAACGCGAACGCAGCGGTCTTGCCCGTGCCCGTTTGCGCGGCACCAATTAAATCTCCGCCCGCTAAAATAACAGGAATGGCCTGCACCTGAATAGGTGTTGGATTCACATAGCCCGAGTCGGACAGTGAGCGCAGGACTGGCTCAGGGAGGCCAATTTCGGTAAAGGTGGGCATTGTTAAACAGTAGAAAGGGCGAGACACCGACAAAGGGAACAACAAATGATAAAATCTTCGTGAGCGGTACAAGAAATTGCCTCGAATGGGTCAGAGATTGACAGGTAACGTTGATTTGCCTGCATTAGGCCCCTTCCCTTGTGGATGTTTTGCACGGTGGTTGTAGCTCAGTTGGTTAGAGCACCGGTTTGTGGTACCGGGGGTCGGGGGTTCAAGTCCCCTCAATCACCCCACTTTCAAAACAGAACCCCCGATACCCTCGGGGGTTCTTAATTTCTGATATAAATCTACACTCCGCCCTTACGGATCAGCGAGAGGAAACACCGAGTGTCTTGAGTTCTCGGTCGGTCAGAAGCAGGATTAGGCCATCATCGTGGGCACGC
Organism: uncultured Opitutia bacterium; assembly: GCA_903909465.1. Classification (GTDB taxonomy): domain Bacteria; phylum Verrucomicrobiota; class Verrucomicrobiia; order Opitutales; family UBA953; genus UBA953. The sequence continues at coordinate 951 of CAIVVQ010000015.1, read as the reverse complement.
TTTTTAACATAGGCCTGTAATTCTGCTTTTTCGGGATACTCAATAAGTAGCACGGGCTTTTTTGTTTCTAAAATGTGCTGCAGGTTACCCAGAACCTCACGGGAGTCTCTGCTCGGCTGCTTCTTATCGCCACTGGTATAAAGGTCCTCGATACCGATGCCGCTAATGACCGAGAGGAAATCATCGGCCTCCAAGAGTGCAGAACCGTTTTGCGGAATCACCAAGGCGTCGGGCTTAGTGGTGCGAGCTTGAGCGGCAATTTTCTTCACCCATTCAATCATGTCGCGGCGATAGGATTGTTTGGTCTCGGGGTTCAGTCGGCCCTCATCGTAATCTTCACCGACTTTTTCAAAAGTTTCAAAGCCATCCACGATGTCGAGGTAAACGCCATCGAAGCCAACGGCCATGGCATCCTGAATGGAATGAAGAATGATTTTCTGCCAATCCTTGTCCCAATATTTAACCACGTAATTGCCCTTCCACTCTGGATTTTCTTGCCGCAACCAAGTAGGCGTCTGCGCAGTAGGCTTGCCATTCTTAAGCCAAATTTTCTGCCAGTAAGGTCGATAGTTTTCGGCCTCACCAATGGAGATGTAAGCGAGTACTTTACGCTGAGGGCTTCCGGATCGTACCTGATTCAAGTCAGACGCCGTCCAGTCCACGTCTTCTGAAAAATGGGGATCGAGCACAACCCAATCGCGCTGTGCTTGCTTAAGTTTTTCGGCAACAATTGCGGGCGTTTCACCTAAAGCGTCCGCCTGTAAAACATAAGCAAAGGATGCGGGTGTAGACGTTGCGGTCATTTCTACAGCCGGCAGCAGAGTCGTGCCCCACCCTAAGTTCAGGGTTAAAAAAAGCACCAGGGATTTGGGTAGCATACGTCTATTCAGTCGGCTCAAGGCGCCCACGCAAACCAAACCACGGAGTCATCATCGATATAAAACAAAACGG
>CAIVVQ010000014.1 GCA_903909465.1 uncultured Opitutia bacterium | reverse complement strand
GCACTTCCAGAGCATGACTTCATAGGTGGCGCGTGCTTCGGGGTCGGACTGGAGCCGGTGCTGGGCATTGATCAGTCCACTCTGCAATCGGTGCAGGGCATCACCGGTGCTAGATGAGTTCAGCTTGAGCAGGCGACCTGTCTGGGCCCGGACCGCCTGAAAGAGGTCGGACTTATTCTTAAAGTGCCAGTAAACTGCCCCACGCGTCACATGGGCGGCCTGAGCGACCTCTTCAAGTGAGGTATTATTGACCCCACTGTGGTTAAAGACAGTCCGCGCGCACTCAATTATTCGGTGACGAGTTTGTTCCGCCTCTGCTTTGGTCTTGCGAGCCATGGGTGGGTGTTTAGATTTACATACATGTCTGTATGTAAATACCCAGTTGTCCAGAGCCTTCTCTGCCTGTCGCTCCTCGCGGGCCTTTCTGCGTGTAAACCTGCGGAAGCACCCCCGATGCCGCCCGTAACCGTCTCATTGCTGACCGCAGTGGTTGCCCCTGTGCCTCAAGAGGTCGATGTGACCGCCCAAATTGAAGGCACCCGTGAAGTCGAAATCCGCGCCCGCGTCACCGGAATTATACTTAAGCAATCTTACCAAGAGGGCGAACGCGTGAAGGCCGGCGATTTACTTTTCAAAATTGATCCCGCGACTTACGAGATCGCACTTTCGTTAGCGAAGGCACAGTTGGCCCAAGAGCAGGCCCGTTTCGAACAAGCCGAAGCCGAGGCGAATCGCCAAGCCGCATTGTTGGCTCAGAAGGCCGCCAGTGCCAAGGAGGCGGCTGATTCGTTAGCTTTAGCACAAGCGGCAAAGGCCGCACGCGATGTGGCCGCCGCCAAAGTGCGCAGTGCAGAGCTGGACCTTTCCTATTGTGACGTCACTTCTCCGATTGAAGGCTACGCCGGTCGTCAACAGCACTCCGAGGGTTCGTTGGTAAGTCCCGGCGTGGATGGTTTACTCACCACTGTTGTACAACGCGACCAAGTGTGGGTGCGTTTTGGAATTTCCGAACAAGAGTTTAAGCGTCTCTTTGCGGGCGAATCTGCTCAGGCCTTTGCGGCTAAAGTTGAAATCATCATGCCTGATAATTCGATTTACCCAGTAGAGGGTAAGGTGAATTTTGTTTCGGCACAGGTCGATGCCCGTTTGGGTACCATCCAAATGCGCGCTGAGTTTCCGAATGATAAGAATGCATTTTTACCCGGACAGTACACCCGCGTGCGTTTGCTCGGCCAGTCCATCACAGGTGCAGTCACCGTCCCTGCTTCTTGCTTAATGCAGTCTCCGAAGGGTCGCTTTGTTTACGTCATTAATGCCGAGAATAAGGCCCAAATTAATCCCGTCGAAGTGGGAGAAATTTTGGGACCCAAGGCAATCCTAAGCTCCGGACTCAAAGCCGGTGACCGTGTCGTGATTGATAATTTACAGAAGGTTCGTCCAGGTGCGGTGGTGGTTCCACGTGGTGAAACCGCTCCTGCTAAATAAGAACCGATGAACTGGGACTTCTTTATTCGTCGACCGATTTTCGGTACCGTCGTGTCGATGGTCATCGTGATGGCCGGCATCATGGCGTTCCGCGTCTTGCCCGTTTCGCAGTACCCGCAAATCACTCCACCGACCGCAAAGATAACGGTAACCTATCCTGGCGCATCAGCTGAAACTTTAATGCGTACGGTGGCGGCACCGATTGAAGACGAGATTAACGGGGTGGATAATTTACTCTATTACTCATCGACCTCATCATCGAATGGCATGCTCACCATCACGGTGACGTATGAGCCAGGGGCTGATCCCGACCAGTGTGTGATTGATTTAACGAATCGGGTGCGTATCGCCGAACTCCGCTTGCCCGAAGAGGCACGTCGCTTGGGGGTGACGGTGCGTAAACAGTCGAATGATATTCTGATGGCGATCTCTGTGACCTCTCCTGATGGCAGTCGCGACTCCGTTTTCCTGAGTAATTATTCCTCCGTTTACATTGTTGAAGAATTAAAGCGTATCCCGGGTGTCGGTGATTCCGGGATTTTTGGGGCACGTGATTACGCGATGCGCGTCTGGTTGCAGCCCGATAAGATGGCCCGTTTAGGCATCACGCCGACCGATGTGAATTTAGCGATTCGGGCATCTAATAATCAATACGCCGCTGGTCGTCTCGGTCAGGAGCCCTCGTCTGTGGGTCAGGCGTTAGTCGCACCTATTATTACGCCAGTCCGCTTGGCGACCCCCGAACAGTTTTCTAATATTATTATAAAGTCAGGCGGACCGGCAGGTACATTGCGCTTACGAGATATCGCACGAGTGGAATTGGGTGCCCAGAGTTACGAACAGCAGGCCACACTGGATGGACAAACCGCGGTGGGTATCCGTGTGTTCTTGTCACCCGGAGCCAATGCCCTGGATGTGGGCGATGCAGTAAAAGCACGATTAAAAGAACTCTCCAAACGTTTTCCGACGGGCGTGGAGTATGCGATTCCTTTTGATACGACGCGTTTCGTTAATGCTTCGATTCATGAAGTAGAGCGGACATTGTTTGAGGCGGGCATTCTCGTGGTGCTCGTTTTATTCCTGTTCCTCGGAAGCTGGCGCGCGACTTTAATTCCATTGATTGCCGTGCCCGTTTCGTTGGTCGGCACCTTCGCCGGTCTGTGGCTCTTTGGTTTTGGTATTAATACGCTGACACTTTTTGCGATGGTCATCGCTATCGGTATCGTGGTGGACGACGCGAT
>CAIVVQ010000013.1 GCA_903909465.1 uncultured Opitutia bacterium | reverse complement strand
GCGAGTGCGACCAGTGGGCCGAACGACATCAGTGTGTAATAAGTGAGCGCGGCCGATTGTTGCGGTAAGCGATTTTCTTTTACGCCGTGAAAGGTGGTGACGACGATGCGCCAACTGGATTGCAAGAAGCCCCGCCAGCCTTTTGATGAAAGTGCCTCAGCGCTCCAGCAGTTTTTAAAAAGCGCGGAGAGGGGAGTGCGCTCTGATTTTTTAGCAGCTGAGCCAGTAGACATGTGCTTTTGTAATATAATTTAGCAATTTGAGCAATCCTGCGCAGGCAGGTGCGTGAATACCGTGAGCAACACCAATAACTGAGGTTTGCGACGGGCACTTTTGGGCCATTGATAAGCTTCCGCTGCTCAAAACCCTTTTACTCGTCAAAAATTTGTGAAAATCCCCCATTGTGAATAAAGTTTTAACCCGAAGTGCCGTTATGACAGTGGCTTGTGAATAAACCCTACATTTAGTGTTAAATAATAATTGCAGCCCCTACCCCTAGTATTATCACTCACTCATACCAATTTTCTAGCGGCATCTAATCGCCACTAAATACGCCTTTTACTCCCTATTTCACATGTCCGAAACCATCACCATCAAAGTCGGCCCAAAGTCTTTTATTCTCGATAAAGCAAAAGCCGAAGAAGCGTTTAACAACAAGCGCGTCATCAACGGTCGCGAATCGATGTTCTTCAATATTCTCCCGCTGAAATATCAGTGGGCGTATGATCTCTATAAGACGATGAAGAATAACCACTGGGAGCCTGAGGATATCCCAATGGGCAAGGATTGCGAACAGTGGCGCGACTCCACCGGTACCATCACCGAAATCGATCGCTGGATTGTGAAGATGGCGATCGGTTATTTTTCCGCCGCGGAAGGCATCGTGGGTGACAACGTCATTCACGTTGTGCGCGAAGTCGTCACAGCGCCTGAGCTCAAGCTCGTTTTAGGCCGTCACGCCCACGAAGAAAACATCCACGCCGACTCACTGGTCTACATGATTTCTTCGCTCGGTATCAACCCGCACGAGTGCGAAGCGATGTTCGAAGACATTCCCACCATCGCGAAGAAAGCCGCCTTCGTCGTCAACAATTCGCGCGCCCTCCGCCGTAAGCTCGACCTCACGAAGCTCGAAGACAAGCAAGCGCTCGCCCATAATATTTTCCTCTTTGGTCAGTGCATGGAAGGCACGCAGTTCTACGGTCTCTTCGGCATGGTGCTTTCGCTGGCTCGCCAAAATAAATTCCCCGGTATCGGACAAATGTTCCGTTACACATTGCGCGATGAGTCCAACCACATTTCCCTTTTCCAGCAGCTCTTACTCGAGCTCGTGAAGGAAAATCCAGAAGTTTGGACCGAGGCATTCCGCGAAGAGTTGCGCCAACTCATGGGCACGGCCGTTTCCCTCGAGAAAGATTTCATTCGCGATTGCCTGCCCGTCAATGGCCTCGGCCTCTCCTCCAAGGAGTTCGAGCAATACATTGATTACGTTGCAGATCGTCGCCTCCGTGGTTGCGGTCTCGAGCCTTTGTTAAAGGTCACCCCTCCTAATCCTTTCCCTTGGCTCTCGGAAGTCATGGACCTCAAGAAAGAGCAAAACTTTTTCGAAGGCCGTGTTACCGAATACCAAAAATCGGCTGCGATGCCGACGGTCAAAGACGAAGACCTCTAATTTTTAGCGTGAAATTAAACGTTACCCCCTTCGACGTTTAATTGGCACGCTTCCTGTTCTTACCCCTTATCCACTCCGTCCACCCTCCCCAATTGCTCTGGTCTACACCAGGGCGACCAAGAACTATCGTTTCTCATCCACCTCCCTCATCCACTTTCTCAACTCTCACACACCCTCTGATAACAAATGAATCCTGAACTCCCATTCTACCACGAAGACATCGCACTCAAACAAGCCGTTCGTATGCCGGCCAGTGCCAAGCCTCGCTTCAACTGGCGCGAGGCGTTGCCGTCTGCAGCTGCAGGTGCCTCGGCGCCCGTTGTCGCTGATTCTACAACCTTCGATGCCGCTCGCATTGCCGATATCGTTGGCGGTGCACTCACTGACCTTTTACTTTCGCGTCAGGTCACCGACATCTACACCGAGCAAAACCGTAGTTTTGTTACGGCTGTGGCGACCGAAGTTTCGCAAGCGGTCACGCTGACCTTACAGAGAAGCGGTGGCGTGATTTCTGAATCACAGATTATCCCAATCATTGAAGGTGCCCTCGTGCGCAACAACCGTCACGACGTCGCCAAGAGCCTCTTATTCTCTTCGGGCAGTGACATGGGCTTCAATGCCCCCGTGGTCACGACTCGCCTGATGCGCCGCAACCATTCGGTGGTTGCCTGGAATCAAAGCAAAATCGATTTAGCCATTCGCAAGGCCTTCCTTTCCGCCAAGATGGATTCCTCGCCGGCCGAGCAAGTGGCCGCTGCGGTTTCATTACATGTCGCAGGAAAGGGTTTGCCGATGATCGGCATCGAAGAAGTTCAAGACATCGTCCAGGTGGAGTTGATGCGCCACTTGCATTACAAGGTGGCCGAAAATTATATTTTATATCGCAACCAACGTGCCCGCGCTCGCGAGTTAGAAGCCGCCGCGCCCGCCGTGGTGGACGATCGCCAAGAGTCGATGATCCTAATCAAGAGTCTCGACGGCACGACTTACCTCTGGAACGGCGAAGAGCTACGCCAGCGGATTTCCTACGCCATGACGGGCTTAGACATTGCGATGTCGCTCGACGATATCGAATCGGAATTGCGTCGTGGTATTTTTAACGAAGCGAGCGAAGCCGATCTCCGTAAGACGATTGAATTAAATGCCAAAACTTTGGTCGAGCGCGATGCCGACTTCGCTAAATTCGCCGCCCGCATTTCGCTGAGTTACATTTATGAAGAAGTGCTCGGCTGGAGCATCGTGCGCGATGGCGTGGCCAAGTTAAAAGAATTCCACAGCGCAAAGTTTGCCGAGTACATTCAGCGCGGCATCGAAATCGGGCGCCTCTCGCCTGACCTCGGTAAGTACAACCTCGCCAAATTGGCCGAGGCCCTCGACCCGTTGGCCGATATGGAGTTTGAGTTCCTCGGTATTCAGACCCTTTACGATCGTTACCTGATTATCGATAAGACTTCGAAGACGCACCGCCGACTCGAGACCCCTCAGTTCTTCTGGATGCGCGTGGCGATGGGATTATTCCTGCGCGAAGAAACCAATCGCGAAGATTGGGTGATCCGCCTGCATGCCCTTTATAAGTCGCGCCGCTTCTGCAGCTCGACCCCAACACTTTTCAATGCGGGCACGCTCCACAGTCAGCTTTCCTCGTGCTACTTGTACAAGGTAGACGACACCATCGAGTCCATCATGATTCGAGGCATCGCCGAAAACGCTTTCCTGTCCAAGTGGGCCGGCGGCCTCGGTGGTTCCTGGACGGCGGTGCGCGGCACCGGTTCGCACATCAAGGGCACTAATGGCGAGTCGCAAGGCGTGTTGCCTTTCTTGAAGCTGCACAACGATCAACTCGTGGCCGTCAACCAAGGCGGCAAGCGTCGTGGTTCGGGCTGTGCTTACCTCGAAGCCTGGCACAATGACTTCGAAGATTTCTTAGAGCTCCGTCGGAATACAGGCGACGACCGTCGTCGTACGCACGACATGAACACCGCTAACTGGATTCCGGATTTATTCATGAAGCGCCTTAAGGCCCGTGGCAATTGGACGCTCTTCATGTCGAACGAAGTTTCCGACCTGCATGAAACTTACGGTGCGAATTTCGAAAAGCGTTACATCGCTTACGAAGCCCAGGCTAGCCAAGGTAAGATTTTTGGTAAGACGATACCTGCAATCGAGCTCTGGAAGAAGATGCTCGGTATGATCTTCGAGACCGGCCACCCCTGGATGACCTTTAAGGATCCTTGCAACGTGCGTTCCCCTCAAGACCACGTCGGCGTCATTCACTCCTCCAACCTTTGCACTGAGATTACCCTCAATACCAGCGCCGATGAGACAGCGGTCTGTAATTTAGGCTCGGTGGTGCTCGACTCGCACCTCAACGCCAAGGGCGAAATTGACCACGCTCGCTTGGCCGAAACCGTGCGCGTCGCTGTGCGCGCCCTCGATAACGTTATCGATATCAACTTCTACCCAACCGAAGCCGCTCGCGTTTCGAATAATCGCCACCGCCCCATCGGCCTCGGCGTGATGGGTCTGCAAGATTGTTTGTACCGTCGCGACACCTCGTTCGCTTCGGAGGCGGCCGTTGAGTTTAATGACGAGATCATGGAAGCCGTGGCGTACTACGCTTACGAAGCCTCCTCTGACCTCGCTGCTGAGCGCGGTGCCTACAGTACCTTCAAGGGCTCCAAGTGGGATCGCGGCTTGTTGCCGCAGGATACCGTTGACCTCTTGGAAGCCGAGCGTGGCGAGGCCATCGAAGTGAAGCGTGGCGGACGTATGAATTGGGAGCCTGTCCGTGCTAAGATTGTAAAGCAAGGCATGCGCAATTCCAACGTGCTTGCGATCGCGCCGACCGCGACGATTTCGAACATCGTCGGCAGCTCGCCTTGCATTGAGCCAACCTATAAGAACCTCTTCGTGAAGAGTAACCTGTCGGGTGACTTCATTGAATTGAACGGTTCGCTGGTACGCGACCTCAAGAAACTCGGCCTATGGAACAGCGCCATGGTTGATCAACTTAAGTATTTCGACGGCGAACTGAAAGAGATTCCGGAGATCCCGCAGAATGTGAAGGAGAAGTACATGACCGCCTTCGTGATTGATTACAAGTGGCTGATTGATGCCGCTGCCCGCCGTCAGAAGTGGATCGATCAAGCCCAGTCGCTCAACCTCTTCTTGCCTACG
>CAIVVQ010000012.1 GCA_903909465.1 uncultured Opitutia bacterium | reverse complement strand
CCGCAATCAGTACGGGCCAATCGAGCGTGTCTTCTGGAATTCTACCATGCGACCCCCTGACCTGCTCACCCGTGAGCGGCGTTAACCGTAATAAAGCGCGCATGCCTAAACTTTTCTTCAAGAGAAACCACGCCACCCTCAAGGCCGGCCACTTAATCGCGGGATCAATAAAAAGTTCGGCTGGGTCATACCCAGGCTTGCGATGAATATCGACAGTCCGCGCATAATCTGGTGCCGCCGCATCATCATTCCACCAATAGTAACTAAACCAACTGCGCGCATCGGCGACTGCAATTAAATCCCCCGAGCGAGCATGATTAATACCGACCTTCGCCTGGTCATTACGATCAAGCACCTGCCCCACCCCAGCTGTCTGTTCGAGCAACGTCTTCACCTTCGACAATAATTTTTCATCCTGGACCACGATGTGCGCAACCTGGTGATCCACGACGGCGAACACCTTTGAGTTCATCGTGTCTAAAATTTCTGCACCCGCTTCTTCCTTTATCTCGAGCCAGCCTTGCTCACGGAAAATTCGGTTCAAGGCCACTGGGCGTTCCACCTCCGTAATCGCATACTCCGATAAAATCATCACCTCTACGCCAGCAGCCTCCAACTCATCGGCTAAGTCACAGACGAGTCCATCCATCTGCTTTCGTGCTTCATTGCTTCGGGGATCATTCGGGCCAAAGCGCTGCAAATCATAATCCAGGTGCGGCAAATAAACTAAATTTAAATCGGGCTTCTCATGCTTCTCTACCCACCGTGCGGCATCCGCAATCCACTGCGTCGCCGCAATCCCCGCTCGTGGACCCCAAAAAGCATGGAACGGGAATGAACCTAGGGCCGACTTCAGGGCAGGCTTCAAGCGCTGCGGGTAACTGGCGATATCGAAAATCTTCCCGCCATCGGCTTTATAAATCGGCCGCGGGGTCACCGATAGATCGGCCTGCGTTCCCATATTGTACCACCAAAATAAATTGGCGATCTTCGCACCAGGCCGGCGCTCGTGAATCACATCCCAAGCCTTGGGCGCCTCCACGAGGCGATTCGATTGCTTCCAGAAATGCACCTCGCTCAGCGAGCGATCGTACCAACCATTGCCGACGATGCCGTGCACCGATGGCAATTGGCCTGTAAGGTAATTCGATTGCGCCGTACACGTGACCGCTGGAAATGCCGGTCGTATCGCTGTGGCGCTTCCAGCGCTCGCCCGCCTCATCAATCGCGGCATCACGCCGCTCGATAAATCTCGGACCGACAGACCGACAACATTTAGAACGGCCCGACGAATCATCGTGCCGCCCTCGTCTTTAGTTCATCCGCCGCACGACGGATCACCTCGGCATCCAATTCATGAATTTGCGTAGGCACACCAAGGGACTTCGGTAACACCAAAGTTAATCGCCCGCCCAAATGTTCGCGAAATTCTTCCAGCCCCTGCAGCAAGGGCCGCCCGCCGTCTAAATGCAGCTCATCGGCATATAAATTAAATCCAAGTTTTTCTAATAGGGTTAACACGCGCTCAGTCAGTGCCGCGGAAAATAATCCAATTTCACGTGCACAAGTGATATCCAGCGCCAAGCCAATCGCAACCGCCTCGCCGTGCGATAGGCGATACGCCGTCAAAACTTCCAGCTTATGCGCTGCCCAATGGCCCAAGTCCAACGGACGGGCACTTCCTAGTTCGAAAGGGTCGCCCGCCTGCGCAATGTGTCGTGCATGTAATTCAGCGGAGCGATGCACAACTTTCGCTAAAATAGTTTTGTCGCCCTTCGCCAATTCGGTCGTCTGGCCTTCCAGGCTCTGGAAAAAATCCGCATCCTTTAAAATCGATACCTTCACGGCCTCAACTAGGCCGTCACGTCGACCACGCGGATCGAGCGAGGAGAGAAAATCTGTATCATTCACGACTGCCACCGGTGGCGCGAAGGTACCCGTGAAATTCTTTTTTCCGAAGGCGTTGATGCCATTCTTCACGCCCACGCCCCCATCGGCTTGACTTAGGGTCGTTGTGGGCATGCGAATCAATCGCACTCCACGGTGTGCAATCGCCGCGGCAAATCCGACTGCATCAAGAAATGCACCGCCACCAATCGCCAAAACATAAGAGTGCCGACAAATCTTGTCCGCCTCGATGGCCGACAAAACCTGCTGCACCACTTTGTCGTCCGACTTACACGCCTCACCTCCCGTTAAAATATACGGGGGCCGAGTGAGCGAGAGTTTGTGCGCAAGCACATAGGCGCCGATTTCGGCCAACAGTGCAGGTTGCGCAGTAATCAGTCCCACATCCACAACCACCAGCACCTTACTCGAACCGATTAATTGTGATAGAATCGGGTTCGTGACGCCGAAGGCGCCTTCGGTAAAATAAATCCGGTGCTTATATTTTACCGAGAAATCTAATTCTAGGGGTTCGTGCATCGCCTTGGCTTTAGGATGAAAGGGTTAGACGCCCAAGGACAAGCCAAGTTCCCACTTAAGTGACCGGCACGAACCGCCGACCGATTAAAATCAAAACCAGGCATCCTAATAAAAAGGCATGCAGCACTACCGCTACCACCGGCGCCACAATCCCGAAGGCCAATCCAACCACCATGGCGTCAACGAACGGAAACGCCGCCAGCCGATCCTCGACCCGTCCACCCACACCGGCAGGCAGCGGGTGACGGCGATTAGAAATTAAAACCCATAGCCAAAAGCCGACAGCCGAAACCCAAATCAATCCATTCCATGGCAAAACTCCCAGCAACGGAATCGGAACCAATAGCATCAAGAAGTCTTTGTCGGAAGTTAAGCCCGATGGGCGGGTTTCATGGCGGGCCAACATCGTAATTAACACCGTGAGCAACCAAAGTGAAGCGGCGTGATTAAATAATACCTTCAACGCGAACGTCGATGCCGCTGGACCTCCACCGGTAGCCACGAAGCCAATCAGCGGTAACATGAACCGACAGAGCCCCATGATGTACGGCGCCCAAGCGACACCCTTGTGCCAGCGATTATAAATAAAAATTAAACCCACTAAGGCCAAAACTTGTACGCCAACATAAGTACGCGCCAGCGATGCTGATCCTAAAATAATCAACGTCGCGCCTGCAGTTAATAAACACGCCGTCGTAATCCTTGCGGCTGGAAGTGACAGTCGGCCCGCAACCAATGGTCGCTCCGGCCGATGTTCCCGGTCCCAATCCAAATCAAATAAATCATTTAGCACCATTCCGGCTGCGTAGACACATGACGCACCCACCAACAAGAGTAGCAGATTAAAATTAAGAAATAATCCCAATAATTTCTGGTTATCGTGAGCACCAGACGACGTTAAACATAGCCCCAGGGTCCAGCCTGCAAAAACATTAGACCAAACCGTCGGCAAATTGGAGACGCGCATTAATACTAGCAAAGCTCGGATGCGGGAATTCATCGTTCAAAGCGATTTCACGCCACGCTGAGACAGGGCCGATAAAGTCCAATCATATTCGGCCACAATTTGGTCAACCACGTCGGCCGAACGCATCGCCTCCGGCAAAACCTCCCAAGTGTAAGTTTCGATTTCTAACTCACGCACCGGACCAGGAGTGCGTGCAACGACATCCAGTGCGCCAATTAAATGGTCCGAGGTCGTCGATAAATCGTCGCCTAAAATTTCTGCATTCAACGGCACATGGAAATGCACCCGCATTTCTTCAAGGGATTGAATGGAGCTTGAAGCTAGAGCTTCGGAAACGTCTTTATAACGTTCCAGCGTACCGTCTTTTCGCCTTCCTAGGCACTGATGTAAGTAGACCGGCTCCTGCATGGCCGCCAGGCGCTGCAATGCGCGTGCCGTTGGCTTCAAGCGCAGCGCTGAACTTAAATGTAATTTAACAACGGTTGCGCCATTCTGATTGAGTCGCGCCACTGCCTCGGCGGGGTTCTCGTACTGCAGGGCAAAGTGACAGGTATCGTAACAAACACCCAGGAATTGATCAACGTGGGCGGCGTTCGACGCCTCGTCCCTTAATTGATCAAACAACTGTATCGTTTCGGTAGTATTCTCGACCAGCCCCATGGGCTCGGGCTCGAGTGCCAATCGCATACTAAGTCCAGTGCGGTCGCGCAGTCGTGCTAAATGGTCAACACAGTCTAGAATATTTTTACGCATTACCTTTTGCGCAGCAGCATCCCGATTAAATCCTTTGAATGAACCTGGTAGCGTGCTGACCGTGCCGGCACCACCCACTGTGCCGAGCTCTGATAATAAATCGAAAAGGCCTTTAGTGTATTCTAATCTCGCGGGCTCGCACCAATCGGGCGAAAAAACTTTTTCTTTCACTGCGACGCCATGAAAACTGCCGAAGGGAAATCCATTGATGCCGGCGACGAGACAGTTTTCTTTTTCGAGCCAGAGTCGGAAAGCTTTTAGTGCATCCAGCGCCCGTAATTCAACCAGCGCTTGATTACTCAGGCGTAAGCCCAACACAAACGGCTTGCCCGAAGACACCCGGTCGCGCACGCGCAGTGCATGATCTTTAAGGCCTGCAAAAGTTTCGCTCCAGCCCTCACCTCGGTGAATATTGGTGCAATACGCGAGCGTGAGTCCGGACGATAATTTCACGGAAGAAAATTATGCTTCGGGCGAAATAAATTTCGGGCACTGCGAAAGAAATTCGACCGGATTACCAAAAACCAGGCGATCTATCGCTGCGCTGGAATGTCCGCGACGGCGCATCTCGAGCGCGGCCTTGGGCACTGACAATGGATCGCTGTGGCCCCAGTCGCATGCACTGTTCAGCCAAACTCGCTGCGCTGAAATCGTTTCGATCATGTCCACGGCCCGCTGTGGCGAAGCCTTGGATTCAGGATAGAGCGTTATCCCCGCCCAATAACCCTGGTCTAAGACCGCCGCCATTGTGTGCTCTTCTACGTGATCAATAATCACTCGGCTAGGCTGCACTTTACCATTCGCCTTCAATGCATCCATGATGAGCTGAGTGCCCTTACGCTTATCTTCTAGGTGCGGCGTATGCACTAAAATCAATTGGTTATGCTGCACCGCTAAGTCCACGTGTGCTTCAAAAATTTTAAGTTCATTTCGGGTGTTTTTATTTAAACCAATTTCACCAATGCCCAAAACCGTCGGCGCTTTCAAAAATTCTGGAATCATGGCCATGACTTCTTTGGCCAGGCCCATGTCCTCTGACTCTTTCGGATTAATACAAAGCCAAGCATAGTGCGGGATGCAGTATTTTGCGGCCCGCTTCGGCTCATGCTGTGTGAGCTGACAGAAGTAATCGTAAAAGCCATCGGCCGACTTACGGTCAAAGCCCGCCCAGAAAGCGGGTTCACAAATTGCCTTACACCCAGCCAAGGCCATTGCCTGATAGTCGTCAGTGGTCCGGCTAACCATGTGCCCATGGGGTTCGATGTATCGCATGCTTATTTTATTTTCGGCCATACGCCGCTCGCTGCTTTGGAATCGCCTTTTTCAATCGGCTCCGTCGTGGGGTCGCTCCATAAATTCAAGATCTTGGCCACTCGTGCCGCGTCTTTTTCCAAAAGCAGCGGCAACGCTGCACGTAAACCGCGCACCCGATGATCGTCGACACCCCTTGCTCGCTCTAAGCGATCCAAGAATGCCGCCAAATCGAGCAACCTAGCACGCGCCTCCATGAAATGGGCCTCCGTCACTTCATCGCGCGTCCGCGGCGGTATGTTTGATGATGACGAAGGGTTGGACATATTAAGTACAATAAACTGACCGCTAAAAGTGCCTGTTGTTCCTGATGGGTCAAGCCACCCCGACAAATCGATTAGAAAAAGCGGTGCTGACCTAGCGGAAATAAAACTGTGCAATCGAGGGAAACACTCCCTCGGTAAAGTCATTATTAATTAAGCTGGGCATAATGAAGAGGCGACCGCCAATACTTCGAATGCCGCGGTTGAAATGTACGTGCTCACATACCTGCCAGCGTGCAGCGGAGAAGGAGCCATCGTCATTCGGCACGGCCTTAATCTTGGACCCGAGATAGGGGTTAGGATTTTTTATCACGTAGCTCATCTTGTAAATTCCCAGACCTCCGAAAGCCGACTCCACTTCAAATGGAGCCATCGTTGGAGGGAAACAATGAATGCGCTTAGCAAATGTTTGGGCGTGGGCCTCTTCAGGCGAAACTTTGTGTTTCATGACGTAGTCCATGACCTCTTCCCATGCATCACCTGGACAGAGTTTAGCGTCACGCAATGTCCAGATATCATAATACTTCCCAATCTGATTCGCAAAGACCGCCGCACGGTCAGACTCGGCAGAAAGAAAATCAATGGCCTTCTTCACTTCAGCGACGTCCAACGGATAAGCGCCCGCGTCGTCCATATCCAAAACAATCATCAAGTCATAGTCTCGATAATCTTTATAAGTTTTTATCATCTCGAGAAAGGTGCCGCGCGCAATCTCCAGCCGCAACCCGCGCACAGGTATGGCCTTCAGCCCGTCCATGTTAATTACATTAAAATTAGCCCGACCCTGACCCCACTGATTCAGCACTTCTTTGGTTTCATCAGTGGAATCGTTTTCCACGAAGACGAAGGCAGCCTCCGAAGCTAATGACGCTATCTTCTCAATGTTCGCAAAGACGTCGGGCAAAAAACGCGCGCAATTTTGCACGGCACCAGCGAAGATAATTTTGGGCTTTTTATTCATTACGCGGGGAAAGTAAGGAAATCCGAGCCTGCCCATCGCCCCCAATGAGTCAAGCCACCCAGCCCACTCCTTGCGATTTACTTCGCGTCTTTTTGGAATTCCTCAGCGGTCCACGGCGTTTTGCGGTCCGCATACTGTGCCTTAATCGCTTTCACATCGTCTTCGGTTACGGCTGCACCGCTATTACCAAAAGAATTTCGTACGAACGTAACGACGTCTGCAATATCGCCATCGGTCAGCCCGGCAACTGGCGGCATCATGCTCGTATAAGTCGTGCCCTTAACCGTCACTGGACCCGTCATGCCGTGTAAAATATTTCGCACTGGGATTGATGGACTCATGGCCACCCACTCCGATCCTGCTAGCGGCGGGAAGACAGGCGGAATGCCCAGCCCCGTGGGCTGGTGGCAGGCAATGCAGGTTTTTCCATAAACGGCCTCGCCTCGCTTCATGACCTCAGGCGAAGGTGCCGCAGGTTTTTCCTCAGCAAACAAGGTTGCCGCGAAGGTGAGCGATAGAAGTGAAAGGAGACGCATAATTATTTATTCCTGAAACCTAATTCAAAGCCCGCAACTCGCAACTGACCTTCATAAATAATCATATAGCATAAGCCGTGGTCACACCCCCCATTAGTGACAACACTTGACCGCTCGACAGCAGGCCGAACCTTCCCTAAAAAGTCGCATACCCCGAAACACCATGGCTACCCCTACCCATACTAAATCCGCCGCACCTAACGCCAATCGCCTACTCTGGGCGGGCTTCATGGCGATCCTCGCCGCCGGCGCCGGCTTCGCCATTCGCGGCGGCATCTTCGGAGCGTGGGCCGCTGAATACGGCTTCACCGCCACGCAACTCGGCGCCATCGGCGGCGCAGGTTTTTCGGGGTTCTGTTTCGGCATCATTATAGGCGGCCTTGTGGTGGATCGCTTGGGCTACGGCAAATTAGTGGCACTCGCATTTATCGGACATATTGTTTCTGCGGTTGTTACGTTCGGAGCGACGGATGCTTCTAATGCTTACAGTTACCTCTACTGGGGTATGTTTATTTTTGCTTACGCCAATGGCACCCT
>CAIVVQ010000011.1 GCA_903909465.1 uncultured Opitutia bacterium | reverse complement strand
GTCAGGTGTACATGGGCATCCGCGAGGGGGATTCGATTCCTCACATTGGCGACCTCGTTTTCACTTCGGAAGCTAAGCCATTTTCGAGTCAGGAGCTCGTGGACTTCCATACGACATCGCGGACTTACTCGGTGTATTACCCAGACACGCGTCCGCACACCAAGAAACCGCGCTACAGCATTGTTACCTCGGTGAATCAACGCTGGGAAGACTGGGCGCACTTATCGGAGGCCGATTACCAAACGAACAAAGCGCGTGTGATAGAAGAATCGTTCCGTGGCTTAGAAAAATTTATTCCGGATATACGCAGCAAGGTGGATCACGCGGAGGCAGCCACACCACGCACCGTGAATCGCTATGTGCGCCACATTGGCGGCACTTCTTTCGGCACAAAGTTTGAGGGACTCAAAGTCTCAATGGGCCTACCCGAACAAGTCGGCGGGTTATACCACGCGGGCAGTGTCGGCATTATTATGTCGGGCTGGCTGGGTACGATTAATTACGGAGTAATCGTTTCGGCGAAAGCCGATGCGTATTTACGCGATCCTTCGGCGAAGCCGCTGGGCGAAGCGGAGGCGAGCGCAGGAGTCTAAGATGAATTACGGAGCTTTTATATTTATTTTTGCAGCGTCGCTGCTGCCGGCACGTGAACTTACTTTTTATGTGGGTACGCTGGGGTCTGATGCGAAGGGTGTCTGGCGTGGGACGATTGATTCCGAAAGCGGAAAGCTATTTGCGCCGGTTTTAATTGCTGAAATTAAGAACGCGTCATTCCTGGCACTTCGTCCCGATGGGCAGACGCTTTATGCGACTACTGAATTGGCTGATGGCTCGGGTGGGGCTGCTGCATTGAAATTAAATGCGGACGGCACGGCGAAGTTGCTGAATGCTCAGACGACGGGCGGCAAGAATTGCAATCACTTGGCGGTGGATGCGAGTGGCGGAAATTTAGCGGTGGCCAATTATGGTTCGGGGTCCGTCGGCTGTCTGCCCATTCAGGCAGACGGTTCGTTGGGTGAATTAAGCGCCTTCATGCAGCACGAAGGGAAAAGCGTTCATCCCGTGCGGCAAACTGGACCACACGCGCATGGAGTGTATTTTGATTCGACGAATAAGTTTCTCGCGGTGCCCGACTTAGGCGTCGACCGAATTTTTGTTTATCGCTTCGACGCTGCGAATGGAAGTCTAGCCGCAAACTCGCCCAATGGTGTAGCACAGCGATCTGGAGATGGCCCGCGACATTTTGTTTTTCATCCGACCTTCCCCTTGGCTTACGCCTGCAATGAATTGGCGCTCACGGTCACGGCGTTTCATTACGATGCCGCACTCGGTACACTACAGCCATTCCAAGTGGTCGACACTTTGCCTAAGGATGCCGAACGCAAAGGCGCATCGGCGGCCGAAATTTTCTGTCATCCCAACGGACGTACGTTGTATGTCTCCAATCGGATTCACGACTCGATTGCCGTCTTCGCAATTGGCGATGATGGCGCTTTGAAATTAATTCAACATCAACTGAATGTACCCGGCACGCCACGCGGGTTCGGAATTTCGGCAGATGGACGATGGCTGATTTGCGCCGGGCAAAAGTCGGGGACGATTAATGCCTACCGCGTGGACGACGAGACGGGTCGGTTGACCGATACCCAGCAGGCGGTTGCCATTGGCTCGGCCAGCTGCGTGATTTTTGCCAGATAACCTTCTTTTTGTCGATTTCAGGGTCCGTACCTGCAACCTTTCACTAGGTTTGATGTTTCATAGATAGCCCCTTATTTCAGTATGTCCCCCCGATGTTAAACAAGCCCCCCAGGTTTGCGTTTCAGCTGCTCCCGTTTGTGGTGGCGGCTACTCTATGCGCGGGGCGATTACGGGCGGAGTCGGCGATGGAAGCGATGCCAGCAATTGCCCACGCGGCACAGCAACAAGCGGCGGAAAAAATGGATCCTGCGGGCGTGGAGTTTTTCGAAAAAAACGTACGACCTATTTTGACGGACCGATGCTACAAGTGTCACTCCGCACAAGAGGCGACTTCGAAGGGCGGACTCATTATGGACACACGCGCGGGACTTCTGGCGGGCGGGGACACTGGGGCGGCAATTGTGCCCAATGACATTAATCGTTCACTCTTAATTAAAGCGATTCACCAGACCGACCCGGATTTATCGATGCCGCCTCGTAAAGCGGGAGCAAAATTACCCGATGCCCAAATCGCAATTTTAGAAAAATGGGTGATGATGGGTGCGCCCGCGCCAATTGGAGCAGGGGCGGTTAAGCTCACCGGATTATCGCAAAAAGCTCGCGACCATTGGGCATTTAAACCCGTTGCTACACCGGATGTCCCAAAAGCTTCTGATCCGACGTGGTGTCAGAATGAAATCGATAATTTTATTTTAGCTAAGTTGGACGAAAACAATTTAGTCCCTTCGGCACCAGCGGAAGGCGAGTCGCTCCTGCGGCGCTTAAATTACGATTTGATTGGATTGCCGCCCACGAATGCGGAAGTGGATGCCTTCTCCCGTGATTACAATAATGCTGAAGCTGTCGATAGATATGCTCGCCAACGTGGACAGCCAGCACGTTCGGTGACGCGGTTGGTGGAGCAAACGGTCGACCGCTTGCTGGCTTCACCTCGTTACGGTGAACGCTGGGCCCGTCACTGGCTCGACACGGCTCGCTACTCTGACACGCGCGGCGTCGCCAAGGCGAATAAAGGAGCGGGCGATATTTTTCCGAATGCGTGGACGTACCGCGATTACGTCATCGATTCCTTTAATCGAGATAAACCCTACGACCAATTCATCCTCGAGCAACTCGCGGCCGATCGCCTCCCTGATTTAGCGAAGGACGATCCACGCTTAGCG
>CAIVVQ010000010.1 GCA_903909465.1 uncultured Opitutia bacterium | reverse complement strand
GAGAATGCCACCGCGCAGTGCGTATTCGCCCGGCTGTTCGCAGAGGGCTTCGTGGGCGTAACCAAAATCATTCGCGAGTTTTGCCGCAAAAGCTTGGAGCGAAAGTTTGTCGCCCTTGCGTACGATGAGTTCGCGTTGCGCGGCGAGGTCGGGCGCAGGCGTCAACCGTGTCAGTGAGCCAGGTGTGCAAGCGATGAGGAGCGGCGTTTGTGGCGTGTGATGGCCGTGACGAATTGCGGCGATGACGTTGAGTAAATCGCAATCGGCTTCAAAATTGGAAACCGCTGCATCCGCATCGGTCAATGTTTTGGCGGTGGCCTTGGCGCCGGTGAGGGTTGCCAGCAGTTGACTCGTCTCTTCGGCAAATGTTTCCGCCGCGCCGAGGTTAGAGGCCAGTAAAACCCAAACGCTTTGGTCTTTGGCTTCCGCGCATGCACAGGCGGCCCACGCGTGCGAGGGCACGCCGGTCAGGGCACGGTGTGAAGGACTAGCCATGTGCCCATCGAGGGCGACAAGTCACTCGGGTCAAACGGAACTCGTTAACAAACTTATTTTAAACCGAAACGAGCCACGAACTCTTTGGCGAGGGCACGGTAGGCGACGGCGCCAGGCGACTGATTGTCGTATTGGAAAATTGTTTTTCCGTGGCTGGGGCATTCCGAAAGGCGGACTGTGCGTGGGATAACGGTTTTGAAAACATTATCAGGGAAATGCGTCTGCACTTCTTCCATGACCTGACGAGAGAGATTTGTACGCGAGTCGTACATCGTTAAAAGAATTCCGCCGACCGCGAGTTTGTCGGTCACGTTGGCCGCTTTGAGTTGATCGACCACGCCGAGGATTTGGCCGAGGCCTTCCATCGCGAGGTATTCGGTTTGCAGGGCAACTAAAAGGTAGTCGGACGTCGCCAGCGCGTTCATCGAAAGCATGCCGAGGGCAGGAGGGCAATCGATGATGATGACGCCGTACTTATTGGACTCAATCAGCGGGGCTAACGCAGCGCGCAGACGTGAGAGGTAATTATCGGCTTTGGAAAGTTCGGATTCGACGGCCGCTAAGTCGACTTCAGAGGGAATGAGGTCGAGCTTCTCCGTCGTGGTTTCGACAATCATGTCTTCGGCCTTCGCTTCGCCGTGAAGGACTTGATAGAGTGAGCGACCCTCGATTTTTTCTACGCCGAGTGCGCTGGTGGCATTGGCTTGAGCGTCTAAATCGATGAGCAAAGTCTTAATGCCACTTCGCGCTAGGCCGGCAGCGAGATTCACCGCGGTGGTGGTTTTGCCGACGCCACCTTTTTGATTAGCGATGGAAAATACTTTGGTCACTTTAGGCATCCTCGATCGGGCGTTCAACTTCGGTGGCGGCATCGTAATCGACGCCCGTTAAGCCGAAGCCAAAGTTTTTTAAGAAGTCCGACTGGTAACCTGCGAAGTCACCATATTGATCCAGGGTTTCGGTGGTGACTTTGGGCCAAACATCAAAAACCGCTTTTTGAATTTCAGGCAGCATTTCCCAATCATCGAGGCGCACGCGGCCTTTGTCGTCGAAGTCGAGGGCGTTGCCGTTGTACATTTGTTTTTCAAACAAGCGCTGGATCTGTTCGATGCAACCTTCGTGATTGCCCTTGGCCTTCATGATTTTGAAGAGCAGGGAAACGTAAAGGGGGACGACGGGAATT
>CAIVVQ010000009.1 GCA_903909465.1 uncultured Opitutia bacterium | reverse complement strand
CGTAGACGCTCTTCCTCCGAGGGCAAGACTGCTCAACTAAACTTTCGGCAGTGTGACTTCGCCCGAAGAGATCAGCATGCGTTGACCTGCGGTATCATTCAAAATCAACGAGCCATCGTCATCCACGCCCTGCACGACACCCGAAACCGGCTTACCGCGTAACTGAATGGTCACGGTTTTGCCCGTTAAGTTATCGTACCGCTTCCAATAGTTTTTGAAATTCTCGTTCCAGCGATCGTTTGAAAAATCATCCCACGCTCGCTCAAGCGCCGCAACGATTTGCGCCGCGACTAAATTAATTTCGAAGTCGCGCTTACTCGACATCGCCAGCGAGGTCGCGACCTCGCGCAGTTCAGCTGGAAAATCTTTTGTCTGCGCGGTGACGTTTAATCCTAAGCCAAAAACTAAATCTCGTACGGTGTCCGCATCGAGTCGCGCCTCGGTCAACATGCCTGCCAACTTTCGCCCATCCGCCGTCTGTAAATCATTGGGCCACTTCAAGCCGAGCCGCACGCCATGTACTTCGTCGAGGTGCGCACAGAGCGCCAACCCCATCCAAAGCGTGAATGGCTTCAAGCGATCGGGCGGGATGAAAGGCCTGAGCGCTAAAGATAAATATAAATTGCCGGGGTGTTCACTGTGCCACTTTCGGCCGAGTCGGCCACGTCCGGCAGTCTGCTTTTGCGCTAAAACGAAAAATGGCGCTTGGCGTCCCAGGGCAATTCGTCGCTCCGCTTCAGAGTTTGTGCTATCGACCACAGCCATGAATTCAACTTCCGCTGTGACTTTAAGCGTGCGTAGATGGGCCAGGACTAGCGCTTCGTTGAGGGCCTCAGGTACGCTCGTCAATGTGTAGCCCTTGCGCGTTGAGGCCTCAAAAATAAATCCCTGCGTGCGCAGCCGCTCCAGTCGCGTCCAAATCGTCACACGAGAGACGCCCAGCTCCTTAGCCAAACGATCGCCACTCACCGGCGATTTACCCGCTTCTAAAAATGCACTCAGGATGCTGCTATCTAGATCCGACATATTTAAATCCAATCCAGTCCGATGTCGGACCAATTAGCCGCGTGCGTTAAGGCTCCCGCCGAAACGAAGTCGGGCGCGATTTCGCCAATGGCCGGCAAGGTTTCCAAATTTACGCCGCCGCTGACTTCGCACCAAGCGCGAGCACCGACGGTCGACACCGCTTCGCGTAATTGCGGTAACGAAAAGTTATCAAGTAGAATAATGTCTGCTCCCGCTTTTAATACGGGCTCAATTTGCTCAAGCTGATCCACTTCGACTTCGACTAATAAATCCGGGCGTGCCTGACGGGCTAATAAAACCAGAGCGGTCAAACGCGCGGCCACCGAAGCGTCGCCGGCGGCCAGGTGATTATCCTTCACCATGATGCGATCGTATAGGCCGAGGCGATGATTGTAGCCGCCGCCCTGCCCCACGGCATATTTTTCGAGCATACGAAAGCCCGGCGTGGTCTTGCGTGTGTCCAATAATTTTGTCGACGAACTACCCAAGGCCTTCACGTGAGACTGCGTCATTGTCGCAACGCCACAAAGCCTTTGCAGGAAATTTAGGAGCACGCGCTCGGCGGTGAGCAATTCATGGGCGGGCCCTTCGACCTCCGCTAAAACGGTGCCAGCACTTACACTGTCGCCGTCTTTAGTTTTTAATAAAACCTGGCAGGTCGATTCGTAGACAGAAAAAATAATTTCTAGTAATTGAATGCCTGCGACAGTCAGGTCGCGTCGAGCCACTAAGGCGGCGCGAGCACGTCCCGCATTTTTTAATAATTCTGCCGAAGGGTCACCCGGGCGAAAGGGTCGACTGACTAATCCCGCTCCGGCTAAATCCTCATCGCGCGCCATCGTCACCAATTGGCGAATCCAAATCGGGTCGACGTCACTCCAACGGAGGCGACGGACGAGTCGATCGGTTTGACCGGGGTTACGTGGCATCGGGCAACATTAGGGATGCCGAGCCAACGGGCAAGGGTTAGGGGAAAAACTTTTTGAATTTATTTTTCCAGGAATCCGAGACTGGCGTCGTGGCATCGCCTGAGGCTTCGGCATAAGCCTTAAGCGCGACCTTTTGTTCTTCGGTCATCTTCTTGGGGACATCGATATCCACCCGCACTAAAAGGTCGCCCGGGCTACCCCCGCGCAGCGTGGGCATGCCCTCACCACGCAGACGGAAGGTCGTTCCACCCTGTGTGCCGGCAGGTATCTTGAGAATGGTCTTACCCTTTAATTTAGGGACTTCGATGCTGCCGCCTAAGGCCGCAATCGAGAATTTCACTGGGACGGCACAGGCCAAGTCATCGCCATCGCGCTCGAAGAGCTCGTGCTCGAGGACGGTGATCACAACATAGAGATCACCCGAGGCGCCATTGCGCCGTCCGGCCGAACCGTTACCCGAAGAACGCAATCGCGTACCCGTATCGACCCCCGCCGGAATTTTCAGATCCACCGAGTGGTCGCTGACCACGCGGCCTTCGCCAGCGCAACTGCGACAGGGCTTTTCAATTTTTTCGCCTTCGCCACCGCAATTTGGGCAGACCTGACGCATCGCAAAGAGTCCGTTGGAGCGAGTGACGTGACCCTGTCCACCGCAAGTCGGACAGCGACTTTTCTTCGAGCCGGGTTCGGCGCCAGAGCCCGTGCACTTAGTACAAGTGACGTGCTTGCGGTAAGTGATTTTGCGATTCACGCCCGTGGCCGCTTCCTCGAGGGTTAATTTTATATCAAATCTTAAATCTTCACCGCCACTGTCCTGCTGCTGCTGAGACCCGCCGCCGCCAAACATATCGCCAAACGGATTACCGCCGCCGCCAAACATCTGGTTAAAAATATCGGAGGGGTCCGCACCGCGGAAGCCGCCGCGGCCACCACCGGGCCCACCTGGTCCGCCTTGTTCAAACGCGGCTTCGCCGTGAGCGTCATACATCTTGCGCTTTTCATCGTCGGATAAAATTTCGTAGGCACGGGAAACTTTCTTAAATTTTTCTTCGGCCTCTTTATTGCCTGGGTTGCGATCGGGGTGATACTCCATCGCCTTCTTGCGATAAGCCTTCTTTAGGTCATCACCCGAAACGCCCCTCGCGACTCCGAGAATGCTGTAGTAGTCTTGAGCCATGAGATTACTTCTTGGCGGGGCCCGTGGAGACGAACACTGAAGCCGGACGTAAAACACGTTCGTGTAACATCCAGCCGGAGCGAACCACGCGGATCACGGAACCCTCGGCGACGGTGTCGCTGGCCTCTTGTGCCACCGCCTCATGATGCGTCGGATTAAAAACTTGGCCGGTCGGCAATAACTCCGTCAACCCTTGCGCCGTAAGCACACTGCGGAATTGCTGTATCGCCATACGAAATCCGTCGACCACCGCTTTCGCTTCGGCCTTGCCGTTGGCGGCTTCGAGTCCGAGCGCCAGCACATCTAAAGTGGGGAGCAGTTCTTCAATCAATCCAGTGGTCGCATACTTTCTTAAGTCTTCGCGCTCCCGCTGGTGGCGGCGTTGCTGATTTTGCTGATCGGCCTGACTGCGCAGCAAGGTGTCGCGCAGGCGATTCACTTCCGCTTCGAGCTCCGCAAGGCGATTAACCTCGGGCGCTGGTTCAGGTTTGGGGTTTTCGGAAGTGGGTTCGGTCATAAAATTATTTGGCTTCGCGGAGGATTTTTTCGGTGATGGAGCGGCGTAAGTTTCGGTTCGTAATATCCATGACGAGTTCTGGTACCAGCGCCGTCGCTTGGGTGAGTGCTTTTTGTCCCAAGGGTGCCGTGAGTGATTCGACAAGGTTCTTATCCGTGATGTTATTAGCCTCGAAGACAAAATTAAAGTTTCGGTCTACAACGACCACTGGGGCACGATTGGGCTCTTCGACGATAATTTTTACCTGTCCAATCCGCACGCGCAGGCTCTCAATTTTAAAGGGCTGACGTGGGCTCGGGGCTTCAGTTGACGAAGCTTCAGCTGAGCCGGCCGACTTCACTGCAAGTTCACCCGATTTCAATCCGCGTAAAATATCCTGCGCATTATTGTCCTTCATGTAATCACCGCGGCCAACCAAAACGAGCTGATCCACGTCGAGTTCAGCCCGACTAATCACGCGCGGTCCATTGCCCAGAAAAGACAGCGGGCTTAATTCCAGGTGTAAGGTTTTTATTTTGAGAAAACTTTTTTCCTTCCAGCGAGTCGGACTCGTCACCGAGGCATTACGAAATTCTAAGCGCCCGACTAAAAAGTTGGTGTTGTTTTCCTCGCAGACTAATCGGGCGCCCGACTTAGCCACTAAGGTTGCATCAATTAAATTGGGTGAGAATCGGCCGACCGCCCAAAGCACCAATGCGCCAGCCACCACCACAAAGAGTACG
>CAIVVQ010000008.1 GCA_903909465.1 uncultured Opitutia bacterium | reverse complement strand
GATGAACTCAAAGGTGTTCGCCGTCGTGGATCACCAGGTTGCGCACATCGTGGTCCAGGATGAAAAATTATCACTGGAGGTGAAGGCGCTACTTGAAAAGACGGGCGGGGTGGGGCAGGTGCTTGATCGCAATGACCAGGAGAAGGCCGGTATTCGTCATGCTCGCTCGGGGGATTTAATTGCAGTCGCCGATGCTCGCAGTTGGTTTAGTTATTATTGGTGGAGCGATGATGCGGAGGCGCCGGACTATGCGCGGACTGTCGATATTCATCGCAAGCCTGGGTATGACCCCGCCGAACTTTTTATTGATCCTGCGATTAAGTTGCCGGTTTTGAAGGTGGCGTGGTTTCTATTGAAGAAACGTTTGGGCATGCGCGCCTTATTGCAGTTAACGCCGCTTTCAGGCGAGCAGGTGAGGGGGTCGCATGGTAGAATTCCAGAAGACACGCTCGATTGGCCCGTACTGATTGCGGGGGCCGGGATCTCTATGCCAAGGCAAATTTCTTCGCAGGAAGTCGCTGCACTCCTAGTTGCAGGCCTGTAGGCGGGGTGTCCTTACAAACTTGACATACAGTAAATAGTAATACATTGTATTACTTATGCTGAAGAAACTATCAAAACTCGGGAATTCACAAGGTCTTGTCTTTGACGCCGCCTTAATGGAGTTGGCTCGCCTTAAGGTCGGCGACGACGTGAATGTTGAGGTTCACGAAGGCGGCACTATTACAATTACGCCCATCCGCCCCCGCCCGACGCCAAAAGAGGTCACGGATACAATTAAGCAAACCATGAAGGACTATGCACGAACCATGCGTCGTCTTGCATGAGCATTAAATCCGACGAATTTTTCCACCTCACGGTCGAAATAGTGAGGGAAATTCATGCCGAAGCCTTGGCGCGGTTTGGAGGCTCAGACGGCATACGCGAGCCCTCGCTCTTGGAGTCGGCCGTGGCCGCACCGCAGGCAACCTTCGGAGGGGTTTCGCCCTTTGCAGACCTGACTGAGATCGCGGCGGCATACCTTTTTTACATCTGTCGCAACCATGCGTTTATTGATGGCAATAAGCGCACCGCTTTAGGCGCATGCATTGTTTTTTTGCGATTGAATGGGGTGGCGATAAAACCTGATTCACCAGCATGGGAAAGTTTAACCATGGATGTCGCCGCCACAAAGATTGACCGTGAAGAAACAACAAAGCGACTTCGCGAGATTTTAGGTAGTCGTAAGAAAGCGACTAAGCAGGCTCCGGTTTTTCGTTATCGAAAGAAGCGGAAGTAATTAGGCGGTGAGTCGCTCTAGGCACTCGGCGTAGAGCGATTGCGTCTTGGCGATCACATCATCGGGCAGGCGTGGACCGGGGGCTGTTTTATTCCAAGGTTGGGCCTCGAGCCAATCGCGCACGAATTGCTTGTCGTAAGAAGGTTGGGAACGTCCGGGCTGCCAGGTTTGAGCGGGCCAGTAGCGTGATGAGTCGGGCGTTAGCACTTCGTCGATGAGCACAAGCGAACCATCGGGTGCGGTGCCGAATTCAAATTTAGTATCGGCGAGGATGACGCCAGCCTGAGCGGCGCGTGTGGCACCCATTTGGTAGAGCGCGATAGAAGTATCATGCACTGTCCGGAAAATCTTCTCGCCGAGAATTTCGGAGCACTGAGCACGGGTGATGGCCTCATCGTGGCCTTCGGCAGCTTTGGTGGAGGGAGTGAAGATGGGCTGCGGAAGTTTTGAGCCATCGAGTAAGCCGGCGGGAAGTTTATGGTCTAAAATTGCACCCGACTTTTTATATTCCTTGAAGCCGCTGCCTGCGAGGTAGCCACGCACCACGGCTTCGACGGGAAGGGGTTGAAGTTTTCGCACGAGCATCGAGCGAGGGATGAGGTGCTCGTGGCTCTTGAGGGCGCGCTTGAGTTGGTTGGCGTGGTCGGCGACCAGGTGCGTTGGGAAAAGTTTCGCCGCTTGATCAAACCACCAGAGGCTGATGTGCGTGAGAAGAATGCCTTTGCCGGGTACGCCATTGGGCATGACCACGTCGAAGGCCGAAAGCCGATCGGTGGCGACGATGAGGTAATGTTCGCCGAGATCAAAAACTTCGCGCACTTTACCCTTCGCTTTAAGCGGAAAGGGTAGCCCCGTTACGGTCATCAGAGCTTCCTTCGGTAAAGCCGGCGTTATCATTCTGGTGATGAAATAGTCATCCGCTGGGCTTTAGTGCAAGTAGAAGTCGATAAACTTGGCATATTGTGCCCTCTAACTGCGGTAGGGGACAACGGCAGTTGACCGTGGGGGGTTACGGCCGACGATTGATGCCTACCCCAACTAACTCATGTCTAAAAAT
Organism: uncultured Opitutia bacterium; assembly: GCA_903909465.1. Classification (GTDB taxonomy): domain Bacteria; phylum Verrucomicrobiota; class Verrucomicrobiia; order Opitutales; family UBA953; genus UBA953. The sequence goes on along the minus strand of CAIVVQ010000008.1, from coordinate 1,579 downwards.
AAATTAAATATAATTATCATACTCCTCTTGGTGGTCGCAGCAGGGGTTTTCATTCGCGGACGAACCCTCCAGTCTTCCGACGTTCGTCTCTATGTTCGCCACAGCGTGACCGATTACGCGGTCTGGAAGGCCGGCTATGACTCATTCGAGCCAATGCGTGGCGATATATTTTATAAAGCGGTGTTTCAGTCGGTCCAGGATCCGAACGATGTAACGGTCATCCATGACTTTCATACGCTTGAAGCCGCCCAAGCCTTTGCCAATTCACCTGCGCTAAAAGAGAAGATGGGAAAAATCGGCGTGATTGGGGCCCCTCAAGTCTGGTACGTAAAAATAGGCGCTCAATAAATAGAACTTGGCTGCCAGCTGGCGGTCAGTCCAGTTTAAGGAACAAGTGAGGTCGTACGCATCCATCATTCGACATGCTAGTGAGAATCTAGCCAAGTGCACCCTGGAGCCCTTGCGCCAGCGTGCGGAGCTGGAATTTTTCGAGGCCTCGCCGGGTTTTCAGATTGATGGCACAAACATGATTTTACTCGAAGTCGGCGCGCCGGTGCTCAGCGCGGCCGACGCAGGTCGGCGACTTTTATTGTTGGATGGAAATTGGAAGCACGTGGAATTTTTGCGGTCACGCGTAGTTGGTACGCCGATGGCGCGATCGCTGCCGGCGATTGAGACCGCCTATCCCCGTCGCAATCGCGACGGATTAGATCCGCAAGTGGGATTAGCTTCGGTCGAGGCTTTATATTTAGCGCTCAAGGTTTTGGGCCATGACGATCCAACGCTGCTGGACAATTATCATTGGCGTGAGGAATTTCTCCGCCGTGTGGCCGAACTTAAACTTTAAGTGAAAGCAGGGAGAGCCTAATTGCTTCACCGGCGGCGGCTAAGCCAAAGGCGCCGGCCACGTGTGTTGCTGTGCCGTAGCCCCACTCGCAATTAGGGTGGAGGTCTTCGTCTTCTGGAATTTTTCCGCCGGGCAGTCCTTCGCAATCGGTCGGCTGGGTGAAGGGCTCGTCGGACCAGACGCAGGAAATATTAAAAATGCCTTTGCGCGGAAAACCGAAATTTTGACGGAGGCGTTTGCGGACGAGCATCATCAGCGGGTCATCGCGTGATGCAGTGAGGTCGGTTACTTTAATGCGTGTACCATCTAGGCGTCCCGCACAACCGCCGACGGAAACCATGCGCAGGCCGCGGCGGCGGGCTTCATCGATCAATCCACATTTAGGAGAGAGCGCATCAATCGCATCGATGACAACGCCGTTAAAGCCCTCGAGAACTTCGGCGGGATTGTTGCGGGAGAGGAAGCGTGTGTGTTCGGTGATTTGAATTTGCGGGTGAATGGCGCGGGCCCGATTGGCCATGACCGAAGTTTTCGTTTTACCATCATTGCCAGTGATGGCGTGTAATTGGCGATTCGTATTGGAGATGCAGACCGTGTCGCCATCGACAAGGGTGAGGTGGCCGACGCCGGAGCGGGCGAGGGCTTCGACGGTCCAGGAACCCACTCCGCCGAGACCGATGACCATGAAGCTACTTTGAGAAAGGTGCTTTAAGCCCGCTAAGCCGTAAAGTC
>CAIVVQ010000007.1 GCA_903909465.1 uncultured Opitutia bacterium | reverse complement strand
TGCTGCTCTAATCCAACTGAGCTACCCCCTCATGACAGCCAACTTAGGCGGCTGCCAGGAAATGGGCAAGCCGTCAGAGCGTTAGCAAATTAGGTCTCTGAACTGACTGAAATCCGCCGAAAGCCCGCTCGGCATGCCTTTGTTGATGACCGAAACCGCATCATGCGAGTGCAGCGACTCTAGGTGCGAACAGGCAATCACGAAGTCGCGTACGCGTACGTCATGGTCAAATTGATCGTAGACTAAACGGGCCGCATCTTCGACGAACTTCGAGTAGGCGCCGTTTAATTCAGCGAATGCTTGTTCGTCTTCGCGCTTCACCATGACTTGAGTTTCGGTGTGCAACGCTGCCAAGCAAAGCTCCTGCATATCTTCGATGAATAAAGTTTTTCCGGGTGAAATTTCGGCGACCACGCGGGCCTTGGAGCGCTGCGAGTGCGGGATGCCGTAAACCTCACGCTCTTCGCGGGCGTGTTCCGTTAATTCAGCCGAACATGGGCACGCTGATGAATAAACAAAGTCGAAATGAATGTACCGACGCACCCGATTGAGGTCATCAATAGTGCCTTCAAAAATGGCGCGGTAATACTGCCAGCCCTCGAGGCCTGAGCGCAGCGACTTCTGCATAATGGGGTAACGGAATTCAACCATCACGCGGGCGCGGCTGCATTCGAGGTCTTTTTTATAACGCAGTAAAATTTCTTCGAGTAACTCGTGCGATAAGACGCGATCCTTGAACTCGTAAAAGGTGCGCATGATGCGCGACATGTTGATTCCCTTGTGGTCAGCAGCGAGCGACACCGACCCAGTGATGGTACACTCCAAGGGCAGCGGCTTGCCATTGCGGGCGACCACGAGCATCGGTAAATGAAAACCCGAAATGCCTACGTGCTGAATGGGAACATTAGCCCCCTGAATCTGGGAAGCGTCTTTATTTTGAATATCGGGCAAAGAAGCACGGTAGGCATCATCCGCACGGAAATCACGGTCGTAGCGTCGCGAGAGGTCGCGGCTGCTGCGGGCGGGTTTGTCGGCTCGACGGGTCATGGATTCAAGGAGGGCGAATGGTCCATTTTTGCAAGCGGACCGAGAATTTGCCTCTGCGCTGGAGCCACCTGCCGGATTTGAACCGGCGACATTCTCATTACGAATGAGATGCTCTACCAGCTGAGCTAAGGTGGCGTCGCAGAGGACAGGTGAACATGAGCCGCCCCAAATTAAAATCAAGCCTTGGCATCGTGCAAAAGCCCTCGCCACCTCGTTAAATCAGTTCAAATTACCCCCTAAGCCCATGCGCGCCGACCTTATCGCCAGTGAGTTTAGTCTACCCGGACTCCCGGTCGCCGTGCGCCCCTTTGGGTCGGGCAATATTAATGACACCTATTTAGCGATCTTCCGTGATGGGCGCAACGAGCAGCCAGCGATTATCCAAAAAATTCGCCGCAAAATTTTCCCCGAACCGGCCGCCGTCATGCATAACCTACGCGTGCTGTCGGAACACTTACAAAAAAGCTTGGTCGCGAATGCAGCTGAATCCGATCGCGCGTGGCGGTTTCCAGAAATTATTAAAACCAAAAGCGGTAAAGATTTTATTGCCGAATCCGAGGGGGATATCTGGCGGGCGCTGACCTTCATTCCCGGGGCACAAACTTTTGAAACGGTGCAAGGCCTAGGGCACGCCTTTGAAGTCGGTCGCGCACTCGGGTATTTTCATCGTCAGACCGAAACCTTGCCGACCGCTCAACTCAAAGAAGCCCTCCCCGGTTTTCATCATGCTCCGCGTTACCTGGCTGATTTTGAATCGACACTTAAGCAGTCCGGCACCCAGGCGCTTCTGCGAGCGTCAACGAGCGCGCGAAGTGCAATTGATTTCATTATGGCGCGAAAAGCTGCGCTCTTAACTTTATCAACCGCCATCGAGCAGGGGAAATTAAAATTGAGCGTTACCCACGGCGACCCGAAGTCGGGCAACGTGATGATTGATAAGCAAACGGGCCATGGGATTGGGCTGATTGATTTAGACACCGTGCAAGCAGGGCTACGTGAGCACGACATTGGCGATGCCGTGCGCTCGCTGTGTAATCCGGCGGGCGAAGACCCGATTCAATTGGGCGACGCAGGACTCGACCTAGAACTACTAAAAGCCTTTATTAATGGGTATAGAATTGAATCTTCGATGATGCTTGCCCGCCCGGAAGGAGGCTTCGCCTACGACGCCATTTTAGGTATGACATTGGAACTTGGACTGCGTTTTTTAACCGACCACCTGAACGGCGATCGCTACTTTAAAGTCCGCCATCCAGGGCACAATTTATACCGCGCCCAAGCACAATTCAAATTAGTGGAAAGTATCGAAAGACAAGAACGCGAGATTCGCGAAATCGTCCAAGGCATTTAATTAATGAACGACCTTCCCATGAGTACTTGGATTGCTGGCTTCATTCTCATCCTCTTAATGGGGCGCGGAGCGTGGCGTGGCTATAAACGCGGCCCCCTACGTCAACTGGCTGGGCCATTTGCGCTGACCGCGGGGTTATTTCTTGGCTGGATGTTCGGCGTAGACGTTGGGCACTCCCTATTGCATGGCACAAGTTTTCCTTGGCTCCTGCGCGGTATCGCCGGAATCACCCTACTCACCTGTACCACGGGCTTAATTATCTATGGTCTCATCTGGTGGCTCGGCAAAAGGCCGGAGGGAGCCGACGAGGCAGAAAGCCCGGTCATGGGTGCCATGGTGGGCTGCTGGACGGGCGTCCTCTATTTCAGCATCTTAATTATCATCCTCTGCTCGACCGCCTCGATCATGGCACTGGTTTCTTCGTCTAAACCTGAAGCGTTCCACTGGAGCGTAGCCGCAAGGGATGACCTGGCAAAAACACCCTACACCGGCTGGCTTAAGGATTGGTCGCCCCTGCCTGACCGGCAGAGGGCTCAAATTGAGCTGCTTAAAAAGGTGATAGACGACCCCGCCGCCCAGAAACGCCTCATCGCCCTTCCTGAAATCCGAGCCCTATCCAGCCACCCCTCCCTCTACCAAGCCCTTGAAGATAAAAAAGTTCGTGAGATGTTGAATAACAAGGACTTAAATGGGTTGTTTGATAACCAAAAAATACGGGCCGTCCTGGCCGACGAGCAGCTACAAAGGCAGGCAAGTTCGATTGATTTGGAGTCAATTTTGCGACAAGCACTCAAACCGGTGCCAAAACCCTAAAAACCAGCCATTTGGGCTGGTCTAGGTCTTGGTAGGTTTATAATCTCAAACCTCCTACCCCCTCTATAAGCATGCCCATGAAGACCCTGTCCATCTTAGCCTCCATGCTCTTTGCCGCAACCAGCCAAAGCGCGACGGATGCCAAGTCAGCCGAAAAAACCGATGCCAAGCCGGCCGCAACTTCCGAGAAGGCCGCGGAAAAGCCCCAGTCCATTCAACTCGAAGTCTTGGATCTCGAAGGCAAGCGATTCGTTCTCGTTAAGAATATTTCATCCCCCGAAGAGTGGGCATCATTTGAGCGCGACACCCAAATTATCTCCGCTCAGAAGAAAGACGCGGAAACAACCAAGCAGTTGGCTGACTTGGCTTTAACGACCCCCGAAAAGGAAGCGCGCGGCAACGAGCTCCAGGCCAAAGTAGCCAAGCTCCAAGAGAACAATGCGACCATGGCGAAGACCTATAATTTCGACCTCTCGCGCCAATACTTAGTCGTCACAACGAGCGTTCGCGTTTTAACCGCCCTCACCAGCGATGAGTACATCAAACTGGCCGCCGGCAAAGACTTTAAGCCTGAAAGCGTGGTCAAGGGATCTGAAGACAAAAAGTTTTTAGTGCGCGACACCATTAAAGGTGCCGGCGAAGTTGAAGGTTTCAAAGCTCAAGTCAGTCGCGTTCTCGAAAGCAAGCGCGCCCTCCAAGGCCTCATCGAGGTGCAGCCTCGCTACACCAAGGCCGAGGACAAAAAGAAGATCGAGGAAGCGATTCGCAACGCCCAAACCGACGTCAACAATAGCTTAGATGAGTTCAAAAAGGCGCGTGGTTTCGAAATTCCTGTCGAATTCAACATTCAAACGGCCGAAGCTAAACTCTACACCCTCCTGACCGACGAAGAGAAAAAGAGTCTCGACGAGAAAACCGAGTCTAAGGCCCCTACAACTGAAAAGAAATAACCACTCTACCCCACCCATCCACTATGACAACCACGCCTACCACCGCACCCGTAGCTTCAACGTCCGCCGTTGATACTAACCTGCTCCGCCACGAAGACAAAGTGTTCTTCAAGTACGTCACGATCAATAATGCCGAGACGATGCAACGGTTCGGTAACGACCTCCGCGTCATGACTGCCCACGCTCAGCGCGTTATGGGAATTGCTCAACGCATCCAGGCCGCCATCACCGGCAGCGAAAAAGAAGCCTTAACGCGTGCGCGCGATGCCGAGCTCAAGGACTTCAACGACAAGGACGCCCTCTTTGAAAAAGTCTACGGCTTCAAGGCTGACCACGTGACCATCCGTCCTCACCTCATTCAAAATACTTCGATTCGTCTGCTCACCCCCGTGAACGACGAACAAATCGCCACCCTGCGCAAAGACCCAAAATTCAAGGAGTCTGATATTATTGCACGCGGCAACTCCAAGGTCTTGCTACTCTCCGTCATCACCGGCGGCGAAATTCCTGTGCTCGAGCGCAATATTCAAATCGTCCAAGCTCAACAAAACGCCGTCATCCAACTCACCGCCGCTGAACAATCGGCCAAGACTGAAGACGAAAAGAAGCGCGTTAAGGAAGAATTGGCCAAGGTTAAGCAAACGCTCACCACCAATGCCGAACACATGGGCAAGACCTACGGTATTGTTACCAATAACCTGATTGTCGAAGTTCTCGAAGGTGTCTTCTGGGTCGCAATGAGCGAAGAAGAGCTGAAGAACTACCTCCAAAAGCGCGATCAAGCTAAGTCAGGTGCAACCGTTGCGACGACTGCCCCTACCCCTAAGGTAGCGACAGCAGTGGCTCCAGGTGCCGCCCCGAAGGCCGCTGCAGCTCCTGCGGTCAGCAAAGACAAGAAAGCGTAATCCGTTTTCCCTCTGAAACAAAAAGCCCGTCAACACTGACGGGCTTTTTTATTACTCGAATAAATCGCCTTGGAGCGATTTCGGCTTTGGCGGCGGCGTGGGCTTCGCCTCTGGTGCCGATGCCACTCCATGCTTCTGCTGGTACCGTCGTAGCGTGGAATGCATTTCCATGGCGCTCAGAAAATCCGCCACACCGGACTTATCTTCGATGGGCATTTCTCCGATTTCGAAATCGAAGTGTGTTTGGAATCGGACCAACGATAAATTAGAGCGGATGCGATCGGCCTCGGACCTCACCTGCTCGGCGAACCGTGCGGGCTCAATCGCATCGGCGGTGAGAACGCCCTCGAGGTTGCCGTACTGCTTCAGCCACTTCACGGCGGTCTTGGGTCCAACGCCCTTGAGTCCAGGAATATTGTCGGACGTATCGCCGACGAGTGCCAGGTAATCGGCAATCAACGCTGGAGGGACGCCAAACTTTTCTTCGACGCCAGCGGCATCCAGTCGACGCCAGCCAAGCGCCGGGTTGGCGGTGGGCGGTGGAGCCAATTGCATAACGGAGCCACCGACGCATTGTCCGAAATCTTTATCCGCGCTCACGATGATGCATTCATCGCCTTTCTGTGAAAGCCGATGCACTGCCGTGGCGATTAAATCATCGGCCTCCACGCCGCGCTGCTCGATGACTTTAAAGCCGAGGAGTGCGGTGAGCTTTTTGATTTCGGGAAGCTGTAAGACGATGTCTTCGGGGGTCTCATCGCGTTGCGCTTTGTAGTCGGGCAACACCGCTAAGTGTCGGTCGGAGCCCCCGAGGTCAAAGAACACGACTGCACGATCGGGCTTCTCGTTGTCGCGCAAGTCTTGCAGCGACTTCATCCAACCGTGCAGGGCGCCCGTGGGAAACTGGTCGGATGAGCGACGCAGGTTGGAGCGCTCCATCGCGAAGTGACTGCGAAAAACGAGGTTGAATCCATCCACGAGCAGCCAGCGCATGTCGGCTATCTTCTCTGAGTCGGTGAACTCTTCCAGAAAAAAGCAGGCCCGCCAATTGGCGGGCCTGTTCTATCCTATCGTCGGCTAAGATTACTTAGCTGAAGGAGCCGCAGCTTCGATTGGCTCGCGGTATACCGCACCACCGGGCGATGTAATGATTGGGTTCTGGAAGGTCGAACCCGCACGCAGACCTGGTAAGTTGCTACGCAAGGGAGCACCACCGGGAGAAACGAGGTTAGCCGTCACGAAGACCGTGAGGTTCTTCTTAACCGTTGATTTACTGCTCGAACGGAAAGCGCTCCCGAAGAAAGGAATATCGCCGAGCACGGGAACCTTATCGTTCACCGTCTTCACTTCTTCGCGGGTCAAACCACCGATGACCACCGTAGCACCATCAAAGATGGTAACATCGGTTGTCACTTGGCGCTGATTAAAGATCGGCTGGAAGAATCCCGATGGGACGGTGACTGTGGTATTGCCAGTGATAGCAACTGAAGTGCCGCCGTACTCCACAAAGCCTTCGAACTCCGTAACGGTAGGCTTGAGGTTCAAGGCAATCGAGTCATCGGCACCGACGGTAGGGGTCACTTCTAGCGTCACGCCCACTTCTTTGACGGTGAAGTCTTGGGGCGTACCAGCGGTAATGGCCACGCCGTTGCCCGACGAAGCGCCCGTTCCTGTACCTTGTGAAACAGTGGCCTGCGTATCGCCGTACGACTGTGGGTACCTTAACAACTGAGAAATCGAGATGGTGGCAGTCTTGCCATCGAGCACCGTCAAGCTAGGGGCCGACATGACATCAGCGCCGCTGTTTTGTTCGATGG
>CAIVVQ010000006.1 GCA_903909465.1 uncultured Opitutia bacterium | reverse complement strand
TCGTGTGCTCTTCCGATCTCCCAACGGGAGCACCACTTTAGGCCTGCGTCGGCAAAACTTCTTCACCCGCGGCATCGCCCGCCCACCAGAGGACGATGATGCCGATGACGGCGTAGCAACAAGAGGAACACAGCAGGGCGTGACGGATATCAATCCAGTCAGCCACGGCCGCCATGATCATGCCCGCGAAGGGGAGTAGTCCGAAAAAGCTGAGTCCAGCCACGGCCGCCACGCGTCCGCGGATTTCATCAGGCGCGCGTTATTGCACGACGGTATTAGAAAGGGCGATGAGACTCGAGACACCAAGTGCGAGGCACACGAGGGTGCCAGCTGCCCAGTAAAATGAATTGGCCAGGCTTAGGCTAAAGAGCGCACAGCAGATAACGGCAACGGCAGTCGCAATGACTTTGGGTCGCCATGAACGTTTAACGCGTAGCACACCTAGCGAACCCGTGAGTGAGCCGAGACCCGAGCTCAGCATCAAAAAGCCCATCTCTTGCGGACTGATGACTAAAACATTCTTCGCATACAATGGCAGTAGGATGACCATCATCGGGAACACGAAGACGGTGTTGGTCGCCATCAGTAAAATCATCGCAAAACTGGGGCGGTCATTGAAGACGTGACGAAAACCTTCGCCCATGCCGTGTTGACGTTTCTCCTCTTGTTCCGCGGTGCCTTGGGGGCGCGGGGGAAGGGTGAGGAGCGCAATCATTAAGGCTAAAAAGGTGGCGGCATTGATATAAAATGTGGAGGCGGGTCCGTAGCGGCCGACTAAATAGCCTGCGAGTGCGGGGCCGATGAGTCGTGTGCCGTGAAAGACCGCACGATCCACGGCGATGGCTCGGGCGACGTGGGCACGACCAACAAGTTCGGGGACGAGCGCAGAGGCCGCTGGCATTTCAAAAGCCGCTGAAAGGCCACCCAGAAAAGTCGTGACGAAGATATGCCACATTTCCAGTCGCTCCGTGGAAATTAAGTAACCGACGTAGAGGGATAAAATAATCTGCACGACTTGGCAGACTTGTAGAATCATGCGTTTGTCGAATTTATCAGCGAAGAGTCCGCCGACCGTTGAAAGGGCAATCATTGGAATGCCGGAGACAAGATTTGCAAATGCCAGCATTATTGCACTGCTAGTGAGGTCAGCCATCACCCAGCCCGCAGCCATGGCTTGCATCCAACTCCCCGTAATGGAAATGCCTTCGCCGATTAAGTAACGAACAAAGGCACCATTAGGAAAAGGCGTTGAGTCCGGATTGGCCGGTTCGACTGATGGTGGCTCGTGCATGAAATTATCGAATAGAATGTGCCCGCTTCGGGCACAAACTAAACCGAAAAAACTAAATTACTTTTTGGTGGATTCACTCACCGGCGGTTCGCTGGCCTTCCAAGCTTGGTCAACGATGGGGCGGACTATTTTTGCAATTTGAACATACCCCGCGGCGTTGGCATGCATGGCCGTATTGCCTTCTTCTCGATAGAGCTCAGTGTTGGGTTCGCCATTAGGCTTATTCATGGCTGGGTTGTGATTGGCGAAGTACAGGTTTTTCCCGCTCGCACAGAATTTCTCAACTAGCGTATTAAACTTATCAAACTCTTCCCATTGTGCTTTGCGTCTCGGTGCCTTGAGGGCCGACATAATGACAACGCCGCAGTTGGGGTTCTCCGAGCGAAGTCTCTTAATGTATTGCTGAATATTCTCAAAGACATCCTCGGCTTTTGCCCCGCCGCCGAGATCATTGGTGCCTGCAAAATAAATCACCACACGTGGATGATAGGGCAAAGTGATTTGGTCCATGTAGGCCAAAACCTCGTTCGTTTTGGATCCGCCGAAGCCGCGGTTGATTACGGGGTAGGGCTTAAAGTCATCGGCTGCGCTGACCCAGTAGCGAGCCGAGCTGGATCCTATAACCAGGAGGGCGTTTTGAGGTGGCGGGGTGGCTTTGTCGGTTGCGACAAATTTTGCAATGTCGTCGGCGAAGCGAAGCTTACTCGTTGGCTTGGTGTCCGCATCTTGTGCGCTGACCCAGGGAGCGATGAAGAGGGCGAATAGGGTTAAATATTTCATATTAAAATTAAGTGGTGGAGGTTGTGGCTGGAAATTAAGGCAACTCTATCTTAGTATACCCACACTTATGCCAAATGTTCCAGGATTGAGAAGCCCATATGAGACCGTTCGTGATTTTGTCTATTTTTCACGGATGTTGGATAAGATTCGCCTACATGCCAAGGGGCAGCTGCCCCCTGATTTCGTTAATAACCTCGGCAAAGCTTTTGATGATCGGTGCTGCCAGTACCTTAAAATCAATTACCGAGAGCTAACGGATTGGGTTTTGGCGCATCCCGAGCAATCCAGCGAGGACGTGTTGGCTTGGGCGGAATCAATGGGTCGAAAGCTTTCGACGAATGACATCGAAATCTGGAATTCATTTATGACGAAGCGCGGTTGGCGCGATGAGGCCCGAGAAATTCTGGAACGACGACTGAAGGAAAACGGACTCGGCCCCGAGGCGGGAGTGGAGACAATGTTCGACTATATCGAAGTCGACGAGGGTCGCCCCGCCCGTCGCACGGCACTCTAAGCCTCAACCAAAGTGACTGAAGCCGCCCGGCGCAATGGGCTGATTGTCGGAAAGCGAAAACACTTCACCTTTTCCAGCTTCCACTTTTCCGATTTGGGAAAGTGGAGTTTGTGGAAATGATTTTTTAAATGTGGCGGCGATTAAATCGGCCTGAGCGGGCGAGGCGGTAAAGAGGAGCTCGTAGTCTTCCCCGTCTTGTAGGGCATGATCGACAGCTGGTTTCCCGTCCGCCTTGGCGAGTGCATGAGCATCCTCGGAAATCGGTAAGACGCTCAGATCGAGCCGTGCATTGAGTCGGTTGCCGATGAGTCCAGGAAGGTCCTTGGCGAGTCCATCAGATAAATCCGTACAGGAGGTAACCGCATTTTGACCGCATAACCATTGGCCCTCCTTGAGGCGGGCAATAAAGTTGAGGTGATGACCGTAAATTGCGCCACCCAATTTCCCAGTGACAAAAATAATATCTCCCACTTGGCAGGTGTGGCGGGTAAGGACGCGACTAGAGTGACCTTGGATGGCGAGCGTGGCCGAAAAAGTCCCAGGTGTGCCGCGCGCAATATCTCCACCGACAATTTTTAATCCGACGCTCGCCGCGGCCCGACCCGCGCCATGCGCAAAATCTTCGAGCCAATCGCTATCGATATCGGACCCCGCAATGAACGATAACAATGCATCGCTCGGAGTGGCGCCCGCGGCGGCGAGGTCGCTCAAGTTGCGTTGCACTAATTTACGTCCAGCATTCGCGCCCGAGCAGGTGAGGTCGAAGTGACGAGCTAAAATAACCGAATCAATCGAGCTGACCCGGTACTTTTGTTCGGCGTGATTTTCAAAAATGGCACAATCCCCGCCAGGTCCAGCAGGAAACGGCGGGCAGGCATCGGCCAAGGCAGCGACGACACGCTGAATGATTTCCGTTTCGCTCAGGGCGGCGAGGCTACGAGAATTTTGCGAAGCGATGACACCCATGGCGCTTTAAAACTTAGTCGAAGCGACGGGTGCGAGCAATAACCAGATGAAGGTGTGGAAATTAAACGCCGCATGTATGGCCATGCAGGTAAAGAGTCCAAAGCGATCGCGGAAGATGCAAAGCATGCAGCCGAGTGCGGTTAGGGGAAGGAAGGCCGCTAAACTGCCGTGTATGATGCCGAATATGATGCCTGTAATGATGATGGCGTAGCCTCTAGGAAGCGAGCGCTTGAGCGCAGGGTAGAAGGTGCCGCGAAAAACGAGTTCTTCAATGATGGGGGCAGCAATGATGCAACTGACGCTTAAAATTATGACCGGCAACCAAGAGCCGTGCCAGTCGTACTTGGCGATGAAATCGACGAGGACTTGCGGTTCTTCGGGTAAGGTTTGACCGTTATGTTCACTAAAGAAATAAAACACGCGCCAAGCTAAGGCGGCCGCAATCGCAATGGTGCAGACGGCGAGGAATGACTTAAGCCAATCCTTTTTATTTAATGCAGCCCAGGCAATTCTGATTTCTTCGACGGTGGTGAGGTTCTGACTTCGACCTGGGAGCGAGGGGCTCCACTGCACCGAACCGGCAAATGCAAAAGACATTCCAACAAAAAGTATAATGCCGCAGAACTGCCCGCCGAGTTGAGCGAGGAAATTATGCGCATCGCTATTAGTAATTAACGCAGCCGTTTCACGTGCGATTAAACCGCTGACGAGAGAACTGCAGGTGAAGAAAATAGCGAGACTCAGCGGACCGAAGCCTGCCAGGAGTGAATCATGCTGATGTGTACCTGCTTCATCACCGATGTGCGCGTAGCCTTGATTGATAGCCCATAGTCCACCCAGGAAAATTATCCCAATCCAAACGATGTAGACGTAATCTGCTGTACCGAAGGCGACTTCGGTGACCGCTGCAACGTCCGCAAAACTCAACATCTTCAGGCGATTTTACCGTTCTGGCAAATACAGGATCCGCCCACAAAGGTGGAGTGAATCTGGGCTTTGAAGGTGCGACCGATGAGTGGATTATTGCCCGACTTCGAAAGTTTTTTATCAGTAGTGAACTGCCAGTTGGCGTCGGGGTTAATCAAAACGAAATCAGCGGCGGCACCGTGTCGAAGCGATCCAGCATTAAGTCCCAAAACTTTGGCGGGTCCAGCGGTCAGACGAGCGATGAGTAATTTGATATCGGCGTGTCCGGCAACGACGATGGCTTCGTAAGCGGCAGCGAAAGCCGTTTCGAGCGAGGACGCGCCGAAGGGAGCGAGGTCGAATTCACAATCCTTCTCTGTGCTCGTGCATGGTGAGTGATCCGAGCAAATGGCATCGATGGTGCCATCGACGAGTGCGGCAATTAGGGCGAGACGATCCGACTCTTCGCGCAACGGCGGATTGAGTTTTAGACGAGTATCGTAATTTGCGAGGGCAGCGTCGGTGAGCAGTAAATGCAGGGCGGAGACTTCTGCAGTGACTGAAGCTTTCGTGGATTTTGCACGGCGGACGATTTCAGCGGAGCCGCCCGAGGAAAGGTGTTGGAGGTGAATGCGGGCCTTAGTTAAGCCAGCGAGCACGCAATCGCTTGAGACCACAATTTCTTCGGCAGCACGCGGCCAGCCACGCAGACCGAGTCGTAATGACCACGAGCCTTCATGCATTTGCGCATTCTCGGTCATGCTGCTGTCTTGGCAGTGATCGAGCACAACGAGGTTAAACATCGTCGCATACTCGAGGGCGCGACGCATGATTTCGTTATTCTGAACGCCCGAAGTGGTGTCGGTCACGGCAACCACGCCCGCTTTTTGTAGAGAGCCGAGGGGCGCGAGGGCTTTTCCTTCGTGCGATTTAGTTAAAGTGCCAGCTGGTAAAACGCGTACCGAGGCGTCGCGTTGGCTGAGTTCGCGAATGAGTTGGATCGTTCCCACGCTGTCGGCGGCGGGAAGGCTATCGGGCATCGTGACAACGGTGGTGAAGCCGCCAATCGCCGCAGCGTGTGTGCCGGTGCGGAAAGTTTCGCGTGCGCTGCGACCGGGTTCGCCGAGTCGACAATTTAAATCGATGAAACCAGGTGATAGGATTAAGTTTTTCGCATCAATTATACGGGCACTCGCTTGTTCGCTGGCTGAAAGTTTTTCGACGAATAAACCATCCTTCACATAGATATCGGCTTTTGCATCGTCACGTCCGCTGGAGGGGTCGATGACGCGGGCACCGCGAATGATGAGTGGACTATTGTCTTGTGGAATCATCGGTTGATGCAGCCAGTGCAGAGGTGTAGGACGGCCATGCGAACAGCGACGCCATTGCGGACTTGTTCGAGGATGACGGAGCGGGGTCCATCGGCGACATCGCTATCGACTTCGACGCCGCGATTAATGGGCCCCGGGTGCATGATGACAGCATTGGGTTTCATCCAAGCGGCCCGCGAGGCATTGATGCCGAATTGCGAAGTGTATTCGTTGAGTGAAGGGAAGTGAGTCGTCGTTTGGCGCTCGTGTTGAATGCGCAGGAGCATCACCGCATCGGCGTCTGACAGCGCAGCCTTGAGATCGTGAACAATGCGAACCTGTGGGAAAGCTTCCGCGAGTGAGGCGGGCACGAGCGTGGCGGGTCCGGCAAGGGTGACTTGGGCACCGAGTTTGCTGAGGCAGAGAATATTAGAGCGAGCGACGCGACTGAAGAGGATATCGCCGAGAATGGTGACCTTTAGTCCTTCGACTTTGCCGAAGCGTTGCTTGAGAGTGAAGGCGTCGAGCAGCGCTTGTGTGGGGTGCTCGTGCGCACCATCGCCAGCGTTGATGACCGAGATGTCGAGTGCTTCACCGAGGTAGCGTGCGGCGCCCGCAGAGGAGTGGCGCATCACGATGGCATCGACGCCCATGGCGCGGATATTCATCGCGGTGTCGCGCAAAGTTTCGCCTTTAACGAGAGAGGATGAGGTCGTGTTGATGCTGACGACTTCGGCACCGAGTTTCTTGGCGGAGATTTCAAAGGCCGTGCACGTGCGTGTGCTTGGTTCGAGGAACAGGTTCACCACGGTGCGACCGCGCATCAGGTCGAGCCCTTTACCGGGGGCGAGGGCGGGGAGGAACTGATCAGCCTGACGAAAAAGGAATTCGATTTCGGCCCGAGAAAGTGCCTCGATGCCGGTTAAGTCTTTTTTGGTCCAGGTGAGTTGTTGAGCCATGCGGTTTTTTCCGGTGGCCCTAACGAAGGTCAGGACCATTGGGAAAGTGGGAGAGGACGAGGTGCTGGCAAGAAAGAACCGATGGATAGGCACTTTTTTAGATAAATCCGCTTAAAATTGGCACCTGACTTGTCACGTGGGCGATAAATGGTTGTCTGTGATTATGAAATTCAACCTCCGAACGCGGGTTATTGTTTGGGTAGTTTTCGTGTTGGTCGGTTTGAGTTTGGGTTTTTTTAAGCGGATCCAAAACCCGAAAGTTAGCGGACTTCAAAAAGTCACCGTGCAATTGGATTGGTTTCCCGAGCCCGAACATGGCGGCCTTTATCAAGCTTTAGCGAAGGGGTGGTTTCGGGACGCCGGCTTGGATATTGTTTTAATTTCCGGCGGTGGAAATGTCAAAGTCACCCAAGTAGTGGCGACCGGTAGGGCAGATATCGGTCAGTCGGCCACGACCCAAATCATTCAGGCCCGTGCCTCAGGTGTGCCGGTGACAAATGTCGCCGCGGTTTTTCAACGTATGCCACTGTGTCTAATGGTTCATGAAACCTCGGACGTTAAATCGTACCGCGATTTGGCGGGGCGGACTATCATTGCCCGACCCGAGGCGGCTTGGATTCCATATTTAAAAGCGAAGCTTGGAAAAGATTTCTCAATTCGTCCACAGACCTTTGGTCAGGGCGACTTCTTGCATGACCCGTCAGCAATTCAGGAAGGGTTTTTCACGGCCGAACCCTATTTCTTAGCGAAGGCAGGGGCGAAGGTGCGTTATCTGCCGCTCACAGATTTTGGCTACGGTTCTGCGGCGACACTTTTTACGACGGATGAATGGGCCCGCAATAATACGAAAACTTTATCCACATTTCTCAGCGTCTTCGCCCGCGGCTGGGAAGATTACCTGACGAATAATCCCGCGCCAGCGCATGCCATGATGAAAGTCGACAATCCAAAGTTGGATGACGACTTCTTGCAGTGGTGTCGGACTCAAATGATTAATGCCAAGATTGCCGCCGACCCCTCACGCGGAGAAAAGTACGGCGTGCTCTCACGATTACAGGTGGAAGCCGAGTTGCGTAGCCTAGAAGATACCCAGGTGATACCGCGCGGCAAGGTGAGTCCGTCCGAGATCACCACAGGTGATTGGGTGAAGTGATTTACTTCGCCAGCAACTCGCGAACCTTATTGCCCACTGCCTTGGCTGCTTCACCGCGCTTATTTTGGTGAGCGGCGATGACGTTAACGAGTGCGCTGCCGACAACGACGCCATCGGCGACGCGCCCGACCGCTTGGACGTGGGCCGCACTCGAAATACCAAACCCAACGCAAATGGGGAGAGAGGTATGCTTTTTGATTTCTTTCACCGCGGCACTTAAATTACTGGCGAGCTCGGAGCGTTCGCCAGTGACCCCTTCGCGTGAGACGTAATAGATAAAGCCACTCGCGTGTTTCGCGATCAGCTCCATGCGAGCCGGTGGGGTGGTGGGTGCGATAATAAAAATATTAGCGAGCCCCAGTTTCTTGCTGGCGGCAAGGAGTTCGCCCGCTTCTTCGGGTGGGCAATCGAGCACGAGTAAACCATCGGCCCCAGCTTCTTTGACTTTGGTGCAATACGCTTCGATGCCGAAAGAGAAGATGAGGTTATAGTAACAATATAAAATGATGGGCTTGTCGGTGCCTTTGCGCGTATCGCGGATTATTTCCAGCAGGTGATTATAAGTCATCCCCGCTTCGAGCGCGCGTTGCGAGGCGAGTTGATTCGTCAGACCATCAGCGAGTGGATCGTAGAAGGGTACGCCCACTTCCAAAATGTCGGCACCCGCTTCGGCAAGCGACAGGAGGATGGCCTTGGATGTGGCGACATCAGGGTCGCCCGCACAGACATAGCTCACGAACGCGGGGCGGCCTTCCGTGCGGCAGCGGGCGAAGGTTTGGGCGAGACGATCCATGGCGGAAAACAAGACGGCTTTAAAGAATAGGGCAAGCCTTGGTGGCTAAACTTGCCTCAGGTGATTAAATTAATAATGATTACAGAGACTTATGAACCTACAGCTTATTTTCAAATTCCTGATTTCGGCGGGTGTCATCACCGCCGCCTCAGAAGTTGCTAAGCGCAACGTCTCGATGGGGGCTCTGTTGTGCGCGCTTCCACTGACCAGCTTGCTGGTCATTATCTGGATGTGGTTGGAGACGGGCGACCAGGCCCGGGTCGTTGCCATGAATTGGTCGATACTCGCTTATACGATTCCATCCTTTGTTCTCTTTCTGCTTTTCCCGCTGGGTTTACGATTGGGCCTTAATTTCTGGGCATCGCTCGTAGTCGCCTGTCTTTTGACCGCATTAACTTATCGACTCTGCCAGCCTTGGTTGGATCGGGTGGGTTGATTTTCTCGTATTGCCAAGACCCAGAGAAAGCGAATGTTCAAACCCTTGTTGGCCCAAGTGGTGGAATGGTATACACATCAGACTTAAAATCTGCCGCCGCGAGGCTTACCGGTTCGAGTCCGGTCTTGGGCACCAACAAACAAGATAACAAGATTACAGGTGGGGTGGTGGTAGGGGGCATAGAAATGGAACACGTTTCGGGGTAAATTCTAATTCGTCTCACGTCTGTCGATTGAGCATCTGTTCAAATTTTGGGAAATACTGCTTGTGACGATCGTATTGATGTATGACCGGCACTCTACTTCCGTCTCGGTTTAGAAGGAAGCCCTCACTATCAAATGAAAAGACTTTCTCGTGATGCAACGTTTGTACTTCTGAAAAGCCATGTGCCCTTACCTCTGCCGAGGGGAGTTGGCCTGTATAGTACAAAAAATTGTGCATCGGCTGGTCCACCAACTCTTGGGGCTGGTTCATGTGCCTATGCAGCTCACTGCACATCCGATCCACGTATTGAGTGATTAAATCATAACTCCCCAAAGTTGTGCCTGCACAAAGCACCAAATTTTCACTGACACGAGAGAGCAAATCATCCCCATAATATTTACTAATCCATGGTCCGTTATATTCGCACTGCGAAAACTTAACTGGCTCGGAGTAGAGGTATAAGTGCGGTGTTTCGATTGAAAAAGGGGAGGACTGGAAAATCACATCCCGTGAGTCAGTCAAAAAACATCGGTTAATCCCTTTATTGGACGCCAAGAAATCACGGAAAATAAAATACCTTTCTGCCATTACGCTGATTCCATCACTATGTTGCACGGTCAGTGGCTCAATATTGTAGAAACTTATGAGTTGTGACATCTCTTCGAGCTGCGAACTTGAAATTACCAGGACCAAGCGGCCACTATACACTTTTCTGAGAGAGAGTATAAAGGGTTCAATTAGCTGAGGTTGATAGCCGAACGCTACTGTAATAATTACGTCCATGAGGCGATGGCTATGACGGCATTTAATCTACAGTAAAATCGCCGCCAAGGCTAATCGGTATCAGCGCAGCCGGCCTGGCCTTCGCTATCGCGGTTGTAAATTGTAGCCTGTTTAGGTTTGGGTGACACGTTGGCGCAGTGACATGACGACAAGGGGAGACGCTCCGTCACGAAGCTTAATTTGATCAGTAGGTTTTTCATTGGGTAGGGGCGATTCTGCCTAAATCAAACGGCCATCAGGGAGCACAGTCCCCCGTCCGATTTCATGCCCTCATTCCTGGCGATGTCCGTTAAACGAGCCAATTAGCCTTCATTCCAGAATTATAACTAAAAGTATCCATTGCATACACCTTCTAATGACTTAACCTTTCTTGGTAACAAGTGGCGTAGAATAGTTTGCCCAATGGAGTTATCGCTAGCGCAGCAAACTATTTTATCCAGATGAAATCCACTCCATTGCTCTGTTCGTTGCTGGAGGGCTTTGCACATCTCTCGGCTTTGCTGCCCGCCGTCCCAAATTAAAGACGGCCTAAGTTGAATCACCCGTTGGTCACGTAGCTACCCAGTGGTGAGCTCCTTAAAGAATAAAAATCATGATAGCTATCACCGTATCGACAAACTATTCCGACGTTTTACCGATCGTACATTTGGCCAACAAAGGCTTCTTCAAGAAGTGGATTTTTGTTACCAGCCATAATGATTCCAAAACTATAGACTTTCTCACCAATAACCCTGATTTAATTATTCTCTATTGGGATTTTAAAAATCATTCGCGCACTTTTGATAAGGGGGGTGCGATTAAATATGCCCAGGAGTACGCCTATAAAAATTTCCCTAACGATTGGCACCTGCTGCTGGACTCCGATATTTGCATATCAAGTAGTTTCACTGAAGTCGTTGCACTCGCCGATAATAAGCAACTAAATGAGGCCGCATTATATGGAGTGAACCGTTATGATTTCAGCTGCCAGAGTGACTTGAGGAATATGAAAAACATCATAAATTATAACAACCACTCCGACGGAATTCATGGCTTCTTTCAGCTTTACTGGAAAA
This sequence comes from uncultured Opitutia bacterium, assembly GCA_903909465.1. GTDB lineage: Bacteria > Verrucomicrobiota > Verrucomicrobiia > Opitutales > UBA953 > UBA953. The sequence continues at coordinate 317 of CAIVVQ010000006.1, read as the reverse complement.
ATGTATTTTATGATAGTTCGGAGAACGCTTCGCAATGTGACCTGCGATTTAATTCGAACTTTACCGTTGTCATTTTAATTGATGGAGTTAACTGTTTTCACTTGGGGACGCACCCGCATTGGGATGGTAATCGTCAATTAGGAAGCGATTTCGTTGTAGATTAGTCATCATCCCTGAATGTGTTTCAGCTATCCTGAATAATCCACCTTGAGGGTATTAAATCCTTGGTGTCGTAGTGGGTGTGATTTTTCCCAAACCACTGATGGGGTGCGATAATCGGAAGGGTTGGATTTTTAATTAACCATGCCCCCCACCAG
>CAIVVQ010000005.1 GCA_903909465.1 uncultured Opitutia bacterium | reverse complement strand
TCATCTTACGGTAATCAAATCGGTCTCGCGACGGGTTTGGTTTCGGAACACTATCATCCAGGCTATGTGGCCAAGCGTATGGAAATCGGCGCGGTCGTGGCAGCGGGGCCTCGTGATTGCGTGCGACGTGAAGTTCCAGCTCCTGGTGATGTGATTGTTTTGGTCGGTGGCCGTACGGGCCGCGACGGTGTGGGTGGCGCGACTGGCTCTTCGAAAGAACATACTGAAACGGCTTTGCAGAATTCGGCCGAAGTGCAAAAAGGCGATGCGCCGACAGAGCGAAAACTCCAGCGACTTTTCCGTGACCCTGCGGTCAGTAAACTGATTAAGCGCTGTAACGATTTTGGTGCGGGTGGGGTTTCGGTGGCGATTGGTGAACTCGCCCCATCCTTGCATGTTCACCTAGATCGAGTGCCGTTGAAGTATGACGGCCTCGATGGCACCGAAATTGCTTTATCCGAATCGCAGGAGCGCATGGCGGTGGTGCTTGAGCCTAAGGATGTCGCCGCATTTTTAGCGGCGGCTCGGCGCGAAAACCTTGAAGGCGTTTTAGTTGCCGATGTTACCAATACGGGCCGTCTCATCATGGAGTGGCGCGGGCAGCGCGTGGTGGATATCGCGCGCGATTTTCTGGATACCAACGGTGTCACCCAAACTGCGACCGCAAAAGTGCAAGCGCCCGATGCGAGTAAAAATCCTTTCCTTTCTGCTACTAAAACAATCACCGCTGATGATTTAGTTGCGACCCTTTCATCGCTTCCAAATGCTTCACAGCGTGGATTGGTTGAGCGCTTTGATGCGTCAATTGGTGCCAACACGGTGTTGCATCCTTTTGGTGGTATCACGCAGAGCACGCCGCAAGAGGCGATGGCAGCGAAGTTGCCCGTGCTCAACGGTGAGACCGATGTTTGTACGATTATGTCGTACGGATTTAATCCCGAGGTCGCGCAATGGTCGCCTGGACACGGTGCCGTCTGTGCGGTCGTTGAGTCGCTCGCACGTTTGACTGCGGCGGGTGGAAATCCAGCACGGGCGCGACTGACGCTTCAGGAATATTTTGAAAAACTCGCACAAGATCCAAAGCGCTGGGGCAAGCCGTTGGTGGCATTGCTCGGTGCACTTGAAGCACAACTTGAATTCGGCACAGCCGCGATTGGTGGTAAGGATAGTATGTCTGGTTCGTTTAAGGACCTTGATGTACCACCAACCCTTGTCTCTTTTGCGATTGTTCCTGGTAAGGCATCGCAAGTAATTTCTGCCGAGTTTAAACAGCCGGGTTCAGCTGTGGTGGTGGTAGATGTGCCACGTACTTCCGCTCTCTTACCTGATTTAAAAATCGCCCGTGAACGTTTAGCGTCGGTGCACGCTCTAATTAAGGCAGGTAAAGTGCGTGCAGCCACGGCAGTGCGTCTGGGTGGAGTGGGGCACGCGTTGGCCCGTATGACTTTTGGTAATCGGATCGGCGTAACACTCGACGCTGCACCCGCGGCAGACTTCTTGATTCCTTCTTATGGCTCATTGGTGCTCGAAGTGGCTTCCGTTTCCGACCTCGGTGGCTTACCCCACCGTGTTCTCGGCAAGACTTCGCCTAAGGCGGAAATCACTTGGCCGGGTGCAGTCGTTGCGGTCGAAAAACTTTTAGCCGCTCATGAAGGTGTATTGGAATCGGTCTTCCCTACGCGTGCGAGTGAGCCGGAAGGCATACCCGCGGTCATTTCTTTTGCGGTGCGTTCTGGATTAAAGCCCAAGGTGAAAGTGGCCCGTCCGCGCGTTATCATCCCAGTTTTTCCAGGGAGTAACTGTGAGTACGACACCGCCCGTGCGTTCCGCCAAGCTGGTGCCGAACCCGAAATTTTAGTCTTAAGAAATTTAGATGGCAGTGGCTTATCGGAATCCCTCCAAGCATTGGCTGAAGCGATTAAGCGTTCGCAGATTCTGATGATTCCAGGTGGTTTCTCGGCCGGTGATGAGCCAGATGGCTCAGGTAAATTTATCGCGGCGGTGTTTAAGTCGCCC
>CAIVVQ010000004.1 GCA_903909465.1 uncultured Opitutia bacterium | reverse complement strand
TATCACCCAAAGCCGGACAAACCGTCATACTGTATGAAAACGGCAAGGTTATCTTCAAACGCGACTACACCGCACCCTCATCAATCTTCACTCGCAACTATAGCTTCATCGGAACCAAGGAAGAAGTTGCGGCCAAGATCATAGAGCTCGGCCTTAAAGACCTCCCAGCACCTGTGATAACACCCGTCGCTCCAGTCGTTCAAACACCTCATCAACTTTTAGATTACCCGGTCTCGCTATCACCCAAAGCCGGACAAACCGTCATACTGTATGAAAACGGCAAGGTTATCTTCAAACGCGACTACACCGCACCCTCGTCGATCTACACTCGCAACTATAGCTTCATCGGAACCAAAGAACAAGTGGCAGCCAAGATCATAGAGCTCGGCCTCAAAGACCTGCCAGTAGTACCGACAATCGGTACAGGTACGAAATAGTAGTACTAGTTCAGGGGACACGTTGGCATGGGGTATGGTTGGGGCATGGGTTAAATTACCATCTTGGGTTGAACTGGCCTGCATTACGCTTAGGATAGATCTGATGCGTAAAGCACTGGCAGCCCTATTGGCATTCGCATGCATCAGCCTCGTGCAGGCCCAGATGATTTCCGCACCTGGCATCAATTTCCTCAAAGCGGAATACGGGCACACCTTTTCGTATACCGAAGTCGGCCGAAGCTTTAGCGGATTTCGTGCGATTGGGTTTGGCGGCTACTCTTTCAACACCGGAGAGGGAAAAAGCGTTGAGGCTGAAGTTGTGATTATAAATCAACTTGTGAAACGTTGGAACAACCAGGATTCGCAGGGGAATATTTCGGTTGGCGCTGGCATCGGACGGGGCCGAGCGGGGAATCGCGAAGGCTGGGCGAGCACCGTATCCGCACTGGCCGACTGGGAAGACCGCCACTGGCACATCATGTTACAGGAACAGGCAGTGTTCGTGCCATCTGGCAGCCGCCTAGCGAGCACACTCATGGGTGGTTGGGCGCCGTGGCTAGCCGAATACGACGAATGGGCACCCTGGATATACTGGACCCTTCAACACGAGAATGGTGAAGGCAGTGGCTTCTCCCATGGGCCGTCCTTAGTACTCATGCACCAAGACTTACTCCTCGAATTGCGTGTCATGCACTCCAGTCACGGCTATCATGCTGAAGCAGGCATACGCTCACTTTTTTAATTTATGAAAAAAATCCTCCATCTCTGCATCTGTCTCATCGGGTTAACGGCCATTGCGGGTGCATCACCCAGCAACGACGTCAAACCCTACCCGCTTGATCGCTGCATCGTCTCAGACGAGAAACTAGGCAGTATGGGCGTGCCCGTTGTCTTCGTCTACCAAGACCAAGAAATTAAACTCTGCTGCAAGGCCTGCCGTAAAGATTTTGATGCCGACCCTAAAAAATATTTAGAAAAAATAAAAGCCAGTGGAACAGATTCCAAAAAATCCTCTACCAACGAGGGACAATCCAGCGGAGGCACAGTCGTTAAACTCACGGTTGACGGACTGGTCTGTAATTTCTGCGCGAGCAACATCACTAAGACATTCAGCAAACTGCCTGAAGTTTCCGCCGTGTACGTTAACCTCGCAGCCCAAACGGTACTTATAGAATTAAAAGCCGGTCAAAAACTCCCCGAAGACAAAGCGAAGGAAATTGTGACTGAAGCTGGCTTCAATTTACGTGCCGTGACTTACCCAAGCGAGTCGTTTGATTCGATCAAAGAGACCCTGAAAAAGAATTCGAAATGAGTCGCTTCCGCGCATGGGTGCAAACCTTAGGCGTCCCATTTCTGACGCTGTTTACTTCCGCATCGACCCTACTCTGCTGCGCCCTTCCCGCCTTGCTGGTGTCGCTTGGATTGGGCGCCACGCTCGCCTCTACGCTCAATCGCTTTCCGCAACTGACTTGGATCTCCCTGCATAAGCCTTTCGTATTTAGTTTATCGGGTGTTTTATTAATTTTCGGTGGCGCCTGGCTTTGGTGGGCAAGAAATCTGCCCTGTCCGGCTGATAAAAAATTGGCTGATGCCTGTATATTGGGACGAAAAATATCTTACTGGATTTTCGGTTTCTCGATACTGGTCTGGCTCACCGGATTCACCTTCGCATTCTTACTGAGTCCGTCGGAGTGAGGAAGAATCCAGCGGACGAGCGGGCAAGTTGGCACGTTGGCAAGGGGGTTCTACCCGAGATACACGGACGGCGACGGAGCGCCGTCCCTACCCAAGACATTGGCATCTCCCCATGTCACCTTGCCAACGTGCCAACCCGCCCCCTTCTATCGCTTCAACGCCGGGAGTGGTTTATCACCGAAGAGCTCAGCGACCTTTGGCTCGATGGCTTCGGCCCAAACTTTATTTCCTAACGGACTGGGGTGTTCGAAGTCGGGCATGAGCTCAGCAGGAATCGACCCATCCGGCTGCACGAAAACAGGATTTATATTTAGATAGTGAATTGTTTTACCGTCGGCGAGTTTAGCGATAGTGGCATTAGCTTCATCCAACACGGCTCGCTCGGGTGTAATTTGAGGGCGACGTTGAAAAATTGCCAAGAGAAGGATTTTGGATTCCGGGCATTTAGCCTGAACGCGTTGCACAACAGCTGTCACGCCCTCGGCGATTTCTTGGGCCGTGTTATGACCACCGTTATTCTGTCCAATCATGATGATGGTCAATTTCGGGTGCAGTCCATCGAGGTTACCGTGATCGATACGCCAGATTACATGCTGCGTGCGATCGGCACTGATGCCCAAGTTAAGCGCGTGACGTGGTACATAATAATAATCCCATACCTCTTTACCCTTGGTCTCAAACTGTTGGACGATGGAGTCGCCAATATAAACTAAATCAATTCCACCCTGCTTGGCCTTGGCGTTAATGGATTCGTGGCGTGCCAACCAACCCTTTGTTTCCTTCGGCACAGGTGTCGTTGCCGTGTTTTCGGCCCGCACGATGAGTGTCGATAGAAAGAGGATGATAATCGATCGCATGGGTTGGTTATAAAACCGAGGTCGTGGATGATTCAAGGTAACTAATTCAGGGGGCACGTGGGTCACGTGTCCCTACCCAGATACACGGACGGCGACGGAGCGCCGTCCCTACCCAATGCATTTAGCATTCCCCTTGCCCACGTGCCAACATGCCCACGTGCCCCCTACTTAAACTTCCTTTGGTCGGGCTGGTGAGATTCGAACTCACGACCTCTTGCACCCCATGCAAGCGCGCTACCAGGCTACGCTACAGCCCGAAAAAAGGAAGGTTTGTTAAGCGGTCTGGCCCCTTGGTTGTCAACCCGACAAAAAGCCTTACTTAGGTCCGCCCGATCGACGTGTACCAGGGCGACCGAATGGACGGTAGCTGCCTTGCGCGGCACGGAAACCGCCATTGCGTCCGCCCTGCGGCCTGCCTTGACGTTCACTGTTATGTGCGCCGGCACGAGGATCGCGTTCGCGAATAAAATCTTCAGGCACGCGAGCAGGAGCTTGTTGCGAGTAATCGAAGCCCTGCATCTTGCCGCAGTGTAAATGTTTACCGACAATTTTTTCGAGACGACGGAGGTCACCTAAATCTTCGCGTGTAATGAAAGTAATTGCGGTACCCTTGGACAAGGCACGACCGGTGCGGCCGATGCGGTGGATGTAATCTTCAAGTTGGTCTGGGAAGTCGAAATTGATAACGTGACTGATACCATCAACGTCGATACCGCGTGATGCAATATCAGTCGCCACGAGTACGCGAACTTCACCATTCTTAAAAGCCTGTAAGGCGCGCTGACGCTGGGCCTGCGAGCGATTGGCGTGGATAGCGGCACAATGGATTTTCTCGGCGGTCAACTTACGGCAAACGCGATCGGCACCGTGTTTCGTGCGGGCGAAGACCAAGACCATGTTGAACGATTCGTCCTTTAAGAGCTGGTTAAGCATGACTTGCTTGAGTGCGCCTGGGCACTCGTAAAGCAATTGGGTAACGGTTTCAGCGGGATTGGAGCGGCGACCCACTTCAATCAGCTTAGGCGATTTTTGGAACTGCTTCGTGAGCGTTTCAATTTCGCGGGAAAGCGTGGCCGAGAACATCAAGGTCTGACGCTCCTTAGGTAGCGCACGAACAATGGTATTAATAGCCGGAAGAAAACCCATGTCCAACATGCGGTCGGCTTCATCGAGTACTAAATATTCTACTGCGGAAAAATCGCCGTGGCCTTGGCTACCGAGATCCATCAAGCGGCCAGGTGTCGCAATTAGGAAATCGCAACCCTTACGCAGGGCCGCAATTTGAGGACGCTCGCTAACGCCACCGTAACAGGTCGCAACGACTGCACCCGAATAACGCGAATAAGCGGCAACGTTTTCAGCAATCTGCACCACGAGCTCGCGGGTAGGTGCCAAGATTAAACAACGTACACGCGACTTATGGGAATTAGATTGTGTGCGGAGTAAACGCGTCAAAAGGGGCAAGGTAAACGCAGCGGTCTTACCGGTACCGGTCTGGGCGATGCCAATGACGTCGGTTCCTTCCAAAATAACTGGGATCGCAGCCTTCTGAATAGGGGTAGGCTCGGTGTATCCTTGGTCGGATACAGCTTTGAGAATGGAGGCGTCGAGCCCTAGAGATGCAAATGGCATTAAGGCACCGTGAAGGGGCAAATGCAAAAGTGCGAGGATAATGACGAATTTAATCCAAGTCCGTTATTCGATGAATAAGTGCCTAAAATCGAGCTGGAACGATGATTGCGACACCCACAAGGGTGCTTGCTCCATTTTATATTTAAAGTCATTACATGCTTACCCAAATTCTATGAGTCTCTTCGTCCGAAAAAGTATCAGTGAACTTCAACGTGATGCAGCCTCGACCGGTGCCGGAACCTTGAAGCGCTCGCTCTCCGCCACCAACCTCGTGATGATCGGCATCGGTGGCATCATCGGCGCCGGTATCTTCGTCCTCACGGGTCACGCCGCCGCCAGCCACGCCGGCCCCGCCGTTGTACTCTCCTTCGTTATCAGCGCCATCACCTGTGGCCTAGCTGGACTCTGCTATTCAGAAATGGCAGCCGCTGTTCCAGTTGCGGGAAGCGCATACACTTACTCTTACGCCACACTCGGCGAACTGATGGCTTGGATTATCGGCTGGGACTTAGTGCTCGAATACGGCGTGGGTGCCGTGACCGTAGCCGTGGGTTGGGCGGGCTATCTTAAAGGCTTTCTCGAAGGCTTCGGCGTTCATATCGCCAGTGCCTGGTCTTCTGCCCCAGTGAGCTGGGTCTTAGAACCGGCGACGGGTGCTTATCATTTCGTTGGGACGGGTGCGGTGATTAACTTGCCGGCGATGCTCGTGGTCGCCGCGGTCACACTCATTCTCACCATCGGCATCGAAGAATCTGCGAAAGTTAACGCAGCCTTCGTGGTACTTAAAGTAACTATCGTGGTTATCTTCATCGCGGTCGGACTCGGCCACGTGGCCCACGCCAACTGGATCACGGTCGCTAACCCAGAAGGACTTTTCATTCCACCGAACACCGGCGTCGGACAATTTGGCTGGGAAGGAATCGTACGCGCCTCAGGCGTCGTCTTCTTCGCTTACATTGGTTTCGATGCGGTTTCAACCGCGGCACAAGAATCGAAAAACCCGCAGCGCGATATGCCAATTGGCATCTTGGGCTCACTCGCAATTTGCACCGTGCTTTATATTTTAGTGGCCTACGTACTCACGGGCGTTGTCCCTTACGACCAACTCAACGTTGCGCAGCCGATCGCTAAAGGCATTGATGCCATAGGCCTTCCGTGGTTAGCGCCGTTCATTAAATTCGGTGCGATCCTCGGCCTCAGCTCCGTGATTCTCGTTCTGATGCTCGGACAAACGCGCGTCTTTTATTCAATGTCGAAAGACGGATTACTTCCCCAATCATTTGGTAAAGTGCATGAACGTTTTCAAACCCCTGCACGCATCACACTTGTCACCGGCATGTTGGTGATGGTTGCCGCAGGTCTGGCACCGATTGAATTAGTCGGCGAGCTTTGCAGCATCGGCACCCTCTTCGCGTTCGCCCTCGTTTGCATTGGCGTTGTGGCACTGCGCAAGTTCGACCCCAACCTGAACCGCCCATTCCGTACACCTATGATTTGGTTCGTCGGACCCGCAGGCGCTTTAGCAAGTTTGTACCTGAGGATCAGCTTGCCACTCGACACCTGGATTCGACTCTTCGTCTGGATGGCTATCGGTATTGTGGTTTATTTCACTTACGGACGTGCCAACGCACGCCGCGTTCGCGAACAAAGGTAATACGACTGAATTAACGCTGCTTTAGACCTGCAGCGTAAGCTTCGAAGACCAATTTAATTTGGTCACGCACC
>CAIVVQ010000003.1 GCA_903909465.1 uncultured Opitutia bacterium | reverse complement strand
CCTATGAATTTTATATTGTTATAAAGTTCTTCGTTGGTGAAAGTCGTCCAGTCGCCCAGACCAGTGGTGATCGGGTGGGCGTGATCCGTGAATTGAATATCCACCGCGAGCTTGGGGCCGTGGCCGGTCGATTGTAGGCCAATCATTTCATACCAATGAGCATTATCGGCTCCCGCAGCGATTGGCTCTTTATAATTACCCCAGCGGTAGCTGTGCATGGCGCAGTGAAGGTTGACGGCGGGCACACCGTTGCGGTGGGCTTGCAGGATATTTTCGACATAGGCCGAATCGGTGATGTCGGCGGCACATTCGTCGTGCACGACAACATCGTAGCCCTTGGCCCAATCGGTGCCTTTGTAGGCTTCGAAAAGTGGCTTGGTCGTCTTAGTACCATCGTAGGCGATGTCGACGGTGGCATTGAGTCGGGCTTCGATGCCGTTCTTCAATAAGTCTTTCTGAGTGGCATAATCATGACAGCAGCCGCCAATCACGAGTAGTACGCGTAAGGGCTTAGGCGATTTTTCTTCGGTAGCAGCATGTGAGGGCGCTGCGATAAGGGTCGCGAGAGCGAGACAAGCGACGTTCAGGAGTTTTTGAGAAAACATTAGGGGAGATTTTTTGAAACCTTATTGGGCTTTAAGGGGAAGCCTGGGCCATGAACCATTTCGCCACCAATGTGTGCGGCGTAGAACATCGCAAAGATACTCAGAAATTGGAAAGTAAGGCGAGTCGTGCGGCTCTGGTGAATGAGCAGCCACGAGGTGGAAGCGAGGCATGAAGCGGCAATACCGGTCCATAGGTGTAATTGAACATCATCGCCATCGAAGCCGTTAAAGTGGGCGTAAATAATGCCGAGAAAAGCGGCCGCCCAGGTGCTGATCGCGGCTATCATGCTGAGACGGCGAGTGCCCGTTTGTGCCTGTTGACTCCAGTCGAGGAACTCAAAGAGCGGAATGATTATTAACAGGGCAACTGGCAAGTGAAGCGCGATGATGTGGAAATTACCGATGATTGAGAAGAGGGCAGGACCATGTGATAATCCGTCGGCGGGTAAGTAACATGCAGCCAAGATTAGGGCGAGGTTGGGGGTTACCGTTAAGAGAAGTCTTAACCGGATACCGAGGGCACGTCGTTCGCTCATGGATGTTTGGGGTTAATTAAAGATGCGACAAACGCTTAGCGGGGTCAAGTGAGGGAACAGTTGTCCGTAAATAAAAAACCCGCAGGTCAAGCTGCGGGTTTTTGAATTACTTGGCTTCAATCCAAGTTTTGATTGTCGCTAACTGCTCGGTCGTAAGCGGGTCGTGTTTCTTGGGGGGCATCGCTTTGTCTTCATTGGGCGCGGTGGCACCAAGAAAGGCGAGGTGATAGAGGGAGCTTTTGTCGGCATCGCCCCAGGTGATGCCCTTGCCTTCTTCTTTGCCGCCTTTTACGATGCCATCGAGGGTGGTGGCATTGAAGCCGCCCTTAGGCTTCTTACCGTCTTTTCCGTGGCAGCTGATACAAGTTTTATCCAGAATGGGTTTAATATCTTTGGTGAAGGTGGCGAGGCGGGCGGCCGTTTTAGGGTCGTCGGCAGCAAAAGAGAACGTAGAAGCGCAGATAAGGCTAAGTAGGGATAGGCGAAGCATAGGAAGGTATTATCTGAATAGAATAACCCTTAACAGTACGAAAAGTTCCAAAACTAACTTTTCAGGGCCCAGGGCAAGAAGCCTGCCTGCAGGCGTTCGGGCACAATAGCTACAACGCGGGTGCCATTATCCTCGGCTTTGGCTGATAGAATGGAGGCTGCAGCGTAGAGCTTGGATAGTTGGCTGTATTGATCGTGCGGAATGAACAGGGTCAGCTTCAGGTCATTCTCCGACGCGCAATCTTCAATGGTTTGCAGGAGTCGAGGAATGCCTTCGCCGCTGAGGGTGCTGACGAGGATGGCGCCAGGGTGAGCGGCCAGGGCTTCAGCGCGAGTGGCCTCGTCGGCCAGATCGGCTTTATTTAAAATCGTAATAATCGGACGTTCGCCGGCACCGATATCCATTAAAACCTGCAAGGTCGTTTGTGCATGTTTCACGCGCTCAGGTGAAGAGAGGTCGACGACGTGAATCAAGAAGTCGGCCTGCACGGCCTCTTCGAGCGTGGCTTTGAATGCTTCGACGAGTGTGTGGGGGAGTCGACGAACAAAGCCCACGGTGTCGGTCAAGAGGATGGCACGACCAGAGGAAAGTTTTAAGCGACGTGTGGTAGGATCAAGCGTCGCAAAGAGTTTATCTTCGGCGAGCACGCTGGCACCCGTGAGTCGATTGAGGAGCGAGGATTTTCCGGCGTTAGTGTAACCGACAATCGAGAAGGTAGGTAGCGGAACGCGGTGACGTTGTTTGCGCTGGGTGGCACGTTGGGCAACAACGGACGCGAGGTCGCGACGGACTTTGGCAATCTTATCTCGGATTTTCCGTTGATCCATTTCCATCTGCGTTTCCCCCGCATCGCGTTGCATGGCGCCACCACCGCGTTGGCGGTCAAGGTGAGACCAAAGCCTTTTCAGTCGTGGGAGTTGTTGCTGGAGCTTGGCGAGTTCAACCTGCAGGACAGCCTCTTTGGTTTTGGCCCGTGAAACGAAAATATCTAAAATGATTTCCTGCCGATCGATGGCACGGAGGCCCTTCGAGTCTTTTTCCCAGTTGCGTTGTTGTGCGGGCGAGAGGGCGTCGTCGAAAATGATTAGTCCGCATTCATGTGAACGCGCGAGTTCCGCAATTTCTTCCATCTTGCCAGAGCCCACGAGGTGCCGCGGGCTTTCTTCGCGAATTTTGGCGATGAGTGAGTCGCGGATTTCGACGCCGAGATTGCTGACGAGTTCGTGGAGCTCATTGAGCAGCGATTGTGCTTCCTCCGCAGTGTCTTCGGGGCGTTGCAGGCCGACCAAGATTGCTCGATTACTCCGAGCAATGTATTCCGGATCGTACGGATTGAGGGGCGGCGTGGCTTCGACGGACACTTAGAAATTAAATCAGCCCTAATTGCATTTTACCATCTTCAGAAATCATCGATTGAGTCCAAGGCGGATCCCAAACGATGCTGACCTGTGCACGATTAACTCCGGGCACAGTGAGAATGCGATTGCGTGCGTCTTCGGCGATGACGGGTCCCATGCCGCAACCAGGTGCGGTGAGTGTCATGGCCACCGTAACACTGTGGCGATCGGCCGAGCCTTCGATCGGCTCGACCTGTAAGGAGTAAACGAGACCGAGGTCGACGATGTTAACAGGGATTTCAGGATCAAAGACGGTCTTGAGCTGAGTCCAAATGGTTTCATCGCTGGGCTTACCGTGGTGACCCGGGTGTTCGGCGGTACCGATGGAGCCGTGAGCATCGGTTTTTCCTTCGGCTTCATTAGAGTCAGACGGAATGGGTTCGCTAAGGGAGTCGGCATCGGAGCCGCGGATGCGGAACATGCCTGAGTCGCACACGACGGTGAAGTTACCACCGAGTCGGTGAGTGATATTCACCTTGGTGCCAGCGGGCAACACGGCGGGGTCGCCCGCAGGAATGACGGTTGCTTGGACGTCGCGCGTGAGGTTGCGATCGTTAGAGCTTGGAATGTGGCGTTGGCCTGTGGTGTCTTCGCTCATGGATTAGGCAGTATGGAATTTTTGACGGAACATTTCGCGAACCACCGCAGCAGCTTCTTCGTTGTCAACTTTGGAGAGGACTTCTTCGAGGAATCCTTCAGCGAGTAATTCTTGAGCGACGGCTAAGGGAATGCCACGAGCGAGCAGGTAGAAAAGTTCTTCGGGATTAACTTGTCCGGTAGTAGCCCCGTGCGAGCATTTCACATCATTCGCTTCAATCTCGAGTCCGGGTAGCGAGTCCGCTTCGGCTTCGGGGGAGAGTAGTAGGTTGCGATTGGTCTGATAAGCGTCGGTCTGCTGGGCGTCAGGTGCGACTTTAATTAGGCCCGAGAAAATCGTGCGGGCTTTATTGAGTAAGACGTTCTTAAAGAGCAGGTCAGATTTCGCTTTGCCAGCCGAGTGAATCTGCAGGGTGCGTTGATCGAATTCTTGTTCGCCGGTGGCGACGCTAATGCCGTACAGACGAACATCGGCACCAGGGCCTTCAATGCGTACGGTGTTTTCGAGGCGTGCGCGGCGGGATCCGAGAGCGGCATTGACTGAAGTGATGAGGGCATCGCGACCACCACAGGTATTAGAAATTTCAAACGACTGAGTATTCTGGCCCCAGGCTTGCACGGAGAAGCGAGAGATTTGCGCGCCGGTGCCGGCATGTAAGTCCGCCGCTGAAATAGCGAGCGCCCGTTGTTGAGGAACTGCCGACAGATTGAATTCGTGAATGGAAACTTTCGCGTGGTCGCCTGCGACGACGAGGGCGTGCGGGAAGATGGCGGCACCATCGGTGAGGGTCCAGTTTACGGAGACGAAGGGCTGAGTGATTTCTACGCCCTTCGGCACGTGGAGCACATAGCCCGCACGCAACCAGGCTTGGTGCAGCGCTAGGAATTTCGCACCACCGAGACCTGCTTCGTGTTTTAGGAGGAATTCTTTGAGCAGGGCAGGGTGATGACGGAGGGCGTCTTCGAGTGATTCGAATTTTACACCTTGGGCGGCAAGTTCGGGGGCGATGGCGGGTCGCAGGACGCAGTGGCCATCGATGTGGATGATGAGTCCGGCAGGGCGGGCAATGAAGTGCGACTGCGCGATCAGCTTAGCGGTATCGTCGTCGCTGGGTGCAGCCGCGATGATGAAATCAGCTAATGAAAGCGAACGTGTGTCAGAGAAGCGCCATTTCTCATCACCGCGTTTGGGTAAAGGTAGTGACTCAAAGTTTTTCCAGCCCTGTTGACGTAACTGAGTGAACCAGTCGTACGCAGCAAAACGTTTGGTTTCGTTTTGTTGGAGGGAGGAGTCGAGAATGCCGGAAGGCATAGAAGTAAGGGTGTTCATGATTAACCGACCGAACCTTCCATTTGTAGTTCGATGAGACGCTTTAATTCCACCGAGTATTCCATCGGGAATTCTTTCACGAGGTCGTTAACGAAACCATTCACCGCGAGGGACATAGCTTCGCCTTCGGTGAGTCCGCGCTGCATCATGTAGAAGATTTGTTCGGCAGAAACCTTAGAGACGCTGGCTTCGTGTTGAACTGAGTTCTTTTGTCCACGCACCGAAATAGCCGGATAAGTATCAGTACGACTGTGTTCATTGATGAGCAAGGCATCGCACTCAGTATTATTTTTGCAGTTACGCAAAGTTTTGGGAATGTGCACAAGGCCACGATAGGTGGAGCGGCCGGCACCAACGGAGATGGATTTAGCGATAATGTTCGACGATGTATCGTCGGCCGCGTGAATCATCTTGGCACCCGTGTCTTGGTGCTGTCCGTCGTTGGCCAAGGCAATTGAGAGCACTTCACCGCGGGCACGTTTGCCGCGCAGCACGACGCCAGGGTATTTCATCGTCAAGCGAGAGCCGATATTACAATCGATCCAGCGGACTTCGGCGTCTTCTTCGGCCACACCACGTTTGGTAACGAGGTTAAAGACGTTGGCCGACCAGTTTTGGACAGTGATGTATTGTATCTTCGCACCCTTGAGGGCAACGAGTTCAACCACGGCCGAGTGCAGGGTGGCAGTTTCAAACTTAGGTGCGGTGCAACCTTCCATGTAGGTCACTTCCGAGCCTTCATCGGCAATGATGAGCGTGCGTTCGAATTGACCGAAGTTTTCAGCATTGATGCGGAAGTAAGCTTGGAGAGGTTG
>CAIVVQ010000002.1 GCA_903909465.1 uncultured Opitutia bacterium | reverse complement strand
CGAAGACACTCTTTCCCTACACGACGCTCTCCGATCTCCGACGTTCTTATCAATCGACCACTCATTATCATTTAAAATCACGACCAATCGCTTCGTCGAAGCCGCCACATTATTCAGCGCCTCCATCGTCACCCCGCACGTCAACGCCGCATCGCCAATCAAAGCCACGACATGGGTATCTTCACCCAGTCGATCGCGCGCATTCGCCAAGCCAACGGCCGCCGAAAACGCCGTACCCGCGTGACCCGCGCCATACGCATCATGTAAGCTCTCTTCGCGATTCAGAAAACCGCTCAGCCCACCCGTCTGGCGGATAGCCTCAAAGCCCGCGTCATTTCTGCCCGTCAAAATTTTGTGTACGTAGCCTTGGTGTGCGACGTCGAAGACGAACTTATCCTCAGGCGTCGAAAACACCCGATGCAACGCAATCGTCAATTCCACCACGCCGAGGTTCGGCCCGATGTGTCCGCCATTACGCGACGTCACCGCAATCAGGCGCTCACGTATTTCCTTCGCCAACTCTGGCAATTGTTCAGGTGCCAGCGCCTTCACATCGGCCGGGCCTTTGATGGTCGGCAGAATCGCCATTACCCCTGCTCGCTCTCGTTGGATTTTTTGCCGAGTTGCTCGATCCGCAATTCCGCCGCCTGCAAGTTAGACTGACACGACTTCAGCAAACGCATGCCTTCTTCGTACTTGGTCACCAATTCATCGAGCGACACCGTGCCCGACTCCAAGGATTCGACCAATTTCTCGAGCTTAGCCATCTCGACTTCAAAAGTTTCTTTGCTGCCGTTGGCACTGGATTTCTTGTCGGCGCTCATGGCTCACACTTTCACCCGACTTACCGACCCGCTCAAGCGGATTGTTTAGAAATTACCCCACCCTTTTATAATAAATCACTGCGTGGGCCGGGTCAGCAACCTCGGGCGTAGCCCCGCCTTCGCCACCGCATCGAGTGCACCCACCGCCGCACCCGTCAGCGATTTCTCATCGGCGACAATCAAGACCTCCGTACCCGGCGTCTGCGCGGCCTTGGCCTGCAGTGCCGCATCCAATCCCTTTCGGGAGATTTCTTTTCCTTCTAAGTAAATTTTGCCTGCGCGATCCACGCCGATCACGACGCCCGCCGCCGTACCACTCGCACCGCCGGCATCCGCCGTGGGCGGCACGATATTCAACGTCCGCGCCTCCTCAAAACGCCCCGCCAACAACAAGAAAAACACCAGCACCACCATCACATCGATGAGTGGTATCACATTGATTTCGTTCCGACGGCGACGGGGGATAATCAGGCTCATCGCTTTTGCCGCTCGAGCAATTCCACCATTTGATCGACCTGCGATGAAATCAATTCCAGGCGTCGGCCCAACCAATTTGAGCCCACCACCGCGGGGATGGCGATGCACAGACCAATCATTGTCGTGCTCAACGCCAAGCCCACACCACGCGTCAGCGTTTGTGAATCAGGCATGCCGTGTTGTGGGAATAATGTCGCTAAGCCTGTCACCGTTCCGAGCAGACCGAGCAACGGTGCCACGGCGACGATGCTATCGATGAGAAAAAATCCGCGCTGCAGACGCACGAGCTCGCCGCGTGCAAAAGATTTGAGTGCCTCACCCTGCGCACCCTCTTTCCACTTCAGGACAATTCTTCCGGCTAAAGTTTGTGCCGCATCGGAGTTCATCGACGAAGCCTGACCCTCGCGCACGGCCTTGATGACCGATGACGGAATCACTCGATTGATATTTAACGCGAGTGCTCGCTCGGTGATTAGGTAGACTGCCAGGACCGAACAGAAGCCGAGCGGCCAAAGAAAGATTCCTGCGCCTTCAATAAGAGTGTTCACAGCCAAAACGCTGAACGCCCCGCCAAAGTCAGCAAGCCCACTCTCAAACCTCCTAAAAACAGGTTTATATGACTGTTTTCGTTCATAAATACTGTATTTGACTGTTTTTAGTCAAATCCAGTTAGAGGAGGTTTCCCCTCAATTCTTTGACATTCGAAGGGGGGTATCATTCATTATTTGGCTACCCCTTTTCCCCAGCTGCAATGAGTCATAAGCGTTCCGGATTTTCCCTCGTACTCTCGTTAGCGATCATGGCCTCGATGGTCATGATGGTCATCGTCCTCGCGGCCTTCCTCCAAGTCGAAACTCGCCTCGCCCAAAGTCACTCCGGTTACATGCGCGCGCGCCTCAATGCGATGGCCGCTGCTAAAATTGCGCTCGGTCAATTACAGCAACTCGCCGGCCCCGACCAACGCGTGACGATGCGCGCGGATATGTACGACGCAGGTGAAACGCCTCAGTCTACTTATTCAAAAACCGTTCCACAAACCGGTTCGGGAGACACCATCTACAATCCATCCGCACCCAAGGGCGGTAAACTTTCACACCAAAAACGTTACTGGACCGGCGTCTGGTGTACGGGCGGTGCCGACGCCACAAAAGTTCGCGACTGGGACGTGATGAATCCGCACAATTCCCGCCTCTTCCTTGGCTGGTTGTCTTCCCCCTGCTACATCTCCGATTCCTCGACCACGTTCTTCGAAATCGCCGAATATAAAAACGGAAAACCGCTCCCTAATTACCTGCCTAACCGATCATACTTCACCGCTAAATCACAAACCGACGGAGTCGAACGTAACGAGCTCTCCAACTTAACGAGCAACGACGGGCAGGTTTTAATCGATTCTCTCGGCGACGATATCTCTGCCACACCCGATGCGGCCTTAGTGCCGCTTCTTTCGCGCGGCTCAATCAGCATTCCGTCCACAGCTAAGACACGGCAAGGCCAAGAATACTACGGTCAAGTCGATGCACTACCCGTTCCTCTTGCTGGACCTACTTCAGATAGCGCCACAACCACTCTAGGCATCAATGGACGCTACGCATTCTGGATCGGCGACGAAGGCATCAAAGCTAAAGCTAATTTGCCCGATGCATACGCAGCAGTAAATGCAGACGGCACAGGATACAAAACCGCACTTAATGCTTGGGACGATGGCCTGCGCGGCTCTGCTGCACAGCGTAATGCCATCGAACTCATTTCTGGCTCTGATTTAAAAGATGCCAGCGTTTTCCCATCCGGATTCAGCTGGGGAACTTGGCGCACAACCGATGTCAGTGGCGCAAACAGTTGGGACACCACGACCATTGCGCGTGCTAATAATCGAAACAGTTTAATTCTATGGGCTAACACCATTGGCGGTTCATCCGCTGGCGACGCCATGAAGGATGCGTCCAAAGCGCTCTTCCACGACGTTACGGCGGTCTCTTATTCAACTATTACCGACACCTATAACGGTGGCGTTAAATTAGACCTCTCGACCGCCTTCGAATTACCTTACACTACATTTCACGGTCTCGAAATGTATTACGGTCAGAAAACATCCGTAACAACAGACCCCTTAAACCGCGTACCCGCACTTTTCCATAATGCTTCCAACCGTAGCAGGCCAAAAAGTGGAACCGGCTATCCAATCGGTGCTAGTGGTTATGGCGGAAATGCCAAAGACTCGGACATTGATTTTAACCGACCAAACTACGGTTCAACATACAATTACGCACAGCCATCCACTACTGGTCTACTTAAGTTTTCACCACGGTCCCCAGAATGGGCTGCTACCTTCATCGGACAGGCCTACGGGGGTTTGCGCTACAATGATCTAAAGACTCAAAACGGCGAGGCACCCGAGCGCGCAGGCTTCGTCTACGAGGTGCCACTCCGTTCAGCTTTTTGGGGTGGGTCTGTTTACAGAATCAACCCCATCACAAGTATCACCGATGGAACCGAATCACCGAATACAGGTTCGGATAACTTAAACGCACGCATTGAGCGCGGGCCAACTTGGGATCTCTACCGAAATTATTACCGCACCTACAAAATGGAGGTTGAGCAATGCCACCTAACTCAGGCCATCAGAGGTCAAGACAACCAGGGCTTTAAAGACGGAATCACTATATTGGCACGCGGTGCTGAGCCGCTCTCTAATTCCACCTACATGCTGAAAGCACCTTACAATTATACTGGTTCAGGAGGCTCAAGCGTAAAGTTTACTGACGGTCCAATTGGCTGGAAAACATCTCTCAGTACAGACACTAGCCGTGGAAAGATTTCTTTTTACTACAACTATTCAACACTAACCGATCCCGCACCTCAGTACCGGATGCACGCTTCCAGCTGGAGCGGCTCAGCAAGCACAACTTTATCCACAGCCGAACCAACTATTCCCTGGCCCACGAGCATGAAGATTGCCCCGAGCGTCATACGCTTTGCCTTCATGTATTCGACCATTTGGAAAAACGGCGTACTCGGAGTTGCGGTAGACCCGTTCATCGTCGTGCACAATCCTTACGATTCACCGATTGAATTCCCCGGCATTGCGATGATTACAAACGAGAAAGAAGTCACGCACCTGTTTCAATTCTTTCTTAACGGTAAACAAATCGGAGACGTATTCACGGCGCAGAGCTATCAGAACGCTAGACAATTTAGCTTCCGTGCCCTTGCAGGGGAAAACGGCAATACAGCTGCCTTCCGTCTTGAACCCGGGGAAGTACAAGTAATCACCGCAGTCCCCACCGACACAGAACTATCGGGCTACAATAGCATAGATATTCCAGGGCAGTTTAAGAAAAAAATTGATACAACACAGACCTGCATGTTCTTCCCGATGGACCCATTTGCTTTAAATATGAGCATGTCTTCAGCCGCGAACAACCCGCCGACTACTCAATACAGCGTAATAAAAGACCCTAGTACTTTCGTAATTGGACTACAGGATCCTTCTAAATTACCAACGGTTTCATTACTCACTGGGGTGACAAATCCTAGCGTTAAGACCGGGGCCAACTCGACGCTTATTGGGGATGTTATAGGTAGCAACACCCAGGGGGCTGGAGTTGCACCCAATTGGAAGCCTTACTTCGTTGATGGAACAGGGCAAGTTGCAGCAAACTTTTCGCCAATTAAACAAAGTGGATTAACAGTAAAAGTAATCAACTTTGCGGGTAACAACTTCGGCCCAACTACAAACTACGGAAACTATAATTTATTTGATCCCGCCGTTGATCCAAAGGGCAGAAAATATCGAGGCAGTGGACATATCGTCGACGGGGGTTCTCAAAAATGGAATTTTCATTTACAATATAGAAAAGACTACGACGGCAACGACCTCAGTCCCACACGTCGATGGGTCGGCGCAATTGGCGAACCAGCAAGTTGGAAGGACTCGCCCACCCAAAAAACCCCTAATCAGTATCCTCTCGCCTACGATTCATACAAAGCTCTAACGAATGGAAACCAAGCGATTGTCCAGCTTTACGGAGTAGACGAACCGCTTCTGCTGAGTTTTAGAGCACAAACAGCAGGTTGGCCTGCCTACGGAAATGCTGCCAGTGGATATCTCCAGGGTGTTACCGACCCCGAATACCCTGGCGCACCCGTTACAGGATTCGGCTTAACGTACAGCCAAAGCCTTACGCTGACTGATAACGGCCAAGAGAAGTCGGTGCCCACGTCCAGCATTAAAAATCCTTTCTTTATTTGCGATTTCTTTGTTAGAGGAAGCACTGAGTGTACAGTTACAGACACCAACGTTTTACCTAACGATTCAAGCGTCTCTAATAATAGAATGGTTACGCCTGCTGAGTTAAGAACTGCACCTATGTCGCCGTTTGCCATCGGAACACGTGCAGTTCTGGCGAGCTTCTATAGTTACGACGGAAAGAGCCACGCACCTGTCGGATGGGTGGAAAGCCAAAGAAGCATCACTGCTAACGACCCAATGATACCTTTCAACTCAAGTGACGGCACTGGTTACTGGGGTAATTCAGCCCTAAGTAAATCTACGTCTAAGGTTATTCTTTTTGCTTTGCCAAGACGCCCGCTACTATCGCTCGCACAACTTGGGCAAGTGAGCGCCAACGAAGACAGCGCGAATCCTGACCTAAGTGTGGGTTCGTCTTTTGCGCATCCAGGAATCAAAGACTTAAGTAAAATTTGTGACTGGCCCGGCACAAAAGGCACCAACTTCGGTGCCAAATGGGATTCAGCCAATGATCCTTCGATTCCCGAACATGGTTATGCCGTTAAGGTTGAATCGGGGGGCGTGCAAACAACTGATCCAAACACCGGAGTGCTAAAGAGTACCGCCAAGAGCGTCCGCGGTCGTGCCACAGTCCGAACGGATGTCGCCTTTGCATCGAATTTAGCGCTCTGGGATAGTTTCTGGCTGAGCGGATTAAACACTCAGGAGCCATCTTACTCCGATAATGCGGGTAATTGGCCAAGTGGGGCAAACCTACCCACACTTGACGCAATTAAAGCTGCACAAAAAATATCGTTGGACGCAGCAGGCAATAAGACGGTAAGCAACATTGACTGCACAACGATGAGCGGAATTAAGACCGCACTCGAAAGCGGGTACAACCCATTGGCGAATAAACGGGTCACCTATATTCCCGATGCATCAAAAACTCCGGATACAATGCAGCCCACAAGCTCAAGTATATTTCCTAATTTCCTCAGCTTCCCTCACCCTTCTTTCCTTGGACGCCGCTCTCTTTACAATGGTGGCTTCAATGTAAACTCGACCTCCAAGGCCGCCTGGAAAGCTGTGCTCGGTGCTATGAAAACACAGAAGATGCCGGACGGAAGCGTCGCATCCGGCGTAGCACTAACACGATTTGCGCGCGCATTCGGCTCCAATGACGGTTCAAATAAACCGTGGGAATCCTACCATGACATTACCGATGCTCAGTTGGATTCGCTCGCAACTGAAGTCGTAAATGAGGTTCGTCGGCGCGGTCCATTTATGTCGCTGGGCGATTTTGTAAACCGTCGCTTAATCAATGATGACAACTTTGGCCTAAAGGGTGCGCTTCAGGCAGCTATCGATGCAAGTACCGTCAACGGTAACACCGAAATCGGAAACTCTGGAGGAACTTTCACAAATTACAGACAGACTGTGGACGGTGGTAACCAAACATTACAGACGCCCTATTTCCCAGTTAAGGCTAACGATCGCTTCCCAACGGCTCGCGCCATGAGCAAAACTAATTCCGATAAGGACGTGGTTGCTGGCCAAGGCGCGCCGGGGATCATCAGCCAAATGGATATCTTGAACTCAGTAGGACCCAACCTCACTGCCCGATCAGATACTTTTGTGATTCGAGCCTTTGGTGAAGCTTTCGATAATAACGGTAACTCCATCGGTAAAGCCTGGGTAGAAGTTGTCACGCAGCGCTCATCAGACTTCGTAGGCATCACCGATCAGCAGGCTCAATCATACAAAAGCGGTTCTGTTAATGGGTTTTCCGCTGAGCCGAACATCCGCGCACCTGCCTATCGCGATAATAACCCAACTGCATCGAAATCAGATTATGACGCAAAGCCGATTGTAGACATGTACCAAAGAAATATGTCAAGCGACACGACGGTGAATCAACTTATCAATCTCAACCGCTTACTCGGTCGCCGGTTCAAGCCGATTTCCCTAAAGTGGCTCAACCCTCAAGACGTCTAAAATGAAAAAGCTAATTTTATTTTCTCTATGTGTATTGGCTTTAGACCTTCAGCACCTCAGTGCTGCTGCTGATAACAAGAACAAGGAGAAGGATAAACCAAAGGATGCGGGCTACTCGGTCCAACTCACTTGGTGGGCTTCGCCACAGAAAAGGGAGACTTACTATATAAGCAGCGGGAAAGATCATCTCGCTGTAAACCCACCAGTGATGTCATTCACCGCACCCATTCATTACGCAGGGGATCCGCCACTCGTTTTGACACGTAAAATTGAAGGGAAGGATAGCGAAGGTAAGCCCGTCATTACCTACGAGCCAGCGTTTAGCGTGGAACTAGAGAAAGCCGGAAGCAAAAACGTTGGGGTGATTCTTTTCTCTAATCCTCAAAATGGGGCCATTTTTCAACAGTTTATCGACTTATCAGCGGATACGATTCCCTATGGAAGTTTTTATCTAGTTAATTTCTCGAAAGCGAAAATTGCTGCTAGTCTAAATGGAGCCGTGATTAAAGCAGGCCCAGGCCAAAAGGCTAAAAGCACCAGCTTCAACGAGCAGACCTCCATCGAATTATCAGTGGTCGGACAAAAGAGCGACGGGGAAGCTGTTTCCATCACGAATTCTCAAATCGCCCTCGATGCCGACACACGAATTTTATATTTCGTGGTCGAGAAAACCATTGAAGGAGTGTCTAGCTATAATGTGAAGACGATTTTAGATTCGAACCCCAATCCAGCAGGCTCTGAAGCAAAGACTAGCGAGGATAAGACTAAATCGGACAAGGGTGCCGCAAAGAAGTCTTCTAAAGCAGCGTAGTCCTGCGACTACAGTTGCGCCGCTGCTTCCGAATCCGCCAGCCACGTCACCTTAGCCGCAATCGCACGTAAGACCTGACCTGGGTGCTGGGAGGCGTCTAATGGGCCCCTGCAAATCGCCTGCAATGCAGGCGCCTTGGACTTACCATTCACGAGCACGATGACTTCGCCACACTGCGCCAGGCCCGACTCGGTAATGGTTAGGCGCCAACCCCGACCAGGCCATTCGGTGGCCACAAATCGTGCACCCTTGGTCCCAATCAACGGACACTTAGGCCACAAGGAGGCGATGTGGCTATCATCCCCAAGACCGAGTAAACAAATATCAAAGGCCTTAGTCGGCGAGGCCTTCGTCCACGCTGCATCATAAGCAGCCGCAGCAGCCGCAGGTGCTAAATCAACCGGCCATGGAAAACGTCGGGCCTGTGCGACACCGAGCGCATCCAACATACCGCGTACCGCGTGACCAAAATTCGAATCATCCGAACTCAATGGCACACAACGCTCATCACTCACGTGCCAATCAATGCGGGCAATCGCCTCAGGCGTGAGCGCTTTATTCGCAACTACCCAGGTATAAAATGCTTTAGGCGTCGAACCACCGCTCAACCCCACGCTAGCCGGACCCTTAACCGCGAGCGCATTGATCCGACGGGCCAACTCCGCAAACGATTGCTCGCGTGTATGCACCAGCACCAGCCCCGCTAATGTTTGGAATCTCTCGGCCATTGCTTGGTATTGATGTTAAGATTCCACCCATTGCAAGGCAATGGGTAGGGACGCCGCTCCGCGACGTCCGCTGTATCTATATTCACCTCGGTTCGCGCGGAGCGCGAACCCTACCCATTGCCTTGAATGCATCTCCCATGCCAACGTGTCACCTTGCCAACCCGCCCCCTGAATTCTTGTTGCCCCTCCCATTACTGCATTACAGCATTACTGCATGACCTACACTCTCCCAGTTAGCAAACGCGGCACACTCACCCTGCCACCGGAGCTTCGACTTAAACTTAAACTCAACCGCCTCGCCTCCCCTATGGTTGTCATGGAAGAGAAAGATGGCGTGGTCATCATGCAATCAGCCGTCGCCATGCCCATTCGCGACATACCGAAAGATTCCATTGAGCGCTGGATCCTGAACGACGAAGCCGACTTTAAAGCCGTTAAAAAGAAAAAGAAGAAGTGAGGCTGTTCCTCGACTCTAGCGTGCTCCTGGCAGCCGCTGGCTCAACTCGTGGAGCCTCGTACTATTTAATTACGACAGCGCAGCGTGACGGGCATTCCCTAACTACGGCAGACTATTGCGTACAAGAAGTTGAACATAACATAAGTAAGCTCGACCCGATTTGTGCGAAGCGCTGGTATAAAATAATAAAGCCGCGGATCCGGATTGTAGCCGTCCGACTCACCACTCCGCAGATTCTAGTTTATTCAAAAACTAAAGACCGGCCTATCGTTATCACCTCGCTCGCTGAGAAAGCCGAATTCTTGCTCACTCTAGATAAGGCTGATTTTAAAGGGCTGCTCGGCACGAAGGTGTACGGCGTCCACATCCTCAGCCCCGCCGAGTTCCTTTGCATCGGGTAGGGACGCCGCTCCGCCGGCGTCCGCTGTATCTGTATCGGGTTCCAGGTGCCAGGTCTCAGGAGAGTTTCAGGTATCGGGTATCAGGCGCCAGGTTCCAGGTGTCGGGAAATTAAATCCTGATACCTGACTCCCGATACCTAATACCTGGTCCCCGAAATCCTCCCGTCACCCGACACCCGTAACCTGATGTCTTCATCCCCCATGCCCACGTGCCAACTTACCCACTGCCCCCTGAACTTGTTCCCCCTGAAATTGTATTGCCCCACCCTGCCCGAACTCCAAAATAATATTCGTGAGTCGCAAGGCTCGCGAGAAAGGTTCCTTCCCGGTGACAAGAGCTCTCGGGAGCTCTTCCGTCAGGATAGCTGGGAAGGTCAACCTTACGCTAAATATACTAAGTCCTTAATATAGATAGGAGCACCAACCCCCTATCACTGGCTATCGACGATTTGGTTAACAACCTCAACCCAAGGACCGACGCCCTGATTTCGGGTCGCTTTAAAGCGATCCAGCCGCACCGACATTAAATGCACCTCCGGACTAATCCAACTTATCGCTTCGATAATAGCCTCATGCTGTAAGTCTAAATCCTTCCAATGTATTATTCTTTCATGATGAAAAACACGGTTTCTCAAATCTCTGATACGCTTCCACCTATAATCTATTTTACGCAAATCCTTCTCATGTCGCGGCGCGTAAGGAAAGACGTGGGCGGCAAGTGAATGCCCTAAGCCACTTCGTGCATTTGTTTTATTAAAGAATCCGGTCCAAAAGCCTAAACTTAATT
>CAIVVQ010000001.1 GCA_903909465.1 uncultured Opitutia bacterium | reverse complement strand
CGATTCGACCCTTTCGGCAATCGAAGGCATCGATGAGCTGGGTCGCTTGCGTGGACCCGAAGTTTTTAAGGCGGTCGAGGACATGACTAATGCAGCCATGAATGGCGGCACGCCCATGGAGGCGATTTTCGCCAAGCGCCTCAACATGATTAAGCCTACCCTGGCTGAGTGCGAAGCTATCGGCGCTAAGTACATCGCCCACATCGAGCCCACCGCCGTGGCCTCGCTCCAACAATTACGTCAAGCCGGCTGGACCATCGTCATCGTGAGCGGTGGCTTCACCCAAATCATCCAACCTCTCGCCAAGATTCTCGGTATCGACCGCGTTGAAGCCGTGGTTTTAAAATTCAATGTCGATGGTAGTTACGCAGGCTACGATGAATCCTGCCCCACTTCTAAAACTAAAGGAAAGAATGTGGTCGCACGTAAACTCCGTGCCGAGTTCAAGGCCGACCGCGTAATCATGGTCGGCGATGGTGCCAGCGATTTAGAAGTTAAAGGCGACGCCGACCGCGTCATCGGCTTTGGTCGCTACGCCGAACGCGCGAAAGTTAAAGCCGGCGCAGATGCGTTTATCTACGCGCTCTCCGACCTCGCAGCGGTGATTAATTAAACGCCGAGTAATTTCTTAATCGCTTTGCGGCGATACTGGAAAATCTCGGAGACCTTGCCTTTAACAAAGGGGTAAGCGACTTCGCCCAACGGCCAGAGCGGCAACTTATAAAGCACTTCGTCGTCCATGCGCGTGCGGCCACCTTCATCTGAAAAGGTGTGCGTGTGGAACCAAATGGCGTACGGACCTTTTAATTGCTGATCGGCAAAAGCATAGGGCGGATCCCAGTGCGTGATGCGCGTGCGCCAACCGAATGGTACACCGCTGAGTTTAATTTTATAATCAATCAAAGTCCCTTGACCCATCGTGATGGGCAACGGCGTGGTGATTTTGAATTGTAATTCAGGCGGCGTAATCGCCTGTAAGTTTTCAGCCTTCGAAAAGAATTCGAAAACTTTTTCAATCGGCAGAGGCAGCATCGTGCTTTCGAAATAACGGTGGACGCCACGCGGGAGCGAATGGGGTCGGGCTAAGTGCTCTCTACGGTGGGCTCGGATTACTTCGCTGTAGTCTTTCACGTTTAGGCAGGAATTTAGAGGCAGGCTGGCGATATTCGGCCCCACTGTCAAGGGACGCTCAAAGGGAATGGGCTTGCCCACGTCGCGAGATGGGCTTGGCTAAAGACCCTCGGCCATGCCCTCTTCCCACTCCCGTCGTCAGACCCGCGGTGCCTTCGGCAATCGCAAACCCCGCCCCATTGAAAGGGACTTCTCCACCCCGGAGTCCGAACCCGTCGAAAAAACGCCACGCGCCCTGACCATCGCCGATAAGTTCTCGACCTTCTGTCAGCCTATTCTTGAACAAGCTGGTAATAACCGCACCGCCGCCAAGGGTGCCATGAACGTCGCCATCCTCATCTGGAACGCCTCCATCGAAGGTGCCGCCAAGATCAAGGAGGCCAAAGCTAAACTCGCTGCGCTTCCTGGCTCTTCCGTTCCACAAATTGAAGAACTCGTCACTTCGATGATCGCCCGTAAGGACGAGCTCTACCCGAACGAGAATTCGCTCATCACCAACTTTAAGCTCAAGTTCAGCCACCGTCGCACGTCCTTCAACATCTCAGCCGTTAATATTAAGCCCGAAGGACTGACTAAGGCCGACTTGCAGGACGTTATTACGCCAACGATGTAATTTTTCCATTTGCGAGTTGGTCGCAATGGATGAATCTTAAGGCATGGCCACGCTCGCCCTCCGTAACGCTGAAATCGTCAACGAGGGACGCCGTTTCCAGGCCGATGT